>JBPCVQ010000432.1:0-42681 GCA_051010395.1 Geminicoccaceae bacterium | reverse complement strand
GCTGCAAAAGGCTGCATAGACGCGTCATTCACCGGAGGGAAACCTTTCAACAAGACTTTCCGTCACTGTGATCCTTTGGAGCCACGTGGTTCCTCTCGGAATTTGCTCATCATTTTCATGAGGCGTCGCGGCTGAGCGCATGCCCTGCCCCACCGGAGCGCAGACGCGTCCCTCAGTCTCAGGCAAGTCAACCGTACAGCGGGTCGCTGTTTCTGAGGGGGCGGCCTGGGGTTAGGTTTTGGGCTGTGGCGGTGATGGTGTCGGCGTCGATGCCGAAGTGGTGGTAGAGGTCGGCTATTGAGCCTGTTTGGCCGAAATGTTCGACGCCTAGGGGGGTGGTTTTGTGGCCGGATACGGCGCCGAACCAGGCTAGGGTTGCTGGGTGGCCGTCGGTTATTGTTATGAGGGTGCAGTGTGGTGGGAGGTTTTCGAGCAGGCTTTCGATATGGCTGGTGGCGCCTGCCACCCCGCGACGGCGGGCGCGTTGGGCGGCGGTCCAGCCGGCGTTGAGGCGGTCGGCGGAGGTGACGGCGAGGACGCCGATGTCGCGGCGGTCTTCGCCGATGCGTCCGGCGGCCTCGATGGCCTCGGGGGCGACGGTGCCCTGGTAGGCGATGATGAGGTCGGCGTTGGGGCCGGGCTTGCGCCACCAGTAGGCCCCATCGATCACGCCTTGGCGGAACGCCGCATCGTCGACTCGCTGCGCGGGCTGTTCCAAGGGGCGGGTGGAGAGGCGAAGGTACACTGAACCACCGGTTTCGTCGCGGAGCCAGGTGCGTTCGTCTGGGTCGCCTTCGCCGTCGCGCTGGAGGTAGTCGAAGGCCCAGTCCATGATGACGGCGAGTTCGTCGAGAAAAGCGGGCTCGAAGGCGGCGAGGCCGTCCTGGCTCATGCCGATCAGCGGGGTGCCGACCGACTGGTGCGCGCCGCCTTCCGGAGCCAACGTAACCCCGCTGGGGGTCCCAGCGATGAGGAAGCGGGCGTCCTGGTAGCATGCGTAGTTGAGGGCATCGAGGCCTCTGACGACGAAGGGATCGTAGACGGTGCCGACGGGGATGAGGCGTTTTCCGAAGAGGGAATGGGAGAGGCCGGCGGCGCCCAGGAGGAGGAAGAGGTTCATTTCGGCGATGCCGAGTTCGATGTGCTGGCCGTCCGGGGAGAAGCGCCATTTCTGGGTGGAGGGGATTTTTTCGACTCGAAAAGTATCGGCTTGCTCGCCTCGAGCAAACAGGCCGCGGCGATTGACCCAGGGGCCGAGGTTCGTCGAGACGGTGACGTCCGGCGAGGTGGTGACGATGCGTTCGGCGAGGGCACTTTCGGAGCGGGCGAGTTGGTCCAGGATCTTGCCGAAGCCCGTCTGGGTGGACTGCTCGCGATCGTCGAGGGCGACGGGGCCTGGAGTCGGGACCTTGTCCGCGACGAATCGCCGAGGCCCGTCCGCGTAGAACGGTATACCGTCCAGGAAGGCCTGAAACGCGTCGGAGTCAACGCCGTCGGCGTCCGACACGAGGCCCGCGTCGGGCATCCATTCCTGGCCTTTGGGGATGGCCATTGTTTCTTGGAACGCGGCCATTTGGCCGGGGGTCATGAGGCCGGCGTGGTTGTCTTTGTGGCCGGCGAGCGGGGTGCCCCAGCCTTTGATGGTGTAGGCGAGAAAGGCGGTGGGGCGGTCGTGGTCGACAGCGTCGAAGGCATTACATAGGGTTTCGAGGCAGTGGCCGCCGAGGTTGTTCATGAGCGCCGAAAGCTCGGCGTCGCTTCTCCTGTCGAGGAGGGCGGCCACCGCCCCTTGATCTCCGATCTCGTCGAGGAGGCGGGCGCGCCAGGCAGCCCCTCCCTGGTAGGTGAGCGCGGAGTAGAGCTGGTTCGGGCAGGTGTCGATCCACGTGCGGAGGGCTTCGCCTCCGGGTTCGGCGAAGGCGGCTTGTTGCAAGGCTCCGTATTTGAGGGTGACGACGTCCCAGCCGAAGGCCTGGAACACGGCCTCGATGCGCTGCCAGAGGTTTTCCCGGACGACGCCGTCAAGGCTCTGGCGGTTGTAGTCGATGATCCACCAGGTGTTGCGGAGGTCGTGTTTCCACCCTTCCTGCAGGCATTCATAGACATTGCCCTCGTCGAGTTCGGCATCGCCCACCAGCGCAATCATCCGGCCGGCCCGACGCGGGCTCGCCCACTTCTTAGCTTCGAGATAATCTTGAACGATCGAGGCAAAGGCGGTGATGGCGACGCCAAGGCCGACGGAGCCTGTCGAAAAATCGACATCGTCGATGTCCTTGGTGCGGCTGGGGTAGCTCTGGGCGCCGCCATACGCGCGGAAGGCCTTGAGCTTATCGACGGTTTGCAGGCCCATGAGATATTGCATGGCATGGAAGACGGGTGACGCGTGCGGCTTGACCGCGACCCGATCCTCGGGGCGCAGCACATGGCCGTAGAGAGCGGTCATGATCGAGACCATCGAGGCAGAGGAGGCCTGGTGACCGCCGACCTTGACCTCGTCCTTCTCACGCAAGTGATTGGCGTGGTGAATGGTCCAGCAGGCAAGCCAGAGCAGACGCTGCTCCAGCGTTTTCAGGTGGTGTGACCACGTCATGGACTTTGAACCGCCTTCGAAGAATGAGCCAGGTTAGCGCAGGGTATGCGGTCCTTTATCGGGGGGGAAGTCTAGAGCTCACGGGTCATGAACACGCTGTTCGGGTCCAGGCGATAGCCGGCGAAGGGCGAGCAGGTGACGAAGGCGGCCATAGAGCCGGTTTCGAGGCTGAGGCGCTGGTAGCGGCGTCGCCTGGCCTCGTCCATGATATGCTCAAGGATGCGCGCGGCGATGCCCCGGCCATGGTGTCGAGATGGCACCTGAGCAGCTCCTGAACCTCCGCCCCCCGCAAATCATCGAGGCGAAAAGACAGCTCCATCGTCTAGCTCCGCGACAGCGTCAATGGAGTGGCCACGCCACTCATACGATGCTTTGGGCCATCAGCTCGAGGGACTCCTCATCGATGAGCGTGATTTTGCCCTGGTCGACGGCGATGACGCCTTCTTGGGTCCAGGCGCTGAGCTGGCGGTTGACGCTCTCGCGGGTGGAGGCGATGAGGTTGCCGAGGTCGGCCTGGGAGATACGGAGGTCGATCAGGAGGCCATCGTCGGTCGGCTTGCCGTAGTTTTTCGCCATCTGCAGGAGAAGCCTCGCCAGCCTTGCCCCGAAATCGAGGAAGGCGATGCTCTCCACCATCTCGCTGGTGCGCCGGACCCGGTCGCACAGGACCTCGATGAGCTGCACGGCGATCTTCGGGTTTCGCTCGAGAAAGGGCAGAAAATCGCGGCGATCGAGAATTAGGAGCTCGGTCTTGCCCATGGCGGTGGCATCGGCGCTGCGTTCCTTGCCGTCGAGCAGGGCGATCTCGCCGAAGAGCTGGCCGGGATCGACCATGTTCAAGATGATCTCGCGCCCGTCTTCCGAATAGGCGCTGATGCGTACGCGCCCACTCAGCACGGCCATCATGCTGGTGCCGGGATCGCCTTTCTGGAAAATCACCTGGCCATTGGTGAAACGGCGCTCGCTGGCCACGGCAAGCAGCGTATCCAGAGCGGCCTCATCGAGCTGGGCCAGCAGAAAATGCTGGGCGAGCAGTGCTCGGCGACCAGCGGCCTCATTATCATTCATCATAATCTCCCCCCGCGCGCATTCTAACAGCCAATATCGCGGCGTCGAGTTGCCATGCGGCAAATGCGTTTTTTGACATAATGGCGGTTCGCCCTATCCGCCAGCAGCCGTCTGGTCCTGGCGTTTTCGGAGACGGGTGATGGTCAGGCTCTCGTCCGGCGTGCAATTGGCATAGGTTAGAAGCTCGCCTTTCTTCACCGCGGTGTTGACCAAAGCCCCCTCGGCGAGACCCAGCGGCAACGCGCCTTTCTCCCTGGCATCTTCGTAGGAGAGTGCGAAGCCGCGATAGGTGTATTCGCCGATCTTGTCCAAGCGTTCGCCGGGCGCGAGGTCCCTCTTGGCGAGTGCGCCAACTTCGGCGACCGGGCGATCGAGCGGCGTCATGTCGGCCTTGCCATAGAGCACGGCGCGCGCGGCCGAGAGCGGCACCTCCATGCTGGTGAGATGATAGGGTCGGTAGAGCGGAAAGTAAGGCCCCTCCCCCACTTTGAGGTCGATCATGCGCTCGGTGAGCCGCGGGTGGTTCATCTCGACGATGCAGAAAACCCCGGGGGCGACACCCTTGCCGATGGAATAGTCAACCACGCCCTTCCGGTTCAGCACCCCACCGTCTTCCATAGGACAAAGCACGGAGGCCAGTTCGGCCAGCCCGGCTTCGGGCCCGTGCATGCCGGGGATATCGGGGACGAGGCCGGTGGCATTCGCGATCGCGACCATCTCGATCATGGTCTTGGAGCCATCGACGAATTCGACCAGCATCCTCGCATTCATAGCCCGGGCGCGGGCCTCGGTTACATAGAGGTCGGGCGTGGCTTCCACGTTGAGGGGGTTGTTTTTACCTTTACCGGCGGCGACCACGGTCATGCCTAGGTTTTTCGCGAACTCGATCAGCTCGATGGTCGCGGCGGGCTCGTCGCCAGCCGCCCCCGTATAAACGACGCCTGCTTGTCGAGCCTCTGCCGCCAGGAAGCGGCCGATGGTGACGTCGCATTCAACGTTCATCATCACAACTGCCTTACCGCCGCCGATCGCCTGAAGCGTCAGATCAGCGCCGAAGTTCGGATTGCCGGTGGCATCGATGATGACGTCGACCAGGCCGCTCAAAGGAAGCTGCATCGCGTCTTCGACGAGGGCGAGGCGTCCTGTCTCGATCAAGCGATCGATGGTGTTGCCGTCCCGGCCGAACCCAGTCCGCTCGGCGTCGATACCGGCTATGGCAGCCGCTTCCTTGGCCACTCCCACATCGAGTTCGGCAACCGCACCCAAACGCAGTCCCGGCATCTGCTCGATCTGGCAGATGATGTCGGTCCCCATCTGACCGCAACCGGCAAGGCCGACTGTCACGGGTCTGTCCGTATCAGCGCGAGCGAGAAGGTCGGCGGCAAGGGACGTCGGCATCGAGGCACTCCTTTTATTGGCAAGGGCCCCGGTTCGACGAAGCCTCACTCCAGCTTCATTCCCGCATAGCGGACAGCTGGCCCTGAAACAAGTGAGCCCGGGAACAAGAGAAGACTGCCTTGCTCAACCGTCGCTTCGGCGGCAGGATGTGCCATGCGCGATGAAGCCCTCGATCTGATCAGCACGGCCAGAGCCTGCAGGATCTGCGCCGACCAACTGCCGGAAGGGCCGCGGCCTGTCTTTCAGGTCGGCTCTGAGGCGCGCCTTCTGATCGCCGGTCAAGCGCCTGGCCGCAAGGTCCACGCAACGGGCATCCCGTTCGACGACCCTTCCGGCGAGACGCTGCGCGCCTGGCTCGGCATCGAGCGCGCGACCTTCTACGACCCGAGCCAGGTCGCGATCCTCCCCATGGCTTTCTGCTATCCGGGGCGCGGCAAGAGCGGCGACCTCCCACCATCACCGAAATGCGCGCCAGCGTGGCGAGCGAAACTTCTTGCGGTGATGCCAAAAATCCGTCTCACCGTCGTGATCGGCCGCTACGCCCTTGCCTATCATCTCGCCACAAGCGCCAAGCCGACACTCACCGAAACCGTGCGCGATTTTCGGGACTACATGCCGGACTGTTTCCCACTTCCCCACCCCTCGCCGCGCAACCGCCCCTGGCTGAAGCGTCATCCCTGGTTCGAGGCCGAAGTCATCCCCGCATTACAGATGAAAGTCGCCGAAATTCTGGCATGAACCACATTGCTGTTTCAATGCCGCAAAGATGTGCCGGCTCGTGCTCGAAGAGAGGGGTCACGCATTGAAGCACTTGCTTCGGCGTGGGTTCCGATGGTGGTTTGTTCAGCACCTCGAGGCCGCCCCTGAAGTCGGCGAATTTCGGAGCCGTTTTGTATAGCGGTTTCCTATTGGGTCAGCGAAGGCTCCGTGCTCGTTGGTTTCTATTGAACACGGCCTGCCTGTTAAACCATTGCAATTCTCGTCCGTCATTGCAATTCTCATTCGTCATTGCTCATCCGCTTCAAGGTACGAACGAGACATGCACCATTCCGGTCGTCTCCTGTTGTCCGCGCTCGTGCTCGAGCTGGCCGCCATGTCGACGGCGACGTTTGCGGCCGCAGAGGCAGCGGACGGCTCCGGCCTTTGCGACGTCGTTTCGCTGCAGCTCGACAATGACGCGGTGGCCGGGACCGATCGGCACTATACCGGTGGCCTGCGCCTTGCCTGCGTGACCTCCGAGCCGCGATGGTTGCGTGATGTCATACCTGCAACGCCAGACAGCAGCGCGTTGACCCGCAGCCGAGCGACTTATTCAATTGGTCAGAGCGCCTTTACACCCGATGATCTCGCCGAAAGAGAGCTGATCGAGGACGATCACCCCTATGCCGGATGGCTGTATCTCGGCTTGGGCCTGGAACGAGAGGTCGTACCCAGGTCCGCTCATCCACGATATCTTGAGAGCCTCGAACTGCAGCTAGGTGTCGTAGGGCCGCTGTCAGGCGTGGAAGAGCTGCAAAGCGCCATTCACGATCTGACCAATGCGACCGATCCGCAGGGCTGGGGAAACCAGCTCGACAACGAACCGGGCATCAATCTCTTTTATGGTCGTCAATGGACCGGTGCTTTCGATGTCGACCTCACACCGCATGATCGGCTTCCCGATCTGTTCTTCGACGTCACCCCCGAACTTAGCCTGGCTCTCGGCAATATTCACATCTTCGGCGCCGGCGGGGTGACCTTCCGTCTCGGCAACTTTCTCCCGGATGACCACGGCCCACCTGTCATCCGCCCAAGCCTGCCCGGATCCGATTATTTCCCACCCCAGGAAGGCTTCTCGGCCTATGTATTCGGCGGCCTGGAAGGGCGCGTGGTCGGCCGCAACATCTTTCTCGACGGCAACACTTTCCAGGATGACGGGCCAAGTGTGGACAAGAACAGGCTGGTCGGCGAGGCGCGCCTGGGTCTGGCGCTGACCTTCGATAAGGCTCGCATCGCTTACACCCATGTCTACCGAAGTCAGGAATTCGAAGGCCAACCCCGCCAAACCTTTGGCGCTCTGAGCTTGTCGCTCAGGCTTTAGTGGTATGATCACATCAGTGGTGTGACCACATCATTTGGTTTCCTCTGCCATCACCAAGATCGACGGTATGCCGCCATTTTCTGAGGATTCCAAAGGAATTTTTCTTTTTGGTCACACCACCAAGCTTCACGCGAAACGTCATCGAACGATCTCATCATGTCGCAGTCACGACCGATGAGCCAGCTGCAGCGATCGCTTACTCCACGCTGTCCGGCAGCACAGCCTCGCGCTCGGCGATGAAGGCCAGGAGGGCTTCGTCGATCGCCGGATCGAGAGCCGGGGCCTGGTAGGCCTGGAGCATCGCCTTCGCCTTCTCGACCGCGCGCTCGCTCGCGTCCTTCTTGCCCTCGGCCAGCCATTGCTCATAGCTGTTGGCGTCTGCGAGCTCGGGCATGTAGAAGGCGGTCTGGAAGTGGTTCTGGGTGTGCTCCGTGCCGAGATAGTGACCGCCCGGGCCGACCTCGCCGATGGTCGCGACGGCTTCGTCGAAATCGCCGAACTGCGGCCCCTGACCGAAGCGGTAGAACATCTCGATCTGCTCGCAATCGAGGACGAACTTCGAGAAACTCGCGGCCAGGCCCGACTCGTCCCAGCCACAGCTGTGCATCACGTAGTTGGTGCCGGCGAGGAACACCGGGAACATGGTCTGGATCGACTCGTAAGCCGCCTGGGCATCCACTTTCTTGGAACCAGCCATCATCCCCGATGATCGCAGCGGCATCCCGTATTTACGGGCAAGCTGGCCGATCATCAGGTTCATCAGGCCCATCTCCGGCGTACCGGCCATGGGTGCCCCTGACTTCATCGAGATGGTCGCGATGAAATGGCCGTAGATCACCGGCGCGCCCGCCCGGCAGAGCTGGGTGAACGCGATGCCGGCAAGCGCCTCCGCATTGAGCTGGGCAACCGCGGCCGCCGCACTCGCCGGCGCATTGGCGCCAGCCATCAGGAAGGGCGAGACGATGCAGGCCTGGTTCGCCCGAGCATAGACCTTCATCGCGCCGAGCATGGTCTCGTCCCAGACCAGCGGCGAATTGCAGTTCATCAGGGACAGCATCACCGGCCCCGCTTCGACCGTCTCGGGCCCGAACACAATCCTTGCCATCTCGACGGCATCGGCCGCGCGCTCGGGTGCGGTGACCGGGCCCATGAAGGGCTTGTCCGAATGCTTGAGCGCACTGTAGGTGATGTGCAGATGACGCTTGGGCACGGAGATATCGACCGGCTCGCAGACCACCGCACCGGTGTTGTGCAGCACCGGCGACATATAAGCGAGTTTGTGGAAGTTGTTCAGATCTTCCAGTGTGCCGTAGCGGCGCTCACCCTCGAAGTCGTAGACGAAGGGCGAGCCGTAAGTGGGCGCAAACGCCACCCGGCTGCCGCCAATCTCGGTGCTGCGTTCCGGGTTTCTCGCCGTTACGGTAAAGCGGCCCGGCGCCTTGGCGACGAGCGCCATCAGCAGTTCTTCCGGGATGCGCACACGCTCGCCCCTGATATCGGCGCCGGCGTCCCGCCACATAGACAGCGCCTCCTCATCCCGAAAGTCGATCCCGACGTCCTGGAGCAACTTGAGCGAGGCCTGGTGGATCATCTCAAGCCGGTCCTCGCTCAACACCTCATAGGTCGGCACCTTGCGCTCCAATACCGGCCACGCCTGCACCTCGAAGCTGCCGCGCGCCTCACGCCGAGACGCGCGTCCGCCGCGTCTCCCCTCCCGCTGAACCGACCGTGCCGTCGCCATGGAAAAGCCTCCTTCAATGCGCGATTGGCTTGTTTGAACATGAGGTAACAGCAGGAGCAGCGGAACTCTATCGTGTTTTCGACGCAACAGGCTCGATTTTCGACATGACGCTGTTGCAAAATGCGAGCGGCAACATTGCCAAAAAAAGTAGAATTGAGTACGATTATTTTCACTGCTAGGTTTAGTTAAATCTGACTATAAATATTTTCCTTATCTTCGGAGACCCTTTTGCTCTCGAGAGAAATGGGGCTGAGCGTCGTCGTCAGCTCATATAACTATAGCCGATATTTACGCACAGCCATCGACAGTGCCCTTGCTCAACACTGCGATCAGCTTCAGGTCATCGTGGTCGACGATGGTTCGACCGACGGGTCGATCGATATCATCAAGAGCTACGGCGATCGCATCGAGGCCCTGTTCCAGGACAACCAAGGTCAGATCCTGAGCTGCGCCAGCGGGCTCGAGCGCTGCCGGCACGACATCGTCATCTTCCTCGACAGTGACGACTACCTCGAACCTTTTGCCGCTGCCGACATCATGGCGCTCTGGACGCCTGCCACGGTCAAGGTGCAATACGCACTTCAGGCGATCAACAGCAAAGGTGACCTGGTCAATACGGTCTTTCCGAAATACCCGCACGGCCTCACGCCGTCGACGATCCGCGCCGAGCTGTTTCGCGCCGGCGTCTACCCTGCCACCACCACATCCGGCACGGCGTTTTCCCGCCAGTTTCTGGAAGAGGTGATGCCAATCCCTTCCGACTATGACTGCGATATCGATGACGCGCTCAATGCGGCAGCTCCGCTCTATGGCGATGTGCAGACACTGCGCAAGACACTCGGCGGATATCGCGTGCATGAACGCAATACATCGGCGCACAGCGAGCTTACCGTCGAACGGTTCGAGCGCTATATTCAGGATTCTCGGGAACGGGCCCGCTATCTCGCCGATAGCTGCAAGCGCCTCGGCCTGCTGCTGCCCAACAACGTCATCGAGAACGACCTCGCTTATTGGGAAAGCCGCCTCGCTGCGGCCGTGCTGAAGCCGGCCAAGCGCCTCAGTCTGCTGCTGCCGACGCTGCGCGCCGCCTTCGGCTCGGTGCTCGACCCCGGCCAGCGCGTCATGCACGCCACCTGGGCGGCAGCACTGGCGCTGGCGCCGCGGCCGATGGCGCGTCACCTCCTGGCCCAGCGCTTCATCTTCAACCAGCGCTCCCGTTTCGCGGAAGCTCTCCTGCGCAACATCTGGCAGCTCGGCCGCTTCACGAGGTCATTTCGCGACGATCGACACCAAACAGCGAAAGAAAACCACCGGCCGCTGGCCAGCGGATCAGCCGGCCTGCCGTTCGCCACGGTCAAGGGGAACGATGACGCCCGGGTTTAGGATGCCGGCCGGATCGAGGCTTCGCTTGGCGGCTATGAGCGCTTCGCCGAACAGGTTGGGTCGCTGCCGTTCATACCAGGGCATGTGATCGCGGCCGACGGCGTGGTGGTGCGTGATCGTGCCGCCGGCTTCGATCAGGGCATCCGACGCCCTTTCCTTGATGTGACGCCATTGTTCCAGGAGTGCTCCGTCCCGCCCTTTGGCATGGAAGGTGAAGTAGGGTGCGGGGCCGTCCGGGTAGATGTGGGTGAAGCGGCAGGTCACGAGGCCGGGTTCGCCGGTCGCCTCCAGGATGGCCGCTTCGGTCGCCGATTTTACCGTGTCGTGAAATTCGGAAAAACGATCCCAGGTGATCGCGGTCTCGAAGGTGTCGTTGATCACGCCCGCGGGCGTCAAAATCTCACGGTTATAGGGCATGCGTATGAAAGCGGTCCGCCAGCGTTCGGCAGCGCTCAGATCCGGGTGAAGTCGACCGCCAAAATCCTGCACAAGCTCAAGAGCGCGCGCTATCCAGCCATCCAGCGGATGGTCCGCGGACTCGAACGCGAGGACCAGGAGCGCCTCCTCGCCCTGGTTCACACCGTTGACCAGCGCCTCGTTCGCGTCGATCAACCGAAGATTCGAAGGGTAAAGCCCCGCCTGTGCCACCGCCCTGATGGCCTTGGCGCCACGCTTGATGTCGGAAAAACCGACGGCCGCACCGGCCTTGTGGACAGGCCTCGCCTGCAGCCGGATCCAGGCCTCGGTAATCACGCCGAGCGCCCCTTCGGCGCCGATCATCAGCCGATCCGGGCTGGGCCCAGCACCTGAACCCGGGAGCCGGCGGCTCTCGACGACACCCGCCGGCGTTACACTCCGCGTACTCTCGACCAGATCATCGATATGGGTATAGAGAGTAGCGAAATGCCCGCCTGAGCGCGTCGCGATCCAACCGCCGAGGGTGGAAACCTCGAAACTCTGCGGAAAATGGCGAAGCGTCAGCCCGTGGGGCTTGAGCGTTGCTTCGAGATCAGGTCCGAGAATACCGGCCTGGAAGCGAGCAGCACGGCTGGTCGCGTCGACCTCGATCAGCTGGTTCAGGCCCTTGAGGTCCAGGCTGATGGTTCCCTTGAACCCGTCGCCGACAGAGGGCTCCACACCACCCACCACCGACGAACCGCCGCCGAACGGAATGACGGCAGCATTCGAACCGGTAGCCCAATCGAGCACGGATTGAACGTCGGCTTCATTTTCTGGCCGGGCGACGATGTCCGGCGCGTTGCCGAAGTCGCGCGAGAAAACTCTGACCGAATCGGGATAGGACTTGCCATAGGTATGGAGCAGGCGCGCATGGGGCTCACTGGTACAAATGTCTTCAAGGGATGCAGGCGGTGAAAGTCTGGGTTTCGAGAGGTCGATCGTGTCCAGTGCTGGCGGTTGGCCATCCGTGAATTCGACAGCAAAACGATCGGAATAGAAGCTCTTCAGCTTTTCCACTTCGACATCGTCAAGACCAACGCCTTCATAACCCCAACCCCAGAATTTCAGTCTCTCTTGCAATGCTTTGGTCCCCTGCCAGCCCAGCTGCATGAGCCAGGTTCGTTGCCTCGATGCAACGATTACATATCGGAGTGCTTGCCACGCTCGGCTTCGAGCCCTTGGTGCCGGCCCGAGACTCCCCCTACCTTTCAGCAGAGCCTATCATTACGGCAAAGGTTCGATAAGGAACCGGAGGGATGAACCCATGAAGTCGACGACGTTGGTGCTGGCACTATTACCTCGACACCCGATGGGCTGCCTGCCCGACGATCGACCAGGTCAGTTTCGATCCCCTGTCGCCGGTCAATTTCGGCATCAGATCAGCCCCTCTCTATCGCGGTACCGATTTGCGTCTGGAGATCACCAAAACGACGACGGGGACCCAGCTTGCACTGGATCCCCGTTTTTCCGATGTCGGCCGCGATTATGGACATCGCAGCTTTGCTTTCCAGATGCGCTGCCGCTCCACTGGTGTAGTGGAACGGATTCTCCTGACCGCAATCAGCACTCGCTAGAAAAAAAGCAACTTCACGCCACCGAGATCAAGGTCAAGCCCGGCAGCACTGCTGCCTAGAATTTCCAGCGAAGCTCGACGCGAGCACCAGCGGCGTTGTCATCATCCTCCTTGATGGCGTAGATGGCGTCCGATCGCACCAGCCAGGCATTGGTGATCGGGATCTGGTAACGCACACCGAGGGCATACTGGTTGTCGACTTCGTCCTCGAAACTGTTGGAGAAGTCGGAGAGCTGACGCTCGGCCGCCACCTCGAACACGATCTGCTGCTGCAGATCGAAGAGATACTGCAAGCCGATCGCCCCGCCATAGGCATTCTGGCCGGTGTCATCCAGGAACGGAAAGCCGGTCAGAGCATCGCTCTCGAAGTTGATGCCTGTGTTCTTCAACAGACCGGTCGCATCCGCCGCCGGGACGGGGCGCTCAATGCCGAGGAAGAAGTTGGCGTAGGGCAGAAGCGTGTAGGGCTTCGACGTGATGAACGAGTTTTCAGAGAGCAGCATCACACCGTTCTGCTCGTCGCCATCTTCGAGATTGGTCTCTTCCTGACCGAAGCTCGCCACGACCCGCATGCTGTTGGAGAGCCAGCCGCCATAGCGCGCGGTATAGGCCGCCGTCAGCGAGTGATAGTCCTGGCCTGCATTTCCATCCTCGCCATCGAGATAGGCATAGCCGGCCTCGATATAGCCTTCCAGCGTTTCGACGAAAGCGGCAACACCATAGATATTGACATTGCTGTCGGCGACGTTGCCGGCTGCATCAGCAATACCTGGAGCTGTCACCTTGTCGGCACCACCGAACACTGTGAAGTCGGCATTCGAGATGTCGAGGGTCTTGCTGTTCAGCGAAGGAAGCGACGCGGCACCTCCGATGAACGCGTCTTCCAGCCACACACCATTCTGGAAGATCAACGGGATGAAGCCGCCGGTGAACGGAACGTCGATGTCGTTGTAGCTACCGGTCAGGCCAGCGGTGATGGCACCGAGATCGCCTTCAAAGAAGGCGGTCTGCGGCTCGAAGTTGTATTCCAGTTCGCAATCGTCGATGCTGCCTTCACCCGCGAACTCGCAACGAGTGAATAGGGCATCATCCTGAAGCGGCTGGAATAGCGCATGCAACCTCTCGGTCGCAGTCAGGCCGAGATCGACATCAAGATTGAGCCGGGTCGCGATCTGAGCAACTTCATCGCCATTGCCGTTATCATTATAGGCAACCGCCGTTCGCCAATCGCCGAATGCATAGAGATGGCCGAACACCAGGTTTTTTTGACCAAGGAGATTGGTTCCATCGTCAATAGGCCCGACGTCATAGAGTGGGGTGCCGAACTCAAGGATCGGCCGCTGCGTGTCGACAGCACTCTTGCCACCATAGATGTCGACCTGCGCCTTCGGATCATAAGGCTTGTCGGCATAGTCGGGATCCGGCTTGAACGCCCCTTCATCGAACTCGACCTTACGAGCCCCGTTGCCGATGACCGGCTCGCCTGCAGCGAGAATAATCACCGGCCAGGGAGCACCTTTCGGTCCGGCCACAGCATTGCCTTTCGGCAACTGGTTCAACTTGGGCCCCACCCGGCTCAGAACCATCTTGGGCTGAGGTTGCAGCCGTTCGATTGTCCATCGCTCAGAAGACTTAGATGACACGTCCTTCAGGACAGGCCCATTGGCCAGAGGCTTTCCAGCCGGTTCGGATGCTGCCGGGCGGAGTGGGAGGGGCATAAAGCCCCCCCCTCCTTGATCTGCCCGATCACCTTCGGCGGCCATTGCTACCGACATGACCAAGGACATGGCCGTACCGCTGAGGATGACATTACCGAGTGATCTAAGCTGCCGCATTGCGGCGCCCCTACTGGACATCAATCTCAACCGTGTAGGGATGTATATCTACCATCCACTCGTTCATGGCCTGCTCCATCTCGATGGTCGCCTCCACGAAGCGCATGAATTAGATCGGTTCAGCGCGGCTTCGCAGACGGACGGACAAACGATAGGTGCCAGCCTCGTTCATAACATCCGCCGGTACTGTGTATTCGGCATTACGGTCGCCGAGCGGCGGAATCGAACGCCCTTCCATGCGGATAAAGGGCGGGTGGTTGAGCACGGAGGTCGGCACCGCGCCCGGTCGGATGAAGGGGATCGGATCGATGTCGAAATTAACCGGAAGCGGCATTTCGCGATCTGTACCCTTGACGTTGGTGGTCAGGAACTTGGTCTGCAGGTTCCAGAGCTGATCGTCATGCTCGATCGCGCCTGCAGCGACGTCCATGGAATGGAGATCCGCCATATCACCATAGCTGTCGACATAACCGCTCTCCCATACCGTCTCACCACTAGGACTGGTAAGCGCCACGTTCAGCCAGATCTCGGGCTGTGCACCAAGCGAGCCGGAAGGCAGATTGTGGCCCGGATTGGTGTTGGTGACGTTGTAGGCAAAGGAGAAGCTTTCGCCAACGCGCGGCGTATCAGTAAAGAACGGGCCATCGATCTTCGAACCGTTGTTCATGACTTCGGCACGTAGTTCTTTCTTCTCCTCGAGCAGGTCAAGATTGTCCTCGACGATCAGCCAGGCTTCTTCGCGATCGACGGGATCAGCCCAGGCTTCCGGAAAGTCGACGTTGATTTCGCCATCGATCACGGCAACCTCGAAATCATCGGAACCCCATTCGGCACGGTGATCGAACTGGAGCCATTCGTCGATCGTCCAGCGCTCGGCTTCCGGATTGTGAGGAAAGATGCCGGGATGCGCGATGGAATAACCAGGCCCGTAGAAGGCGTGATTGTGATGCTCGCGCTCATTGCCGACCGGCTTTCCGTTGACGATCGCGACCGGCCCGACCTCGTAGCCATCGGCCACACCCGGCGTCTTGCCCATGTGGCATTCTTGACAGGTCACGCCGTCATCGAATGCGGGCGAGTTGCGATATTGATCCCAGACGACCTCAAGCTTGATGTTCGGATGCACAGCGACCTGATGGCAGGACACACAGAACTCGCTCTCGCTCATCTGGGTGAAGGGCTCAACCTCGGTGTGGCTGGGAATGCCCTCTTCGCCCTCTTTGGTCGCGATCGGGTATTCAGGATCGGCGACCACCTGGTCGAACGAGCCGCCCTCGGCGACACCTTTCACCGGAGCGTGGATGCCGCCCGGCATGATGTGCCGATTTCCGTTAACCTTGCCATATTCCTTGGCGACCCGGTGACAAGTGATGCAGGTGACACCTTCTCGCGCGATACCGCTTCGCTGCCAGAGCGCAGACTCGCGCGTCTCTCCTAGCTGCGTGCCGATCTGCTGATGACAGCGCACACAGAACGCACCGACCGTGCCTGACGACAGATCGTTGATCTTCTGTTCGAACTTGTGGAACATCGGCGAAATCGAGGAGTAGGCATGGTTAGATGCCGACCATTCTCGATAGATCTGTTGATGGCAGACACCACACTGGGCTGCACGTGGATAAGCCTCCTGTGATAGCAGGTCCCAATGTGCATTGGTTTCGCCGGTGGCTGAACGAGCCTCCGTCGAAAAAGCACCTCCGACTAACAACAACGCAACACATAAACCTCGAACCATTCGATCCCCCCTTGAAAAGGCGTGACTTTCCCATCAGGCACAACAGAGCATGCCCACCTAACTATCTTTCCGGACCACATATCAGGTCTGGATGCAACCATCTGGAAAATATTCTCTGATGTACTCAGTCTGCTTACTGGGCCACTAACACCACCCAGTCGTAAAAATTCCGACGATGTTTCTGTAAGTTATTCAACGAGAAGAGCAATATTCTGATCCCGCTTTTCGCACGGCTATAACTCGCTGAAGGCGATCAGAATATCAACCCCCGATACCTTCAACCAACAGGCTTTTCAGTGAAGTCACCTGATCTTTATTGGTGTGTTCACTCGACCATATAAAACCATAAGTTGTCTATGATTGCAAGAATGAGATGCAATCAGCTCTAAACCACCATTTGCGAAAGCAGGAGAGCCAACCCCGACAGGGTGATCATTGCCACCGCGGTCGACAGCAGAATCGCGGTAGCGCTGGTTTCCAGAGCAGCGCCGTAGTGGGCGGCGAAAACATAGACATTCGCACCGACCGGGCAGGCGGCAAAAAGGAGCATGACACTCATGGCCACAGGATCAAGATCGAACAAAAAGACGACGGCGAACCATGCGAGGATGGGGTGCAGGATAAGCTTCATCAGCATCATGGCTGCGACTGGCTTCACCTGGCCTTTGATATTCCGCAGACCGAGCGTGGCGCCAAGTGCAAAAAGGCCAGCTGGGGGCCCCGCCTGACCGAGAAAGGCCAACGTCTTGTCGACAGCACCCGGCAGCGCCAGCTCCGATGCGCCGAAACCAACACCGAGAACAGTCGACAGGATTAAGGGATTGCTCCCGACCGACAAGACAAGGTCACGCAGCATGATCGAAAGGCGCGGCGACACGTCAGGTTTGTCACGTAGGCTGGCGATCTCCAAGAGCAGCGTGATCACGCTGAAAATGGCGATGTCGAGCATGATGATCAGGAGAGCTGGCACGGCGGCGCGCTCGCCGTAGAGACTGAGCACCAAGGGAAGTCCAAGAACGACACCGTTAGAGAAGCTCGAACCAAAGGCCTGGATCGTGGTCTCGGCCATAGACTGGCGAAGCAGCCAGCCACCGATCATCAAACCTCCGATGAAGATCGGCAATTGCGCTGAGAGATAGGCGCCCGCCACCGGCCAATCATCGATGCCGCCGATGTCGGTGCCAGCCATCAGGCGGAAGATGAGAGCAGGCATGGCGAGAGAGAAAACGAACGCCACGAGCGTCCGTACCCCCGCCTGATCGATCCCACCCAGCTTGCCGACGGCAAAACCGATGAAAATAACCGAAAACAGGGGAACGACCAACGTGACGATGCTGTCCAAGGATCAGGTCCGATCGTTCAAACGATGGGAGCAGCCCCAAACAAAAGGGGAGCCTTGACAGCCCCCCTTTTGCAACAAAGGTCTTTTTGATCAGCGGATCATGTTGCCGCAGCCACCGCCCGCTTCGCCATAACGCCGACTAGATGAGCACGATACTCGGCGCTGGCGTGGATATCACTATTGAGATCGGCGGAGCTGGTCGACAGATTAGCCAGCGCGTCGGCGGAGAAGTTAGAGGAGAGCGCGCTTTCCGCATCGCTGGAGCGGAAAACCGATGGCCCCGCCCCCGTAACAGCGACCCGGGTCTGCCCGCCGGTCTGAGCCACCATGACACCGACGATCGCATAACGGCTGGCCGGGTTCGGGAATTTTTCGTACCCGGCTTTTTCCGGCTTGGGGAAGCTCACCGCGGTAATGATCTCGTCATCACCAAGCGCCGTCTCGAACATGCCGGTGAAGAAGTCGTCGGCGGCGATGGTGCGCTGGTTGGTATGCACCGTCGCGTTCAGCCCGACGATCGCCGCCGGATAGTCCGCCGCCGGATCCGCATTGGCGATCGAGCCGCCGATGGTTCCGCGGTTTCTCACCTGCGGGTCGCCGATATGCCCTGCCAGATGAGCAAGCGCCGGAATAGCCGAGCGCACTGCCTCGGAGGCGGCGACCTCTGCGTGGGTGGTCATGGCACCGATCTTGAGCGCACCGCCTTCTTCACTGATGCCCTTGAGCTCAGCGACTTCGCCGAGGTCAACCAGATCCGACGGCGAGGCCAGACGCTGCTTCAGCGTCGGCAGCAAGGTCATGCCACCGGCCAGATATTTGCCGTCTTCAGCCCCTTTCAGGGCCGTAACCGCAAGGTCCACCGAACCGGGTTTACGTATATTGAATTCATACATCGTTCATGGCCCCCCTATTCGGCCGCCTGACTGGTTTGGTTGGCCTGCAGCGCACGCCACACTTTTTCCGCCGTCGCCGGCATCGATATGCGAGTCCCGATGGCATCCGCGACCGCGTTCATGACGGCCGGCGGCGAGCCGATCGCGCCCGCTTCACCGCAGCCCTTCACGCCGAGCGCGTTGTGGGTGCAGGCCGTCTTGGTGGTCGCAATCTCGAAGTTCGGGAGATCATCGGCCTTCGGCATGCAGTAGTCCATGTAGGACGCCGAGAGGAGCTGCCCCGCACTGTCATAGACGCAGTTCTCGGTGAGCGCCTGACCGATACCCTGGGCAAGCCCGCCATGGACCTGGCCTTCGACGATCATCGGATTGACGATCACCCCGAAGTCGTCGACGGCTACGAGCCGGTCGATACTGACGACACCGGTTTCCGGGTCCACCTCTACCTCGCAGATATAGGTGCCGGACGGGTAGGTGAAGTTGGCAGGGTCGTAAAAGGCGCCCTCCTCCATGCCGGGCTCCACCAGCCCCTGCGGGATATTGTGCGGCACATAAGCCTCGAAAATCACCTCGCCAAGCGCCTTGGCTTTATCGGTGCCGGCGACGGTGAAGCTACCATCCTTGAACTCGATATCCGCCTCTGCGGCTTCGAGCAGATGGGCGGCGATCTTCTTGCCCTTCTCGATGATCTTGTCCGCGGCATTGGCGATCGCCTGGCCACCGACCGCAAGCGAGCGCGAGCCGTAGGTGCCCATGCCCACCGGCGTCTTGTCGGTGTCGCCGTGGATCACCTCGACATTCTCGATCGGCACGCCGAGCTTTTCGGCGATCAACTGCGCAAAGACGGTCTCGTGCCCCTGCCCGTGGCTGTGCGCGCCGGTCAGCACCTGGCACATGCCGGTGTGGGAGAAGCGGATCTTGGCGCTTTCCCAAAGGCCGACGCCGGCGCCGAGCGAGCCGACCACCGCAGACGGCGCGATCCCGCAGGCTTCGATGTAGCAGGAAAAACCGATCCCGCGCAGCTTGCCCTTCGCCTCCGAGGCCGCGCGGCGGCCGGCGAAGCCGGCATAGTCCGAGACCTCCAGGGCCTTATCGAGCACCGCATGGAAGTTGCCGGTGTCGTAGGTCAGAGCGACCGGCGTGTCATACGGGAACTGCTCGGGCTTGATGAAGTTCTGCCGGCGAAGCTCGGCCGGATCCTTGCCCAGTTCCTTGGCCGCCATGTCGATGATCGTCTCGAGAACATAGGTGGCCTCGGGGCGACCCGCGCCACGATAGGCATCGACCGGGACAGTGTTGGTGAAGACGGCGTCGACGGCGGCATAGATCTGCGGCGTCTTATATTGGCCCGCCAGCAGGGTGGCGTAGAGATAGGTCGGCACACAGCTCGCGAACAGCGAGAGATAGCCGCCCATATTCGCTTTGGTGTGCACCTTGAGCGCGGTGAAGTTACCATCCGCATCCATCGCAAGCTCGGCATGGGTGACATGATCGCGCCCATGGGCATCGGAAAGAAACGCCTCCGAGCGATCGCCGGTCCACTTGACCGGTCGGCCGATCTTCTTCGCCGCCATCAGGCAGATGCACTCTTCGGAATAGATGTAGATCTTCGAGCCGAAACCGCCGCCGACATCAGGCGCGATCACCCGAAGCTTGTGCTCAGGTGCGATCTGGATGAAGGCCGACATCACCAGACGCGCGACATGCGGGTTCTGCGAGGTGGTGTAGAGCGTGAAGCTATCCTGCGCGGCATCATATTCACCGCAGGCCGCGCGCGGCTCCATGGCGTTCGGCACCACGCGATTATTGACAAGATCGACCTTGGTGACATGCGCTGCCGACGCGATCGCCTGATCGATCGCCGCCTCGTCACCGAGCTCCCAGTTGTAGACAGTGTTGTTGGGAACATCGTCATGGACCTGAGGCTGACCATCCTGGTCGGCGTCTGCGAGCGTGGCGCAAGCGACCAAGGGCCCATAGTCCACGTCGACCTTTTCGGCCGCATCCTTCGCCTGAGCGTAGGTCTCGGCAACGACGCAAGCGACGTGATCGCCGACATAGCGCACCTTGCCCTGGGCGAGCACCGGATGCGATCCGGCCTTCATCTCCGAGCCGTCCTTGGAGTGCACCATCCAGCCGCAGATCAGGCCGCCCCAGCCAGCCTCGGCAACATCGTCGCCTGTCAGAACGGCGAGCACACCAGGGGCAGCCTCGGCCGCCGCCGTGTTGATCCCGTTGATCGTCGCGTGGGGATAGGGTGAGCGCAAGAAATAGGCGTAGGCCTGCCCGTGACGATTGATATCGTCGGTATATCTGCCAGCACCTGTGATGAACCGCTGGTCCTCCTTGCGTCGGACCGGCGCGCCAATGCCGTTTTCAACCATCCGCTTAGCCCCTCATGTCGGCAGCACAGGCCTTAATGGCCTTGACGATATTATGATAGCCGGTGCAACGGCAGATATTGCCTTCCAGCCATTCGCGGATTTCCTTTTCGGATGGGTCCGCATTGTTCTCGAGCAGATCGACAGCGCTCATGATCATGCCCGGCGTACAAAAACCGCATTGCAGCGCATGATGCTCGCGGAACGCCGCCTGCATGGGGTGCAGATCGCCGCCATTGGCCAGGCCCTCGATGGTCTTGACCTCGGCCCCCTCGCACTGCATCGCAAGCGCCGTGCAGGCCTTGACCGACTTGCCATTCACATGAACGACGCAGGCGCCGCACTGACTGGTATCGCAACCGACATGGGTTCCCGTCAGGCTGAGATGCTGCCTGAGAAAATCGACCAGCAGCGTACGAGGCTCTACGTCCTTCGTCACCGCCTTGCCGTTCACTGTCATGGAAACACTGGCCATTCGCACTCCACTCCCCGTACCCTGCCCCGATGTTTCGGGATTTGAACTGAACATAATCACCTGAGGCGACGCATGGATCTCGGCCCATCGCCATCGCCTCGGTGTAAGAATCCTTTTCCGAAGCTAGGAGAGCGGTCGGCGACCGTCAACGCACTTCGGATCGAGCAGCCGATCGGCTATCGGAAAAGCGCCACCAGCATCATCAAGACGATCAGCGCCAAGCCAACCAGGACGAATTTGTTACTGATCAGGCCCGCCAACCCTTCGTCGGGGGCATCAGCACCATCGGTGCTCGCCACAACGGGCGCTGCAGAGGGTTCGACCTCCTGCGCTGCCTCCGGTGCCTCTTCCGCCGTCGGCGCCACCTGCTCCCTGAAGTTCGAAAAAAACTCGTCGGCCATCTTCTTGGACGTGCCGTCAATCAGCCTGGATCCCAGCTGCGCCAGCTTGCCGCCGACATCCGCTTTCGCCGTATAGGTCAGGATCGTGCCGCCTTCGCCGTCGTCGGCGAGCTTGACGTCGGCGCCACCCTTGGCGAAGCCGGCGGCGCCGCCCTTACCCTCGCCTGAGATGGTGTAGCCTTCCGGCGGATTGATGTTGGACAACGTCACGTCGCCGCCAAAGGTCGCCTTAACCGGCCCGACCTTCGCCACCACCTTGGCGCTGAAAGAATTGTCGCCCGTCTTTTCCAGAGATTGGCAGCCAGGTATCGATGCGCGCAACGTCTCGGGATCATTCAATCCCGCCCACACCTTTTCGCGCGGTGCGGCGATTCGGTACTCGCCGTTCATATCCATAGCGATGCAATCCCCTGACCATCGGTTCTAAGTAAGTGTCCGTCATTAATTAGAAGCTACAAGCCTTGATGAGGGAGGGCAATAAGACCGACGCTGGATGTATATCATGACGCGGCCAAGATCCCCTCGGCTACCAGCGCAGCACCAAACGATCCCTCTTGAACTCGTAGCTTTCGAAACGGCGAAGGAAACTCATGCCCAGAAGCGAGATGCCGAGATTGCCCTGATTGACGTACGCGTCGAGATCGTAGAGCTGGAACTGGCCGAGACGCACATCCCTGAGGGTGACCGGTGCGGCATAGGTCGTGCCGTTCGCACTCTCGAACGGCACGGTATAGCGAAGACTGCCTCTGTTTAATCGCAGTCGGTCCGCGTCCTCTTGATTGAGAATGGTATGCGATGCACCGGTATCGATCAGGAAGGTGACCGGTGTGCCGTTGATATGCACGTCCGTGATGAAATGGCCGGCCGCACCGAGTGCGACCACCTCCTCGAGCAGACCACCTCCTCCCGAGTAGCGCGCGTCATCGACAGGCGATGGGCTGCTCGGCCGCGACAAAGCCAGCATATGCTCGAACATGCCCCTGGACTGCATGGCGTTGAACACCGCACCAACCACCAAGGTCAGGCAAAGAGAGCGCAGCGCCCAACCCAGCATGGGCATTTTCCCTATGGTTCTCGATCTAGCGAGAACGAAGTTTATGCAATTTCATATAACGAAAGCCTAACATGCTGACAGGCGAGCAAATTTCGTATAATGAACAAATCAATCTTGGTAAAAAAAAGCGTCGACCTGTGGGCGAAATACGCTAAAATAGATGTCCGGAGGACGTTAGGCAGACGTCCACCGGATGAATTCTCTGCCACCTTCGGTATGCTTAGAATGACGGTCATGACGTTAAAGGAAGATGGACGATGAAGAAGTTTTGGTGGGGCATTTTCTTTGGCGCCCTGATCGGTGTGCTCCTCCTGGCGCCGGAATCGAACTTCAGCAACCGGGTGCGTGAGCTGTTCTACACGCTCCAGGATTCCGTCGTCGCCGTGCTCGACGCCGCAACCCAGGCAACAGGCGGCATCGCCGATGGCGTCGATAGAATAGACAAGCTCTAGCCTGGAGCCAGCTTATTATCTGACGTCCAACCTTACGCGTCATCATGGGGTCGCCGGCCGTTCAGGTCCTGCTGGAAAGCGTGCTGGCCCCCTTCACTTTTGCTGCCCTGGTTCTGATATACATCCGGTGGATCAGTCAGGATCGTCTTGTCGCCTTTGCGCAGGCACTCGCCGTCGTTCTTGCCTTCGGAATGACTTATGTCTTCGCTTTCGGCTGGCCTGCTGACTTCGTTTTCAGTGCAAAATCGAAGATCGTGCTTACGGCCTGTATTGGCCTCGCTATCGGCATGGTCGTTGAACAACGGCCCCGATGGGCGAGGTTCGGGCTCGTTGCAGGAGCGATTGGCCTACCAATCTGGATCGGCATTCCCGTGATCGAGCAAGGTCGCCCCGAGAGCGCGCTTTTGGCCCTTCCAATCACAGCTGCCCTCCTCGCTCCTTCACTGATCGCGAATACATCAGCCGATATCGAGGCGCCAACCGGCGCTGCTTTGTCAAAAATCCTGATTGCGCTGACTCTAGCCTTCGGTCTCGCTGCGATCGCCCTATTCGCAAGGACATTCTCCTTTGCTGAACTCTGCCTGTCGCTCGGTAGCGCCCTCCTGGCGATCATGGCGTTCAGCCACCAACGGCTTGCCGTCCCGGCTGGTGTCACGACCGCCGCCCTACTCTCAGCGCTGATCACGGCGATGCTGCTCTACAGCGAAGCCTGCCCCCTCGCCATTTTCGTCCTCAGCATCGTCATCGGCGCCAAGCGTCTGACCGACTTCACCGGTGGCAAGATGGGCGCCGAGACGACTGGACGCACCCTCATTTTCTGCCTATTGCCCTTTGTAGCAGCCATCGTCATCGCACGAATCGACGCGGGCCCGTTTTCCCTCTATTAACACCAGCATTGCAACCAAGAATGTCCTCGGGGGAAGGCCAGTCATGCTCAAGACAATCCTGAAATATGCTGGTCTGGTGATCCTGGTCCTCGTCGCCATCGCCTATATCCTGCCGGGCAGCGTACAGGTCAAACGCGCGACCATGATCGATGCCGCGCCCGGCGATGTCTTCGCCCTGGTCAACAGTTTCGAGAACTTCAATCAATGGTCGCCCTGGTACGAGCGCGATCCCGACGGCGACTATAAGATCGAAGGGCCGGGAGAAGGTGTGGGCGCCCGCATGACGTGGGTGAGCGAGAAGCCGGATGTCGGCTCGGGCAGCCAGGAGATCATCGAGAGCGTGCCGGACAAATTGGTGCGCACCAAGCTGGATTTCGGCGACATGGGCAATGCCAATGCCTTTTTCCAGATCGAGCCGCGCGGCGAGGACCGCACCTATCTCGTCTGGGGCTTCGACACCGACCTCGGCCTCAACCCGATCAGCCGCTATTTCGGCCTGATGTTCGAACGCTGGATCGGCCCTGACTACGAATATGGATTGACCAAGCTGAAGGCCCTCGCCGAGGGTCAGGCAACGACGACGGGCGGCGGCTGAGCCTCCCGATCCCCCCTAAGCCCGCCAAAGTCGACGACTCTTTATAGTTGGTGCCAAGCGCTCACCTCTGAGACCTTGGTAACAAGGAGTTTTCGCGAGTCTGCACCGACGAGAGCCCGCATACCAATGGAATTCCAGGCTCTTTCTTCGAAGGCGGCGGGAACCAAATGACGTGGCCACGCCACTAGACATCTAGCCACTCCTTTCGAACAGCTTGGTCAGCTCGGAGGTCTTCAGGCGTCCCCTCGAAGACCATGCGGCCGTGGCCCATGACATAAGCGCGATCGGCGATGGTCAGAGCGATAGTGAGCTTTTGCTCGACCAGAAGGATGGCAACACCGCGCCTCGCTATTTCCTCCAACAGGCTGGCGACGCGCTCGACCATCTGCGGAGCGAGGCCCTCTGTCGGTTCGTCGACCATGATCAGATCGGGATCACCCATCAGCGTCCTTCCCATCGTGAGCATCTGCTGCTCACCACCGGAGAGCGCACCACCCGGCACATCCGCCCGCTCTTCAAGATTGGGGAATAGCTGGAAGAGGTCCTCGATCCGCCAGCGCCTCTCATCCTTCGAGCCCTTCATGCCGAGGATCAGATTTTGGCGGACGGTCAGCGTCGGAAAGATATCCCGGTTCTCCGGCACATAGCCTATTCCGAGCCGAGCGATCCGATGGGCCTTCTCACCGGCGATCTCCCGTCCTTTGAAACATATGGAGCCCGTCGGCGGCACCTCGCCGATGATCGCTTTGCAGGTGGTGCTGCGCCCGACTCCGTTTCGTCCCAAAAGGCTCACGATCTCGCCATCATCGACGTGAAAGGTCACGCCCTGGAGCACATGGCTCTTGCCGTAATAAGCATGGAGGTTTGTAACGGCCAACATGGCCGATTGTGCACGGTTGTCGGTCATGACACTGCTGGACCATTTGACGTGGTCATACCACCTGACGTGGCCACGCCACCCAGATAGGCCTCCTGCACCTCGGCATTGGCGCGGATCGCTTCCGGCGAGCCGGAAGCGATGATCCGGCCATAGACCAGAACGGAGATGCGATCGGCGAGATCGAACACCACGCCCATGTCGTGTTCGACCATGACGAGGGTCCGCCCCTCTGTGACCCGACGGATCAGGTCGACCATGTCGGCAGTCTCCGCATGGCTCATGCCGGCAGTCGGCTCGTCGAGCATCACTACGCCGGCGCCACCGGCTACGGTGATCGCGATCTCAAGCGCTCGCTGCTCAGCATAGGTGAGGATGCCGGCGGGCACATCCCGGCGCGCGGCAAGGCCGATGTCGAGAAGCACCGCGTCCGCCTCGTCGTTCAACCCGGTCTGCCGATCAACCAGGTGCCAAAAGGAATAGCGATACCCCCTGGTCCAAAGCAGCGCACAGCGCACGTTCTCGAACACCGAGAGCCTCGGAAAGATATTGGTCACCTGAAAAGACCGACTGAGCCCCATCCGGCTGATCTCGTAAGGTGTCCTGCCGGTGATATCAGCGCCATGCAGGCCGATGCGACCCGCCGTAACATCCAATTTGCCGCCGATCAGGTGAAACAGGGTCGACTTGCCAGCTCCGTTCGGGCCGATGATCGCGTGACGCTCGCCCGTTTGAATGTCGAGATCAACGCCTTGAATGATCTCGGTCATCCCAAAATTCTTTTTGACCTGACTTAGCGACAAAGCCGGTGCCGTCATTGTTCAGCGTCCACTAGGTTGACGCTATCCCAGGCCTCCCGCAGCTCAGGCAGGCAGCGCCTGAGGCCGATGATACCAACGACCACCAACGAGCCCGCTGCCAGCCAAGGCCATAACGCCTCCAAGGCAATCTCCAGCCCAAAAACCACCCAGACCGCGGCCGCGGTCCCGCTTGCATTCAGGTGATGCGTCATTTCAAGAAGGCCGATCGTGCCAGCGAGAAACGCGAGAAATGGCGGTAGCGCCTTGGCATAGGGCTGGATCAAGCCGTGCAGACGGCCCGCCTGCCAAGCGGGACCATGCATCATCACCAGGCCGGTCAGGCCGGCGGGCGCATACATGACCGTCAAGAGGAACAGGATGCCGAGATAGAGGCGCCAGATTTCGGTGTGATTGCTGAGCACGGTCTGCAGGAGGGTCAGCAAGACGGCGCCGATCATCGGCCCGACGAAATAGCCGACGCCGCCGATATAGGCCATCAGCAGCACCCAGCCCGACGTCACAAGGTTCAGGTTTTCTTCCGTCAGGATCTCGTAGTTGATCGCGAATAGCCCGCCGGCAATGCCCGCGAAAAATCCAGATGCGCAGAACGAAATGAAACGCACATAACGCTGGCTATAGCCCAGGAACTCCGCGCGCTCGGCATTGTCGCGCACGGCATTGGCCATGCGCCCGGCTGGTGTGCGTGAAAAGAGGTACATCAAGGCGGTGGCCAGGAACACGATGATCGCCGTCAGGACATAAACTTCGATCTCGCTGATGAACTCATAGCCGAACACCTTGGGCCCCATGGTGCGATCCGCGGAAATCCCCTCCTCGCCACCGAAAAAAACGACAAAAATAATCGAGCAGGCTGCGATAAGCTCACCGATGCCAAGGGAGATCATAGCAAAGACAGTGCCCGCACGGCGTGTCGAGAAGCTGCCGATGACAGCCGCGAAAACCAGGCCGAACAGCCCGCCTAGCAGAGGCAGGAACGGCAAGGGAATCAGCCACCCGTCATAGTCGACGAAATTCATCATATGGACGGCAAAAAAGCCGCCGAGGCCGAAATAGACGGCATGGCCGAAGGACAGCATGCCACCCTGGCCAAGCAGCATATTGTAGCTGAGCGCGAACAGGATCGAGATGCCCATCTGGTTCAGGATCGTGACCGCGACCGGCGAAGAAAAAATGAATGGCAGCAGCGCCAGGAGAATCGCAAAGACTACCCAGACGCCGAAACGAGTCATCGAACCGTCGCTCCCCACCCACAGGCCGTCGTTTCTTCCTCATTCATATCGGTATGCCCGACACGGCATCGCTGACGTTAACGCAAATTTCATCCGCCAAAGGCAAGCTCATAATCTGGTCCATGCGATCCTGGGAATCCGAGCCAAGCCCCAACTTTCTCAGCGGGCGGGTGGATTCCCAGGGTCGCATGGACCGAAAAACAATCTGCCAGAGCGAGGTTAAGAAAAGGTTAAGAACGGGCTGGACGATGCCACAATTCGGGCACAACCAGAATTCCAGGCCTCTTAAAGTCACCCCGGTGGCGGCGCCACTCATGTTTCGCGCCTGCCCATGAGGCCCGTCGGGCGGAATATGAGGATCAGCACCAGGAGCAGATAGGGAAGAATCGGTGCGATCTGCGGAAGCCTGAGGGTCCAGAGATCGCGCAGCCAGTGGTCGGCATCGAATGCGATGCCGAAAAGTGCGAGAAAGTCGGATACGGAGAGGTCGATCGCGATCGCGAAGGTCTGCAGCCAGCCGATGAGGAGGGAAGCGACCAGGGCGCCGGCGAGCGAGCCGAGACCGCCGACTACGATCACCACGAAGACGATAGAGCCGAGCACGAAGGCCATGCCGGGAAACGTGCAGAGCGCCGGCCCCGCTATGACACCGGCAAGCCCTGCCAGGGCCGAGCCCACGCCGAAGACGCCCATGAAGATCAGGGGCACGTTATGGCCGAGATTGGCCACGGTCTGCGGGTGGGTAATCGCCGCCTGGATGATCAACCCGACCCGGGTGCGGGTCAGCACGGTGAAAAGGCCGATGAAGATGCCGACGGCGATCATGATCATGAACGCCTTGTAGGCTGGAAAATTCTGGCCGAAGAGCGTGAACAGCGGAAACTGCAGAATTTCCGGCTCGTGATAATCCTTGGTCGCCCGCCCCCAAACGAACTGCACGATCTCCTCGATGAGGAATGCGAGCCCGAAGGTAAAGATCAGCTCGGCAACATGACCATAGCGATGGACATAGCGAAGCCCATAACGCTCAACCAGCGCACCCGCCAGTCCCACCAGGACCGGGGCGACCAGAAGTCCGGCCCAGAAGCCGAGATAGCCGGAGATCGTGTAGGCGAAATAGGCACCGAGCATATAAAAGCTGGCATGGGCAAAATTCAGCACGCCCATCATGCTGAAAATCAGTGTCAGCCCCGATGACAGCATGAACAGCAAGAGACCGGTGACCAGCCCGTTCAACAACGAGAAGATCACCAACTCAATCATGCAGCGGGCCGCTGCTGGCTTGACGTTTCTCGAAAGTCAGCATCTGAATCTTCGCTGGTATGCCACTTGGCCCTAAAGTCGCGACGAGTCAATCCGGCAGGCATCTCGACAAGGGACCGCATACCCTGGAAGGATAGGACGCGCTCTTCGACGACGCCCACAACCCAATGAGGTGGTCACACCACCTAGGGGCGTTGCATGTTGCAGGTCGTGGGGCTGTCCATGCCGGCCATCTCGACCGTCTGCTCGGCAAGCAGGCCGTAGCCGGAGTTGTCGGCGTCCACCTCAATGCCGTCTTTGGTATGCACGGAGATGTGGATGTCCTGGATCATCTGGTGGTCGTCCGGGCGCATGTAGAGCTTGCCGCCGAGCGGGCTCTCATGCTCCATGCCTTCCAGCGCATAGGCGACCTTGACTGGGTCGGTCTCGCCCGCCTCCTCGATCGCACGCGCCAAAATTTCCACCGTCGAGAAGACACGCGCCTGGTTCACCTCGTTGTCGGGGTATTTTGCCTTGAAGCTCTGCCAGAGCTCGAGGAAGCGGGGGTCCGGCGGGTTATGCCGGCCCTCATGCACCAGGCGGATGATGCCTTCTCCCTGCTCTCCGAAAGTCGCGGTGATCCCGTCCCAGGCAGCGTAATAAGTGTAGATCGGCGAGGCGACGCCGGCTTCGATGACCGCCTTGCCGAGACCGACCATGTCAGCGCCCCAATTGCCGGTGATCACCGCATCGGCACCTGACGACTTTATCTTGGTGGCGTAAGGCGTGAAGTCCTTGACCTTGCCGATGGGGTGCAGCTCGTTGCCGACGATCTCGATATCCGGCCGTTTTTCACCAAGGAACTTCACGGCGGCGGCGGCCACCGCTTTGCCGAACGAATAATCCTGGCCGATGATATAGACTTTTCCGACGTCTTCATTAGCAGCGATGACATCGGTCAGCGCATCCATTTTGATGTCGGCATTGGCGTCGAACCGGAAGTGCCAGAAATTGCACTTGTCATTGGTGAGCGCTGGATCGACTGCGGAGTAATTGAGAAACAGAACACGCTGGTCCGGATTACGCCGGTTATGCTTGGCAATCGCATCGGTGAGCGCATTGGCGACGCCTGAGCTGTTGCCCTGCGCGATGAATTGAATGCCCTCGCTGATCGCCCGCTTCAGCTGAATCAGGCTTTCCTTGGGGCTGATCTGATTGTCGAGCGGCACGATCTCGAAGGGCCGCCCGCCGAGCACGCCGCCCTTCGCGTTCACCAGGGTCTCGGCCGCATGCTCGAACATGCGGAGACCCGACTCGCCTGTGGTCGCAAAGGGACCGGTCAGCGGATCAATGAACGCGATGCGCACGGGATCGGCCGCATGGGTGAGCGATGAGGTCACCGCGACGAATGTGGCGGCAGCAAACCCGACGACGGACCAGCGAAACTTCGGCATATCAACCTCCCCTGCTGACATTTGTTCAAGCCTACACCAGACTGGCCGGCGACGTCTTCGTTTCTCTCAAAGTTTCGCCACGGCCCCAGGCCGCCTACTGGGCGACCCAGCCGCCATCCACCGGCAAGGACGCGCCGGTAATCGAAGACGCAGCATCCGAGCAGAGAAATGTCGCGAGACTGCCGAGTTCATCAACCGTCACGAATTTCTTGGTGGGCTGGGCTTTCAGGAGAACATCCTGCTTCACCTCCTCCTCAGTCATGCCACGCGCCTTCATCGTGTCCGGAATCTGGCTTTCGACCAGCGGCGTCCAGACATAGCCTGGGCAAATCGCGTTCACGGTGATCCCCTCTTCCGCCACCTCGAGCGCAACGGTCTTGGTGATGCCAAGCACGCCATGCTTGGCGGCGACGTAAGCGGATTTGAACGGCGAAGCCACCAAGCCGTGGGCAGACGCGATATTGACTACCCGTCCCCAACCTTTAGCCTTCATGCTCGGCAGCACGGCTTTGATGGTGTGGTAGGTGGAGGAAAGGTTGATCGCGATGATCGCATCCCACTTCCCCTCCGGGAACTCGTCGATCGGTGCTACGAACTGAATGCCGGCATTGTTCACGAGAATATCGACACCGCCGAAGGTTTCTTCAGCCATCGCCGCCATCCTCCGGATCTCGTCGGGCTTCATCATATTGGCAGGGCTGTAGACCACCCTGCCCTCGCCAAGCCCTTCGAGACGGGCAACGTCAGCGGCGACATCGTCGGGCTTCTCGATACCGTTCATCACCACATTGGCGCCGGCTCGCGAAAAATGCTCGGCGATACCCAATCCGATCCCACTGGACGAGCCGGTGACCACAGCGGTCTTCCCTTTGAGCATGGCTTGATCTTCCATCATCGATTGGCAGTTGAACTTGCTGATACTGATAGGCCGAGGCCGGAAAACGCGCCAGACGTTCGCTTAGGGGCGCGACAATGGGACTATCAGACCTATGGATATGAGGTCGGCGATGCCGATCGGGTTCCGACCATCGAGCGTCCTCCTTGCAGTCGTCGTCGGGACCGCCATCTTAACTTATATCATCATCAAACCGGCCGTCACACTCGTCGGCCTGCGGGTGAGTGCAGAGGTTGAGATCGAAGGGCAGGACGCAGCGACGCGCTGCACCGTTGACTTGGCGGCGGAGCGCTTCGCGGACAGTGCGATCAGCGGACGAAAGCTTTCGCCATGTTTAGGCGTATCGGCGGCGCTATCGCGCTCATCTTGCTGATCGTGGCGCTGATCGGCTTCGGCACCGGCCACTATCGAAGCTGGCTTCGCCACATCGACTACAGCCAGGCCGTCCATGAGGATCAGTCCACGCTGTCATCAGGTGTCGACCGGGAGCTTGGTCCGGATGATGTCGAACTGTTCGTTCGTACCGAGCGCGACGAGATTCAGCGCATGGTCGCCGATCGCGATGAACTCGCGGCTTTCGTCGAAGGGCAGCTGGCAAGGCTGAAACAGAACCGTGTAATCGCCAAGGACGTCGCCTCGAAGGATGCGGAGCTGGTGATGCGCCTGAGCTTTGCCGACACCGATGCGCGCGTCGAGAACTATGCCGACTGGTTCTACGAGTGGAAGCGATCCTACATTCTCCTGAAGGAAACCGTGCTTTCGTCGGCGCACCGCACGTTCTCCAGCGGCAGCGAGACCTGGCGCGAGGCGGTCGAGCGCGACATCTCCGACTATTTCATGCGCCATTTCACCGATCAGGTCCTACAACCCGAGCGCCGCGAGCCGCTGGTCGAGGACGGTGTGCGCAACACGCTCGAACATGCCCATAGCAACTTTCTTCAGGCGGTTTCCGATTACGATCTCCGCCTTCAGCTGTTCTTGCAGGAGCACACGACGCACTTCGATCAGTCCGCTCTCGGTGACCAAGTCGAGATCACGCTGGATTGGGACGCGCAGCGCTGGAAAGCGCCGCTCTACACCGCCGAAGACCGCTCTTTCGACGGCGCTCTCGGCGTCGGCCTGATGGTGGCCTCGACCGCCGGAGGGCGCACCCTTGGCCGGGTCCTGGCGCCGCAGATGGCACGCATCGTCAGACAAAGCCTAAGCCGCCTCGCCACGCGCACCAGCACCCAGCTCGCATCACGCGCCAGCACGACGGCTGCAGGCGCCAGTGCGGGTTCAGCCGTACCTGTCGTCGGTAGCGCCGTTGGCGCCACCATCGGCTTTGCCGCCGGCGCCGCCCTCGACTATATGGGCAATCGCGTCGACAAATGGCTGCATCGTGAGGAGTTCATCGCCGAGAATGTGCAGGCGGTGACCATGATCGAAGAGGAGTGGCGCCGAGCGCTCGAAAACGAATTGCACCGCAGCATCGATGCCTGGTTCGACGATGCCGAGGTTCTCCTAAAAGAACTTCGTCCCGAGACGGGCTGATGCAAGCCTCATAAGAAAAGGAGGCTCCGATATTGCAGGGAGCCTCCTCGTTCTTTCATGCGGCAGGGCTGGACATCGCCCGACCGATGTCCTGATGCGTCAGGCGGGGGTGAACGCCGCTAGCTTCTCTTTGATCTGATCGATGATCGGCTTGATCAGATCGCCAACGCCGGGAATAGCTTCCAGGCTGGCGACGACGCCATCAAGGCTGCTCAGGCCACTGCTGGCCATCTCGGAGATACCACCCACCGCACCCTCGGGCAGCTGATCGACGAGGCCGGTCAGGCTGTCCAGACCAGTGCTCACGTCTTCCAGCGCCGGAAGCGCGGCTTCAGCGGAGGCCGTATCCGTGATGCCGGACAGCGTTTCGGTCAGACCGTCGAAGGTCGAGGTTAGCTCGCCGCCGACATCGATGTCACCGACCATGGCAGTCATGGTCTCGACGGCCGAGCTTTCGGTTTCGGTGGCCGTATCTGCAGCATCCGAAGCAGTATCCGTCACCGCCGTTGCAGCGTCGGAGGCGGCATCGGTAGCAGCATCTGTGGCGTCAGAAGCGGCGTCTGTTGCTGCCGTTACCACATCACCTGCCGCGTCCGCAGCATCTGATGCAGCGTCAGTCACCGCCGTTGCGGCGTTGCTCGCTGCATCCACCACATCTCCAGCCGCTTCCGTCGTCGCTTCCACGGCTGAACTCGCGGCGTCACTGGCATCGCTTACCGCTTGCTCCATGTCACCGCCTGCAAGGAACTTGAAGGCAAACCAAAGAAGAGCAAGCAGGATGAGCAGCGGCAGCAGCCAACGCAACCAGGACCCACCGGACTGCGCAGCCCCCGCAGCGGCGGCGCTGGCACCGGATGCGGCCTGGGAGGCGCCGCTCGCCACATCCTGAGCAGCGCGTCCCGCAGCCTCGGCAGCTTGGCTGACGGCAGCGCTTGTCGAGCCAACCACCTGCTGCGCCGCATCGCCTGCGCTGTCGACGGCGCCGCCGACTGCAGCGGCTGCCTGTCCCGCGGCCTGGTCAACCGCATCGGTTGCTGTATCGACGGCCTCCTTGACCGATGCGGTCGCCGATTGGACGCCCCCCATGAGATCGTCGAGGAAGCCAGCACCGCCGAGAGCGCTCGCCATGCCCGATGGCATCGCAGCTTGAATGTTGTCCTTCTGGCCCATCAGCATGGTCATCAGCCCGCCTCCGTCGAGGCCCTGGGACTTCTGCTCACGCCCGAGCACCGACATGACAATCGGCACCAGCATGCCTAGCAGCGACTTGGTGGAGCCACCGCCAAGGCCGCTGAATTTGCCGAGCGCCCCAACCAGTGTGCCGATGGCGCCATCACCGAGAAGGGAACTCAACAAGCTGCTGCCTTGTTCGGCGATCTGCTGATGATTGCCGCCACCGAACGCACTCGTCAGGTTATCCAGCATGCTATCGTCTTGCTGACCAACCGCTGATGCGAGCTGGTCAGCAAGACCACCTCCTTTGGACGCAGCCCCCATCAGGCCGCCAAGAACGGCCGGAATAGCACCAGCAATGGCACCTTGGGTCCGATCGGCACTCTCACCTAGGAGCGAGCCAAGAATTCCTGGGACATTACCCCCGACTTGTTTAAGAACGAGATCGACAAGATTGACTGACATAGCGAGTGCGCCTCCTGTTCGCAGCCCTATTTCGGCGTTCCGTGCTCCGATGGCTTCGGCAAAATTCATACCAACCATCAATCAATATCTTCACACGCCGAAAAACTCTGAAGCCGCCCCCTTAAATCGGGATTCCCATCATTGTACAAGGCTTTTTCGATGATCTAATGGGGAACTCAGGTCATTGTTTACCAAATAGTTAGCTGAATTTCTGGAGAATGCGATCGATCTTAAACACCGCTGTCTTTACCATTGGCCGCCTGTTGTCGAAGGCGCATTCATCCGCTAAAATTACCGATAGTCGCTCACAAAATAAGTCTCAATTTGCGACTTTAGAATTCATTTCAGACTTGGCGGACCGGCTCGTAGAGCGCTTCAGAAAATCGATGATCGCATGTGCCGACATGGGCTTCGCCAGATGATAGCCCTGAATATCATCACACCCCTCGTCGCGCAGCATATCCATGATCTTAGGGCACTCGACGCCTTCGGCAGTGACCCGTTTGTTCAAGCTTCGTCCTAGATTTGTGACTGCGCGCACGATCGCCGTGTCGTCAACGCTGGTGCCGAAACCCGCAACGAAGGAGCGATCGATCTTGATGCGATCCACCGGCAGATCCTTGAGCAGCGCCAAGCTGGAATAACCGGTTCCAAAGTCGTCGAGGGCGATATGGATGCCAACCTCCCGCAGTTTCGCCAGCTTCGATGCGATGCCAACAGTGCCTGTGGACACGATGATCCGTTCCGTAAGCTCCAGCTCAAGTTTGGATGGATCGAGATCCGTCGAGCGCAGGGTCTCGAGAACCACATCGATGAAATCAGGGCGCTGTAGAAACGGCCTGGAAAGATTGACTGCGACACGCAGATCGCCAATGCCCAGCCTTTCCCAAGCCTTGGCATGCGCGCAGGCTTCCCGCAGCACCCAGGCACCGATGCGTTGGGCCTCTCGGCTGGCCTCGATTGCATGGATGAAATCATCGGCGGCCATAAGGCCGCGCTCCGGATGATTCCAGCGCAAGAGCGCCTCGACAGCTTCGATACGCCCGGAACGCAGTGACGCGATCGGCTGAAAATGAACCTCGAATTCGTCGGAGGTCTCTGCGCGTATCAACTGACTGATAAGCGAATCACGCTCCCTAACGCGAACGTCCAGATTGTGACTGAAAAAGCTGATGACGTTCCGACCACACTCCTTGGCGTGATAAAGAGCAAGGTCGGCGCGTCGCAGCAACTGTCCAGGATCGTCGCCATGGTCTGGATGGACAGCGATACCGATAGTGGCGGAGGTGTGCAGCAGCTGATCACCGACGGAGTAGGGCTCTTCGATGGTACGCTGCAGCTTTTCCGCAAGAGCACGCGGTGCATCATTCAGATTGGCATCCGCCTGCACCACCGCGAATTCATCGCCCCCCAGGCGGGCTACCAGATCGGTGGAGCGGATAACATTCCTGAGGCGCGACGCCACGATCTGCAGCAGGCGATCCCCAATTTCATGTCCAAGCGAGTCATTGACATTCTTGAAGTAATCGAGATCGAGATAGTGAATGGCAAATCGGCCGGTTTGTGCGCCATCCTCACCGGCCAGCAAAGCGCGCAGTCGACGTTGAAACTCCAAGCGATTGGGCAGATCGGTCAGTGGGTCATGACTCGCGAGGTAGCGATGGTGTTCCTCGTCACGCAAACGCTTGGTGACATCCCTCATGATCAGATAGGCAGCCGGCTTCTCTCCGTGCATGTAGGGAATCGACGTAACTTCAAGGTCGACCACCAACCCGTCCAGCCTCTGAAACCGGCCGCGCAGCTGCTTGGTGACCGCCCCGCCCTGCTCAAGAATGTCTACCCCTCGATCGGTGAGCTCGCACCTGCCTTCCATGTAGAAATCACGAACGTCCCGTCCCTTGAGGCTCCCCATGCCAGTGCCACAAAGCAAATCGGCCGCGGCCTGATTGGCGAGGACAATCCTGCGCTCGCAAACGGCGATAATCGCTTCCGGTGAATGCCTAGCCAGCGTCTCGAAACGCGCCTCACTGTCCTTTAGCGCCATTTCCGTTCGCTTATGCTCCGTGACGTCACGGCAGACATTGAGAATGGCCCCTTCGCTCGCCATCATCACCCTTACCGCGATCGTCTCGACCGAACGGCGTCTGCCATCGGAGGCGACACTCGTATAACCGATAATCCCGCTGGACTGACCGGTTTCGGCCACGTTCCCGATCGCTGCGGTCATATGTCCATGATCTTCTTCGGCGATGAAGTCGGAGAGAGTACGGCCAATGAGCGAACCGGTGCCAAGATTGCACTCGGCTGCTGGGTTGGCATAGATGACGCGACCGTGACGGTGAATGATGACTGAATCGACAATTGCCTCGACCACCTGCCTAAAGCAGGCCTTGTCAGGCGAAAACTCTTCTGCCGCGCGCGCGCATTCAACCGTCGAGTTGGCCTCGTCGTCCTCATCGTCGGCTGAGTAGAACAAAGCCGACTCTGGTGTCTCCTCCGCCAATGGCATCCTCCTTTCCTAGCAACGGCCACGCTACCGCATTTTGAATAGCTTTCGAACGACACTGCCGATCGATAAAAATGTTGAGGACAGCTTGCAATATCCGATACGGATAAAACTAAGGGACGCCATGGTTCAGCAGACACTATTGAAACAAAGAGCCGGTTCCGAACCAGAGTAAAGATAGAGAAATCCTAACGAAGATCCAGACAAAGAACGAATCATGCCCAAAATAGAGATAGTTTTTAGACTTTCTCCCCTCTTGATGCATTTTCTCGCAAATATCACTCCAGCATTCACGAAACAGGCCGACAGTGACGGGCTGTCGGCCTGGATGCGCTAAAAAGGAATGCTCTTGTTGCAACCATTGCGCTCACGAGTTCTTAGCTTTTCTACTTCTTGTGCCAGCCAGCATGAAAAATCATATCAGCCATGGTGTATGCCGGCACGCCCGTAAGTGGCGATACGAAATCCTGATTGAGGATCGATTGAGGGTCTGCCCGCAGCAAACCGATGACAACTTCAGCGACGATCCTGCCACCGACTTCACCAAGCTTCTCACCATTGGTCTGTAGTCTCGCCTCTTCGAGGATATAGAGGAAAAGCGGCGCATCACCGTCATCCTCGGGCCAGACATATCCCCACTCCTCACAATCCTCGGCTGTTTTGCACAAGCCCATGTCGGCGTTGCTGAGAGGTTTAGCACCCATGGCGACGGCGACGTCCTGGCCGCTCGGAAGGCCGAGGGATTTCGCCCGTTGCAAGTTGAGTGAGGCCAGGCTCAAGACGGCGCGGTCCGGCAATAGTTCCTCCTTGAGAAGATCTGGAGGCACCGGCCGCCCCAGCATCATGAATTCGGGGATGCGCAGCATCGGCCTTGCCAGGAAACGATCAATCTTGCGGCTGACCTGCAAGCCCTTGAACTGATCTTCATCATCGTCCAGATCGCCCTGGATCGACGATTCAAAGTCGAAGAACCGATCCCAATCAATCTGACGTTCGGCCGGAATGGGGCGATGACCGATGAGACTCCGGTCCAGCTCCTTGGCACTCAGCGGAAAGAGACGAACGCGATCCGCCGCTTCGTTGTCGTTCAATGTATAGCGCCCACGCACGATGGAATGCCCGAACCGAAACGCTGCCACCGAAAACTCGACGGGAACGACGCCCGTCTTGGCCATGTCATCCGCATAGAACTTCGGACCGTTGTTCATGATGTCGTCGATCAACTGGGTCTCGACGAAAATCGGCAGGAATTCAGTAAAAACGACCGCCTGCCAATGCGCAATAGTCGACGCTTTAGCCCTGGCGAAGAGAACATCCTCGCCTGCCGAGTCATCCACCATGCGCAGCCTGTCGACCTCGACATTGTGAAATTGCATGACCGCGCCGACCAGTTGCGCGAGATTGTTGTTCTGATCGTTGCGCTGGTCAGGAATGCGTGCCCGTCCCTTGGCGTCACGGGGAAAATCACGCTCGTTGCCGATCCCATTGCCAAGCAGCAGCTTCGCGGGGTCGCCAGGGTCACGTTCGGCCCTTTTGCCACCGTGGTCATAGATGACGTCTAGATCTATCCAGGGCGTGGCATGATTGGCGATGGCCTCAGGCTGAAAGCTCTTGCCGATCTTGGTATCATTGTCCTTGGAGATTTCGTGGGTCAGCAATTGACCGACATAGGTGTGGCCGACGGGAATGCTCGAATTGTTGTCCGTACCGCGAAACTGCGAATCCTCCATATAGGCCGGGAAGTCCTTGTCGTAGGAGGACAATCCAACCTCAAGCAAAGTGTTGTCGGAAGCAGGATGAGGAGCAAGCTCGGTGAACAGACGACCGAAGCCATAGCTCTGTGCTTTTACCTCCTCGGCATTTGCGAGCTCAATCATTGGTACAGATAGAGCACATGACGTAGCCGTGACGATCCCAAGAACGACACTCCTGACAGCTCGATGCCTCATAGCTCCCCCCCCAGGGTTGATTGTTGGTCCATGCGCTTTGCCAATTACATGAACAGCACGCGCCCAGCCCAACTGTTTAATGAAACAAAAAAGCATCATAATAAATCATGAATAATATCAACGACAACGTCAATATTAACCAAATGACAAATCATACATGTATTATGTATTTACATGAGTGAATTCGTTATTTATTTATAATGTGTTGATTTTTCACTTTATTTTTCGGTGATTTTCTTTCGTCATGTTTTTCTATTTGCATTCATAGAGCACGCACTTTCTTTTCTTCCTTTAGGGATCACCACGTCATGTCTCTTGACGCGCCATCGCGGGTCGCGTTTTTGTTCCTCCTTGAACATTCCCCCCCCCAAAAGGAATAGATCATGACCGTGCATGTCATCGGCGGAGGTCTTGCCGGCAGCGAGGCAGCCTGGCAGCTGGCGAAAACCGGCGTTGCGGTTATGCTTCATGAAATGCGTCCCGTCCGAGCAACGGATGCGCACAAGACCGGAACGCTGGCCGAACTGGTCTGCTCCAACTCGTTTCGTTCCGACGATGCGATGAACAACGCCGTCGGCCTGCTGCACGAGGAAATGCGGCGGCTAGGGTCCCTGATTATGGCATCCGGCGATGCCCACAAGCTGCCGGCAGGCGGTGCGCTCGCGGTCGATCGAGATGGCTTTGCCGGTGCCGTCGAAGCCGCACTCGAAGCGGAGCCTCTGATCACCATCGTCAGGGACGAAACCAATACACTGCCGTCACCAGAAGCGGGGCCGGCCATCATCGCCACCGGTCCCCTGACTTCCGCTCCGCTCGCAGCGGCGATCCGCGAGGCGACCGGCGAGGAGGCACTTGCCTTCTTCGATGCCATCGCGCCGATCGCCTATAAGGAAAGCATCGATTTCGAGATTGCCTGGTTCCAGTCTCGCTATGACAAGCCCGGCCCGGGCGGGTCGGGTGCCGATTACATCAACTGCCCGCTGGACGAGAAACAATATGAGGCGTTCATTGACGCACTGCTTGCAGGCGAAGGCCATGAGTTCAAGGATTGGGAACAATCAACGCCCTATTTCGAGGGCTGCCTGCCGATCGAGGTGATGGCTTCTCGCGGCCACGAAACCCTACGTTTCGGCCCGATGAAGCCGGTCGGCCTGACCGATCCCAGGACCGGCGGTCAGCCCCATGCGGTGGTTCAGCTTCGCCAGGACAATGCACTCGGCACATTGTTCAACATGGTCGGCTTTCAGACCAAGCTCACCTATGGCGAGCAGAAGCAGGTTTTTCGCACGATCCCGGGCCTGGAGGGGGTGGAATTCGCCCGTCTCGGCGGCCTGCACCGCAACACTTTCATCAACAGCCCGCAACTCCTGGATGGCGAGCTTCGCCTGAAATCATGCCCGCATATCCGCTTCGCCGGCCAGATCACCGGCTGCGAGGGCTATGTGGAGAGTGCGGCCGTCGGCCTGATGGCGGGGCGCTTCGCCGCCGCCGAAGCGCTGGGCAACTCGATCACATTGCCACCACCGACCACCGCCATGGGCGCCCTCCTGAACCACATCACTTCAGGGGCGGATGCGTCGACCTTCCAGCCGATGAACATCAATTTCGGCCTGTTCCCACCGCTCGAAGGCAGGATGAAAAAGCGCGAACGCAAGCCCGCCATGGCAAAACGCGCCCTCGCCGACCTCGACACCTGGCGAGGCGCGGCCTCGACCGTTGACCAGGAACGCATGGCCGTCTCCAGCGCATCCGCCTGACACCGCCATCACCAGGACACGACCGCATACCCGCGAGCCAGGCGACTACGCCAAAGTCAATGCAGATGGCCACGCCATCAGAGGAGGCCTTCGCTTTTGAAGCTTAGGTGGCGGTCTTTGCCGATGATGAGGTGATCGTGGAGGGCGACGCGGATCGGCGCCATGGCGGCCTCGACCTGCTTGGTCATCTCGATGTCGGCGCGCGATGGTGTCGGGTCACCGCTTGGATGATTATGCACCATGATCAGCGCTGACGCGCCGAGTTCTAGCGCGCGTTTGGCAATCTCGCGGGGGTAAAGCGGCGTATGGTCGACCGTGCCGCGCTGCTGAACCTCGTCTTTGATCAAGATGTTCTTCTTGTCCAGAAACAGCACCCGGAACTGCTCAATCGGCTCGTGTCCGAGCGCCATTTTCAGGTAGTCCAGAAGTGCCTGCCAGGAGGAAATCACCGGTCGCGTCTTCACATCCTCGGCCAACACGCGCTGCAGCATGCGCTGCATGGCTTTCAGATGGGTGATGGTGAACTGGCTGTCCGTCCTGATGCGATCGGACGGTGCCTTTTCCGCGCTGCGCATCGCTGCTTCGAGGCGTTCCGGTTCGGCAGCCAACACGCCACCAAGCGAACCGAACTCATCCAGAAGGCCCTTCGCCAAAGGCTTCACATCGACATATCGGATGCTGAAGAATAAGAGGAGTTCCAAGAGCTCGTAGTCCGGCATGCCTTCGCCATCGCTTTCGCGAAAACGCTCGCGCAGACGCTGGCGGTGACCGTGATAATGCGGCGTGCCCGACGCGGGCCTCGTCGACTTGGAGGGACTAGACATCGAAGCATCGAAACGAACCGCAGCTTCGGCGAAGCCTGGCGCGCCGTTCGCGGCGCCATGACCATCGAACGCCTTTGAGAGGCGATCGATCAGCGCCGTATCCTCGAAGGTCCAGGCGCTGCGGCTCTTGCTCCAGCGGCAACCATGGGCCTTGAGCGTTTCCTTGTGATGGTAGGTATTACCGCTGATGACATAGACGTCGCCACCGTCCTCCGGATCGAGGTCGATCCGCAGGCCTGCATCCACAAGGGTCGCAGGCGTCGATGGCGCAGCATCTACCATGGAGGGTGATGGGCTCCGGTCGCCGACAACGTGAACACCTCGCAGCCATCCTCGGTCACGCCGACAGTATGCTCGAACTGCGCAGACGCCTTGCCGTCCCTGGTGGTGACGGTCCAGCCGTCCCGCTTGTTGAGCTTGCACTCGTAGGTGCCGATATTGATCATCGGCTCGATGGTGAACAGCATCCCCTGTTTCAACGTGGTGCCGGTTCCGGGATTGCCATAATGGAGGATGCTTGGCGCATCGTGAAACACCTGACCAATGCCATGGCCGCAATAGTCGCGCACCACGGAATAGCCCTTCGCCTCGGCGAAGCTCTGGATAGCGTGACCGAGATCACCGAGCGTAGCGCCTGGCTTCACCACCTCGATTCCCTTCCAAAGAGCATCGAAGGTGGTCTTACAAAGATCGAGCTTCTGGGTGACAGGTTCGTCGGCGAAGTACATACGGCTGCTGTCGCCATACCAGCCATCGAGGATGACCGTCACGTCGATGCTCAGGATATCGCGCCGCGCCAGCTTCGTGGGGCCTGGAATGCCGTGGCAGACAACCTCGTTCAAGGAAATGCAGGTCGCCTTCGGGAATCCTCGGTAACCGAGCGGCGCCGGCTTCGCCCCATGGTCCAGAATGAACGCGTGGCAGATCTGATCCAGTTCCTCGGTTGCAATGCCTGGCCGCACATGCGCGCCGATCATGTCCAGCGTCTCGGCGGCAAGCCTGCCCGCACGGCGCATGCCCTCGAAGGCAACCGCGCCGTGAACCGGGATCTGAGCACCCCTGTCGGGTTGGTCTCTCATCTTCGCCTGATCTTGCATCTCATTTTCAACCATAGGTTATATTACAATCGGCAGCGGCGACGCCAGAACTATTTCGTCGCGCCCGATCGAGCAGTCATAACAAAGGGCTTCGACCCCACCTTTCAGCGCATCGTCAAACGCGGCTGCGTAAACCGGATCGATGTCCTCGGCCAGCGAGAATGCGCTGCAATCGGTTCTTTGTACCACATAAACCATCACGGCGCGCGCACCAGTGGCTGTCTGTCGTTTCAGAGCGCCAAGATGCTTCGCCCCGCGCGCGGTGACACAGTCCGGAAACTCGGCCTCGCCGTCTCGCTTCAGATGGACATTCTTGACCTCGACATAGCAAGGCGGCCGGTGGTCGTCTTCCAACAACAGGTCGATCCTGCAACCGTCATCATAGGCGACTTCCCGCCGAATGCGCTGATAGCCGGAGAGTTCGGGAATGGCATCCGCACGGATCGCCTCCTCCACCAACCGGTTCGGATGCATCGTGTTAATTCCAACCAGACCGCCTTCCGCTTCCACCATCTCC
>JBPCVQ010000431.1:0-8037 GCA_051010395.1 Geminicoccaceae bacterium | reverse complement strand
GCTCTGTTCCATGCGCTCGAAGACACTGAGCCGCTACTACGTCCAGTGCTCGCTGGACGAGAAGCTTGAGGATTGGCCGGATGATCGCTTCTGGGAGGTGCTGACCGGTCGTCTGCCGGCGGCAGCTGTCGGACTCGAAACCGGCCCTTCCATCGAAAAATCGATCGCACCACTGCGCAGCTTCGTTGCCGAACCGCTGTCCCATGGCCGCCTGTTCCTCGCTGGCGATGCCGGCCATATCGTGCCGCCGACAGGCGCCAAGGGCCTGAACCTCGCAGCCTCGGACGTGCACTATCTCTCGGCGGCGCTGATCGATTTTTTCCGACATGACGACGAACGCGCATTGAAGGCGTACAGCGAACGCGCCCTTCGTCGCATCTGGAAAGCCGAACGCTTCTCGTGGTGGATGACCAAGCTCCTGCATCGCTTTCCCAAGGACAGCCCCTTCGATGTCCGCATGCAGTTCGCCGAGCTCGACTACCTCACCAGCTCCAAGGCCGCCATGACCACGCTCGCCGAAAACTATGTCGGCCTCCCCTACTAGGCTTCAAACTCATAAATAAATACACATAGTCATTGTATTGTGATTTAATGTACTTTCATGGACGAGGTTGTCATGAACCGTCACGATCTTACGGATTTCGAGTGGTCTGTCATCGAACCGTTGCTGCCTCGGAAGTCTCGCGGCGTTCCGCGGGTCGATGATCGCCGCGTGTTGAATGGGATCTTCTGGCGGTTTCGCACGGGCTCGCCTTGGGCTGACATTCCCGAGCGCTACGGGCCGCACACCACTTGCTACAACCGCTTCGTGCGTTGGAGCTACGCCGGGATCTGGGACAAGCTGCTGGCGGCGATGACCGAGGCTTGTGATGGCGATATCGTCATGATCGACAGCTCGCATGTCCGGGTTCATCAGCATGGCGTCGCGCCCAAAAAACGAAGGCAGGCGCCGCCGACAAAAGCGCTATGGGCCGCTCCCGAGGAGGCTTGACCACCAAGATCCATGCGGTCGTCGATGCCGAAGGACGTCCCATCAAGCTTACGTTGTCGCCGGGCCAGGATCATGACAGTACGAAAGCGCTAGTGCTGCTCGGCGATCCCACGTTCCTCCTGGCTGACCGGGCCTACGACACTGATGCTATCCGAGCGTTTGCCGATGAACGGGGAGCCTGGGCCAACATCCCGCCCAAGAGCAATCGCAAAGACAGCTTCGCGTTCAGCCGATGGGTCTATCGACAACGGAACAGGGTCGAGCGCTTCTTCAACAAACCCATACCGTTCAGGGGCATCGCGACGCGCTACGACAGAAAGGCCGAAAACTTCCTCGCAGCCGTCAAACTCGTCGCCGTAAGGCTAGGGCTCAGACTTAATGAGTCGACGGCTTAGTATAGAGCTTGACGGAATTCGGCGCCGAGAACAATGACAGTAAGTGTCTATCACCATCTTCTACCAGGGATTCTGGGCCGCAAGTGATCGATTTTAGAGCACCTCTCTATGGCGTCCAGGAACCTCTTCTCTTGGTCGGTGATGCGCCGGTCGATGTTGTATTGATGAAGCGCCTTGCCGTCGATCGACCTCTGGTCGCCGCTGATAGCGGTGCCAACACTGGCTGCTCAATTGAGCGCTATGTGCTTACGACAGGTTTGTGGGGTATTGTGTTGAAAAAGTCGGGGCGAATACTTGGAGCCGATCTTCGGTAGAATCACAGGGCTGTTCAACGCTGACGATTTGAAGGCCGCCCATGTGTTGAGTGTCTTTGCTCAGGATCAGGCGATGAGCCTCGGCTATCTTGCCACTGACGACAAAAGCAACGAGGTTCCGGCGGCGCAGACGTTGATCAAGAATCTTGGCCTCGAAGGCCGCCTGTTCATAGCCGATGCCATGCACTGTCAAAAAAACCTTCGAAGCGGCGTGCCAGACAGGCAGTCACCTTTTGGTCCAATTGAAGACTAACCAGCCCGAGTTGTTTGAACGCATCCTCACGATGACGGAAACAGAGGACCCGATTGACCAGATCCTGTCCAAGGATCTTGTCCGTAACCGCCAGGAAGACCGGAAGGCCGAGGTCTTCGATATCAGCGACACTGTCGCTGGAGCCGAGTGGGCGACCTGCCTTCAAGGCGTGATCCGGGTCAGCCGCAACACCTTCATCAAGAACGCCAAAACCGCTCTGTGGCAACGCTGGGTCGAAACCGCTTTGCATGCCAGTTCCACCAAGCTCTCGGCAAAGCAGGCCGCGGCCGCCATCCAAAGCCGCATCTGATCCAATCCTGGCGTCTTCGCAAGGCTAAGAAGCCATGCCCTCAATATTCTACGGGCGAACGGTGTCCAGAACATCAAAGACGACCTTTGAAAAAAAGGCCATCAACCTCAACAAAACACTCGGCCTCAAAGGACTGTAATCACCGTTGAACAGCCCTGGATAGAATCACATTCTTCAATGTTGTGCATTGCGAAGCGCAACTCAAAGAAAACGCTCTTTTTTTGAACTGGTTTCCAAGTTGCGAGGACATTTTTGGATGCCTCGGGCTTTTTCAACAAAATCTGTCAAATGATGCCCCCCAATACGATTCTTTGACGCACTGTCGGAGCGTGCAGTGCCTGGCTCGTCGAGGCTGACAGCGTACTGTTCATCATGGTTGAATAAAAATCTCATATAATGCTATTTATGATCGAATAATTCAGTGGGTTTCGGAGCGTGACACCAATGACTGATGGCCCGATCACCGATGAACAGCTCGATGAATGGGAGAAGCTCGATAAGGCAGCTACTCCTGGGCCTTGGGGCTATTCACTTATGCCGATCGAGGGAAAACTCACGGCGAGGGATAATCATAGAAGACGTTATTCGTTGATCAACGGTGATATGCCCTTCGCCAACCCAGTCGATGCTGAGCTCGCCGCTCTTGCCCGATCTGTGTTTCCCCATCTCATCGCCGAGGTGCGGCGGATGAGAGCAGAGAAGATAAGGTCAAGCACGCCCATTGGGTCGTTCTTGAGGGACTCGAGCGATCCCGATAATCCAGTCGTGAAGCGATGGAATGGTGAGTCTTGGGAAGCGACAGATGCCGAGACCGACGAGGACGGTAACGTACTGGTTTTGAATGTCGGTAACGGTGCCTGACCAGCTCAACACCGGTGATGAACCTACGACTTTGAAACGTGAGCGCGGTGAGTTTTTGACGACGCATTCTGGTCATTTTTGAGGTGCAGCGCGACGAAGAAACCGATCTACCCGACGGTCTAACCATCCCTCTCTACTCAGAAGTCAACTGGTACGAAGGCATCCACGGCGACCGCTAACCCATCACTCCCGATAAATCGGCGGCATACGGTTCTTCTCCTCCAGCCTTAACCTCCCGTTAACCAAACCATCCGACAATCTCCAAAGACCACCATCGGAGATTGCTGCCATGACTACCGCCTTTTCGGTCCGTGCGACCGAGCGCACTGCCGAAGCGATGCTGGAAAGTTGGTGACGGCACCTGCTCAGGCAGCGGCGTGATCAGGACGCGCTTCAAAGCCGCCGGTGAACTTGATCCCTTCGATAACCTCTGGTGCCGGGTCGCGCCAAACTGTTCCTCCAATGCTTTCCAGCCCCCCAAAGCTCCATCACCAATCGCGAGTTCGGGGGCCACCGACAGACCGCGGCTCTTCAGATCGGTCAGAAGTTCAGTCCAGGATTGAGTGCTCTTGCGAAAGCCGGTCTGAAAGTCGATCCGTTCCTTCCTGCCTTTAGGCGTGGCGCCGATCAAAACGAGGATACCTTGCTTCTCAGCTTCCATTCGAGCCTGCAGGTACACACCATCAGCCTAGATGTAGACGTAGTGCCGGGCTGACAGGCCGCGCAGTTGCTAGCGATCGAACTCTTCCTTCCACGTGGCCTTCAAACAGAACCGCTCTCTGCTAGAGCATTTTCCGATCATTCGCGGTCGTATCCGGCAGCAGCAAAGTAGTTTTCGCATTCTATTGGCGTGAACAGGTCGCTGGCCTCGGCGATGGCGTTCCCTAGGCTGTCGACGGTTCGTGCAGCTTTCTTTTTCAAGAAGGCTTTGAACTTGGAGAAGGCCATCTCGATTGGGTTGAAGTTCGGGCTGTAGGGCGGCAGGAAGCGAAGCTCTGCCCCAGCGCGTTCGATCGCTTGGCGGACAGCGATCGGCTTGTGTGCCGGCAGATTGTCCATCACCACGATGTCGCCGGGCGAGAGGGTGGGCACCAGGGCCTGCTCGACATAGGCGAGGAAAGCGGCACCGTGCATGGCGCCATCCAGGACGATGGGGACCGTCATGCCTTCCAGCCTGAGCACGCCGACGAAGGTCGTGGTTTTCCAATGGCCGTGCGGCACGGGCGCCCGGCAACGTTCGCCACGCAGAGCTCGCCCATAGCGCCTGGCCATCAATGAACACCAGCCGCTCAGGCTCAAGATCGATCTGGATGTCGAACCAGGCCTGTCGCCAGCGCAAGACATCAGGCCGTTGCTGTTCTGCGGCGTGGCCGGTCTTTTTTTAAACGGATGCGGTTCCGCCAAAGGAAGGTATGAAGGCAGCTCTTGCTGACGTGGATGCCGTCTGTCGCCAGGCGCGCGCAGATCTGCTTGAGCGTGAGATCCGGCTCCTCGGCCACAAGCCGGAGAAGCTGATCCTTGTGCGGCGCCAGTTTGGCCGGCGGATGGCCGTGCATCGGCTTCGCCTCGACGCTGCCGGTCTCACGCTTGCGCTGTACCCGTTTGACCGCCGTCGACGTGCTGACCTGAAGCCGCCGTGCGGCAGCACGCGCCGAACTACCGGCTTCGACCGCGTCGATCAGACGTTCGCGTAAATCCAACGAGTAAGCGCGCTGCATGATCCCTCCCAACTTTGTTGGTCGAGAGAGACTCACATCGTGATTGCCGGTAATATCTTGAAAACAAAAACTGATCCAATCTGTTGCAGAAGTGCTCTAGGGCAACGTCGGTGTCGTCTTTCGGAAACGCTGGAGTTCAGCGAGCTGGCTTTCTGTCGCTGCGAGAAGGGCTCTGATATCGTTGGTCCTGGCGGTGCTTTGTGTTGCTACGTCAAATGCTTCTGCATAGGGGCCATCTTGCATCGTAGCCGCAAAGCGATCCCGAAAGATGTGCAGCTTTTCAGGAATGTCCTCCCGTTGATGTGCCAGCGCTAACCAAAGAACCATTTTCTGATCGTCATGTGTCAGCGGTGATGACGGATCCGCATCGGCGAAGTACGACTCGATGACAGCAGCAAGGCGAGGCCAGCGACGTTTATCCCAAAGGACCTTGGCTCGAAGCCGCCGGGCAGGATCTGACTGCAGATCCCTCAGTGCGCGAAGGGCATCATCTGTGCGACCGAGCTGTGCAAGGGTATTAGCCCGAATCAAATGCCGCTCTTCGTCGAGCGTTGGGGGAAGTGCTATGCGCGCACCCTCGGATCCATCCAAAACAGAAAGTGCCAGTGTTGCACGATCCTGTTGCAGCATCAGCTTAGCGATTTCAATAGCGAGTTTTGAACGCTCCAAGTCATCGTCGGTCGATGTCATCAAGGATTGGAGCACATCGATTGCCTCGTCCAGGAGATCAAGCTCCGTCAAATGCCGAACTAAGTGCCGAAGAATGTCTCTGGCTTCAGGTTCGTCAGGAAGGAGGCCAATGAAATCGAGATAGATCGCATAAACATCGAGGCGGTCAATTGTGGGCTCTGTTGCATTGGCCAAAGCTTGAGCAAACGTGTCCCGACGCGCCTTTTTCAAGTCTTCGCTATCTGCCGCTTCAGGAAAAAGGTGGGCCAGTCTTTGCCAGGTGGTCAAGGCATCGCGCAGCGCGTTCGCGTCCCTATACTGCCTGGCCAACTCATCGAGCATGGATTGTTCCTGTGGGTGTCCACGCCAAATCGGCATGCGACGATTGAGGTTCTGCAGTAAGGCCGGATCGCCTCTGTCAGCTTTGAGATCGATGGCCGTGAGTTGAAAGTCCGCCAGGGCTCTTACTGTCTTATTGGGGCTGGTGGTAAGATCAGTGAGCAACGCACGTGCCTTTTCGAGGTCTCCAGCACGTTCCGCTTTCAAGGCTTTCATCGCATCGACTCTGGCTTTGTCGTATGGGCTAAGAGTTAGAGACTTCAGGCGTCGGACGCTTCTCCGCATCATTTTGTCGTCGTCCGTCTCAATCGCGGCCCTCAGAGCCATGAGACCAAGGTCGAGTTTCAACCTTGGGGGGTATTTGTCGAGCATGTCACTTGTGGCCCGCCAACGTTCGGCCGCAGGCAGCCAGTTATCCTCCATCGATTCGAGAGCCGCGCGCCAGACATCGATCTCATTGTCATCGCCGAGGCTTGGGTCGAGTAAGAGGGAGGTAGCTTCGGTAAGGTGCCCGAGGAGTAATGACGAAACTCCATTAAGCGCTTGTTTTTGCAATAGAATATGGCTATTGGCTTTGTCCGAGATCGTGCTTAGAATTGTACGTGCTTCGTTAGCAAGCTGCTCAGCGACCAAGAGGCGCGCGAGGCTTAGACGCGCATGGTCTTTGCTTTCCGGTGGGGCTTTCCTAATCGCCTGACGCCGGATGCGTCGATGCTCGTTGACCAGCTCGCGCTTGACGGCCGAGTTGGCCAGGTCGAAGTAGGACGAAGGCTTGGCGGGGACCGACTTCGGGCCTGGAGGGGAGGGCTCGACTGTCTTGATCGCCGGCCGGTCCACCTGATCCTTCTGCGGTTGATTGCTCAGTGGCTTCTTTCTAGCCATTGCCTGCAAAACCTTAGGTTCTGACGTGTCAGAGGGAGCTGCGCCGGTCGCGGAGAGCAAGAGCCCTTCGGGGCTGCTGAACTTTAGGCCTTTATCTTCGATGCTCGCTATTAAGCTGTCATTCAGCCGCCGCCAAGCCAGACCTTGAGATGTCGGCAGTAGTTCAAGATCAACGAAGCGGCGCCTTTCCGGCTGGCCGATGCCGAGATCGCGAAGTGGCAGGATATTGAGCCGATCGCCGACCACAGGATCGACTACGTCGACGATACGTTCACCCGATACAGGCGTCACGCGCAACGTTGTCGAACCATCGACACGCTCGATGATCAAGGATTGAGGCGTTGACAAGGGCGGGGTGGGTTCGACTTGCCACCGATTCTCGGCCGTTTGGCTCACGCTGATATGGACGGGCTCTAGAAGCGGAAAGCGTAAGGCCGTGCCGCCATCTGCTGGGATGAACATGCCGGGCCCAAAGGCGGATGGTGGTGTCGGCAAGCTTGCAAGGAGCGCGGTATTCGGTTCATCAAAGATGACCCAGAGGTACTCTGCGCGGACAAAAACTGCGGCGCCTACCGGCTTTTCCCAGTCAAAGACCAGCGTTTTTGTCAGGTTCCTGCCAGAATCCGCAGCGGCCATAACCTCCGCGTTGACTTTAGTGACGATCACAGCTTCTTTGGTCTTACGTGGGCGTTTCATTGGTATGGGAGGCCCAGCTTTCTGAACCTTAGCAATTCTTGTTGAGGGCGACGGCTTCATTGCTGGGATGAAGGCATGCCCTTTCGATTGAAGTGTCGGCGTGGTATGCGTCGAGGCGTTGCGGACGAAATCGATGACCGTCCTTGCCACTCCTTCAGGCCTGATCGACACGGCGATCTGTGGTTCGAGCGCCAGGGAAAGGGCTGTATGGTCCAGCCCCTTTTCCGACCGTAGCTTATGAAACCAGGGCCGAAGGGTCTGCTGGAGCCTGGCAAGTTCGGCAGAATCTATGGTTCTCGGCGGAACTATCTCCAGGTGTAGCTCGCTTAGATCCTGGTCGGATTTCACCTCGGTCGGGCCGGGCCAGCCGAAGACCAGGCGGACGCCGTTATCGATGCTCGATGCTTCGATTTTGGTTTGCGGTTTGTGTGCGGGATCGAGAGAGAACTCGACTGTTACGATATTTCTTTCGCGGATCTTAACCTTCGAAAAGACACCTGGTTTTAGAGCTAGCGAAAGGTCTTTGCCCTCCATGGTCGTTCGATTCGAATCGACGAAGTTCGAGATATTTGCGAGAACTGGCGCGATATCAACGCCCAAAGGATCGGC
>JBPCVQ010000430.1:0-3839 GCA_051010395.1 Geminicoccaceae bacterium | reverse complement strand
GTATCGTAGCTGCGGCTGATCAGGACGCGATCGTAGATCTGCATCATGTAGAGCGGACCTGCCAGCAGCAGGAGATTAATCACCAGGCTGAAGAGCCCCGTCATGATCAGGCTGCCGCGGACCGTCTTCAGGGCGGTGTGCAGCGGTGTGGTGGCGTTCACGATAGCCTCCCCCTTCGTAGCGTTCGATCGATCATCAAGGTAAGGCGGGAGGCGGCTTTCGGTGCCGCCTCCCGATCGATACCGCTACAGTCGATGGTGTCAAACAGTCTGAGTGAAGTCGCTCTCGTCCAGATTTTCGGCCTGGAAGCCAAGCAGCTTCACCGTGCTGTTGTCAGCGAGGGTGATGACGGTGTCGTCACCGTCCTGGACGGCCCGGTCCAGCACCTGACCGGCATTGTCGAAGCCGAATGCGCTGACATCGAGACGGTCGACGCCGTCTTCGAAGTCGGTGATCTGGTCCGCATTCCGGCCGGCCGGCCGAAAGACGAAGGTGTCGCCGCCAGCACCGCCGGTCAGCACATGGTCGCCATTGCCGCTGATCAGCCGGTCATTGCCGCCATTGCCGTTCACAGTGCCGTTGACCGCGCCGTTGGCTTCGAAGACGTCGTCGAACCCGCTGAGCTCGACATCGCCGTTGAGGCGTCCGTTGTTGACGATATTCACGCCGCCGCCATCGGCATTTTCGCGGACGCCGCTTGCATCGATCGCAGCGCCTTCGGCCGAGCCAACGAAACCGTTATTGACGATCTCGAAGCCGGATTCGACCGTGACATCCGTGAGGCGAATGCCGTCGTTCTGCTCCGAAACGATCCTGCCGTCATTGATCAGGCTGCCTTCAGCATCCAGGGACGAGCCGGGGCCGCTGCCTGCCACGCGAACGCCGTCGCCCGCCTGATTGCCGTCGCCATCGCCACGGCCGATGATGGTTCCGTCATTGTCCAGGTCGAAGCGAACGCCGCCTTCAGCTTCCCCGATCTGCAGCGAGACGCCAGCACCATCATTGCCCTCGCCGGCGTCGATCACGCCGCGGCTACGGTTGTTGATGGCAAAGTCGTCGGCGGTGCTGTCGGCATAGACCGTGCCGTTGCGCTGGTCGTCAGTGCCGCGGATCACGCCAAAATTGTCGACCACGACCCCGGTGCCGTCGATGTTCACGGCACGGCTGTCGCTCTGGATGACGCCCCGGTTCACCACCTGTGCATCGTGATTGCCATTGCCGAAATAGAGCCCATTGTTGGCGCCGTCGATCAAACCGGCATTAACAACCCGGCCATCGAAATCGACACCGTCGGCCACCCGGATCGCCGAGGTCGCTCCCTGCTCGCTCTCGGACACGATGCGGCCGGTATTGACGATATTGCCCTGGAAGACGGAGGTGCCGTCCTCGGCGCCCGACGCCAGCCGGATGGCATCGCCTGCCTGATTGCTGTCGGCAGCCGCCTGGCCTCGACCAACGAGAGTTCCCTGGTTGGCGATATTGGCGTTGACCTCGTCACCGAGCTGGAGCGAGATGCCGGCGCCATCATTGCCCTGGCCGGCATCGATCACGCCGCGGCCACGGTTCAAGATCGCATAGTCGTCCGCCGTGCTGTCGGCGTAGACCGTGCCGTTACGCTGATCATCAGTGCCGCGGATCGTCCCGAAATTTTCGACCACGACCCCGGTGCCGTCGATGTTCACGGCACGGCTGCCGCTCTGGATGACACCCCGGTTCGTGACCTGAGCATCATGGTCACCGTCGCCGAAATAGAGCCCGTTGTTCGCGCCGTCGATCAGACCGGCATTGACGACCCGGCCATCGAAACCGACACCATCGGCAACGCGGACCGCCGAGGTTGCACCCTGCTCGTTCTCGGAGACGATGCGGCCGGTATTGACGATATTACCCCTGAAGGTGGAGGTGCCGTCTTCGGCGCCTGATCCCAGCCTGATGCCGTCGCCCGCCTGATTGCTGTCGGCGGCAGCCTGGCCTCGACCGACGGTGGCTCCCTGGTTGACGATCCTGGCGCTGACCTCCTCGCCGAGCTGGAGCGAGATGCCGGCGCCGTTATTGCCTTCACCGGCATCGATCACGCCGCGACCACGGTTGTTGATCGCATAGTTGTCGGCGGTATCGTTCGCATAGATCGTGCCGTTACGTTGATCGCCGGTGCCGCGTATCGCACCGAAATTGTCGACGGTCACACCGGAGCCGCCGATGTTTACGGCACGGCTGTCGCTGTCGATCGTGCCCGTGTTGAAGACCCGCCCCGAGGACTCGTCGTTGTTGGCGAAGTTGACGCCGTTCACATCCCCCGAGATCCGGCCGCTATTGCCGATAAAGGCGCTGCCGGACACCTCGACGCCGGTATTTTCCGCCGTGATCTCACCGGATTGACGATTGACGATCCTGGCATTGTCGCCCTGGACATCCACCGTCGCCGTTTCACCCGTGGTGGCGGCGGTACCGCGATTGTCGAACCTGACCTGATCATCGTCGATCGTCAGCACCGGTGCGCCATCGACCGTCGTTGTGCTGCCTTGCTTCAGGATGAAAGTCTGGCCATTGAATTCGCTGCTCCGCGCTTGATTGTCCCCATTCGGGATTACGGTTCTTCTGCTCATCCGGCTTGCTCCATTGTTTTGGGAGGCATCATTCGATGCTCTCTACTCGTCCGCGCTCCGCCTCGTATGAGTGCAAAGACGATGTGCAGGAGACCCGATTGGATGCGGCCGGACTGTGACCGATTTTACAAAGGATGACGCGCATTCCATCACAAACGCTTTATGAAATCGCGAGGTCGCCTATTTGTTCCGTCGATAGACCGACGTTGCTTCGTGAAGCTGAACCAGGGCGGTGGATATGATACCGACCGGTTCGTTCGCAAATTTTGCCGGAGTGCAGGCTGCGGCTTTTCTCAGGACATAGTTACGCAGCGAAGCTCGCGAAACGGAGCACTTGCTGCCATCCTCGCGCTTACCTGAAGTCAAAAAGCCGCCCGGATGGGGCGGCTTGGATGTGGCGCAAGATATTGTAATTGAGTTATTTTTGGTTCCGGGGGAATGCAAGCACCGAGAACATACTCTCCTCAAGATTGCGATTTGAACGACTCGAAAAACAGTGTCATTCTGTGCGAATAGCTACAGTAAGACAGAATGCTCACCATTTTGGTGATTCGTCGAGGATCTGGCTCTCGAAGGTCAGTGTTGCCTGTTTGGCGGCGGCGATGAAGGCGTCGACGGTGGGTGAGTTTTCGCGCTTTCTTTGGGACACGTAGAGTTCAATTGCGCTTACCTCTGAGACAAAGGGAACGAACACCACGCCGCTTGGTGAAAGAGATCGGACCCATTCGGGCGCTAAAGCGATGCCGAGGCCGTGTTTGACGAATTGCAGCAAAGTCGACTTGTCGATGACCTCGCAGATCACGCGCGGCTGGGCGCCGATCTTGCGGAAGCCGGACCAGAGCATCCTGTGCAGAATGGGGCGGGCATGTTTGGGGTAGCCGACGATGTCCTCATCGACGATGTCCTTGGGCTCCAGGCGATCCTTGGCGGCGAGCGGGTGGTTCTCGGCGAGGACGACGACCGCGGGCTGCCGGCGGAGACGTTCGGATGTGATGAAGTCGTCCTCGATCGGTGATCGGATGAAGGCGATGTCGGTGCGATGATTGATCAGCTCCTGAGCATGCTGGTCCGAAGATGAAAATTCCAGGAACTGCACATGGACATCCGGCCAGGCCTGCCGAAAGTTGACCAGGGCCGGCGGCGCGAGCATCGAGATGGCCTCATCGACGCCGCTTACCCGAATGCGCTTGACCCCGGAGGCGGCTTTGTGCCGGGCATGGGAGACGGCTTTTT
>JBPCVQ010000429.1:0-14960 GCA_051010395.1 Geminicoccaceae bacterium | reverse complement strand
CTGCGTCGTCGGGGAAAAGGCGCTGGAATTCCGGCAGAGATTGCGGGAAAGACAAGTCGTCACGGGTCAGGACGTCCATAGCCAACACTAGATCTAGTGGCTGTGGGAGCAAACCGGATAGGCAAGGAGTGGGGTTGTTTCGGTATCCTCCATGATGAGGAGCAGAATATTCACTACTTCGTTGGCGACAATTTCCGAGCTCCATTTGTAATCAACAGCAAGTTTGACCTGAGTTTTCACTAGATGTTGTCTAACAAAATTTTGGAAATATTAAATGGTCTTCGGGGACATGACCGCAAGTGGCACTTCTTGCGCATGAGCGTTCCGGCAAAATTGCGCCGGAAAGCCGCCATCCCGAGCGATTTCCAATCGCCGTGACCGCTTAACAGCGTATTGTCCGCACTACGCAACAAGGTTCTTAGGCCCGCGCCTGCCTCTAATCGGCCGCAAGGGCTGGACGGCATGGCGGGTCAAAGGAGCGGAAAGCGGTCATTCGCATTGCTGTCCACAATCACCCAGAACGGGATGAAGGGTGACCATCTGACGCCCTCGTTCCACGCTAGCCTTGCCGCATACTGGATAACGAAACAGCAGCGGTGCCGCGATGCCCCCAGCCGAACTTTTGATCCCCTTTTTCGTCGCCTCTGCGATATTCGCCTGTGTTCCGGGGCCGGGCATGTTCTACACTGCGGCGCAAACTATGGCGTTAGGTCGGCGTGCCGGGTGGTATTCGGCCATCGGGTTTCACCTTGCTGGATTTGGCCATATCGCGGCGGCGGCATTCGGCGTCTCGATACTCCTTCAGATGATCCCGACGCTCTTCATTGCCATGAAGGTTGTCGGCGCGGCGTATCTGATCTGGCTCGGCATCAAGTATCTGATGGGACGGACGCCGCTGATCCAGTCGGGCAATCACCATCCGAACCCGAATGTCGCAAAGGCTCTTAAAGACAGCATCTTGGTCGAAGCGCTGAACCCGAAATCGGCGCTCTTTTTCGTAGCCTTCCTCCCACAATTCACAGACGCTTCTGCAGGGTTACCCCTCTGGGCACAGATCGTAGTTCTGGGGATCATCGTGAATGCGATGTTCACCCTAACAGATGTGATCCTCATTGAGATGTCGCATGCAGCAGTGAGACGGATGAAGGCATCGGTGCGCATGGCGCTTGTTCTTCAGCGGATCGGTGGAGGCATTCTCGTCGCCCTGGGGGCAAATCTTGCGCTTGCACGGCAATGAGGCGGCTGAATTCTAACGTCCGCAATGCGGCCTTAGCGGTCAATTCAGCTGCAGGAGTGTTCGTGGATGAGGGGCTACGCAGGCTGGGTAATGAGCCTCAATGTCGGACTGCTTCATGATCAGCTTCAAGGGCAAGCACTATCCGAAGGACGTGATCCTTTCCGCTGTGTTTTTCTATGTTCGTTACGCCGTTTCCTATCATGACCTCGAGGAAACCATGCAGGAGCGTGGTGTCGCTCACATGATCTGAAAACGGCAGTTCGGCCAAAAGGAACTGTCGCCCTTTCAGCAATTCACGAGCCTCGCAGCATAATTATGTCCTGAGAAAAGCCGCAGCCTGGACTCTGCCAAATTTTGCGACGGAACCGTTGCAGCTACCAGGTAAATGGGCCTTCAACGATTGATCCGATCTCTAGCGCGGGCATCGGACGGGCGTAGTAGAACCCCTGAACTTCATCACAACCCTGTCCCGTTAGGAACGCGGCCTGATCGATGCTTTCCACACCCTCCGCAGTCGTCGCCATGCCCAAACTTTGGCCCAAGTTGATCACTGCCCGCACAATGGCGATTGCATCATCACTGACAGTCAGTTCAGACACGAATGAGCGATCGATCTTGATCTTGTCGAACGGAAACCGTTGTAGATAGCTGAGGCTTGAATAGCCGGTGCCGAAGTCATCTATTGCGATCCGAATGCCCATCGCTTTCAGGTCATTAAGGATGGTCAATGCCCGTTCGGAATCTCGAAGAAGCGACATTTCGGTGATCTCAAGTTCAAGGCGGCAAGGATCGAAGTTGGTATCGCTTAGAACTCCCTCAATGAGGCCGATTAGATCTTGGTGCTTGAAAACAACTGGCGATAAATTGATGGCAACACTGAAATCATCCCAATCCCGAGCCTCGGTGCAGGCGCGGCGCAACACCCATTCCGTGATCGGAATGATGAGGCCGATTTCCTCGGCGGCTGGGATGAAGTCCATCGGCGCAACCATGCCGCGCTCAGGATGGTGCCACCGAATCAGAGCTTCAACCCCGACAACCTGCTCACCATCAAGACCAATCTGCGGCTGATAGTAGATTTCGAACTGATCTTCCACCAAGGCCCGCCTGAGATCAGCTTCAAGCGCCTTTCGCTGCTGCAGCCTGACGTTCATGTCCTCTTCGAAGAAGCGGTAGACGCCGCGACCTTCAGCCTTGGCACGATAGAGGGCCAGATCGGCATTGCGAAGCAAATGATCAGGGTTGCCTTCATCATCCGGGTAAAGAGCGATTCCGATACTGCTGCCGATAATGACATCGTGGCCGCGCAGCTGAAACGGCTCAGCGAGCGCGTCGATGATCCCTTGAGCCAGACCGCCCGCATGATCAGGTTGTTCAAGGGCGGTTAGCACGATGGCAAACTCATCGCCTCCGAGGCGAGCGACCATGTCACTTTTGCGCAGCAGACTCTGCACTCGGTGCGTGACCTGCCGCAAGAGCTCATCTCCAACGGCATGCCCGAGCGTGTCATTGACATCTTTGAAACGATCGAGATCGAGGCAGATAACAGCGACCCCATGGCGTTGACGCTCGGCTTGAGCAAGCGCCTGCTGCAAGCGATCCCAGAATAAGGCGCGATTGGGTAAGTCGGTCAGCTGATCGTGGCTAACGAGGTAGGCTATGTCTTGCCACGCCCGGTTCAACGCACGCAACGGAAGTGTACATAGCACGAAGAAGATGGCGGCGACAAACCCAAGGCAAATCAAGCCAATAATGGCGGCACGCACCAAGAGAGGACGTAGCGAGCTAGCAACCTTCATCTTCCCAACAACCTGCCCTGCATCAAAGAGCTCAGCGGTTCGTTGCATGATGGGCAGCGCGAGATTGCCGGATGTGTCGGTGGTGTATTCGGACATCACCAGGTTATCGGTACCGACGACTTGGAACCTGACTGGATTGTCGAGCTTTCGTGGTCGACCCAAGATTCGATCGATATGATGAGTCTCAACTGCTTTGGGTGCGCGATCCATCTCCTTGGAAAGGCCACGCAGGATAGGGATATCGCTCTCCGACTGCGGACGCAGGATTGGCTGCCCTGGTTGACCGTTCGGCCATGTTCTGATCTGCTGGGTGTAGGTCGCAGCTGCTTCGGGTGGCGTAATATTGTTGACACTTGCTTGCAGCGCTGTGGCGAAGGTCAGTGGCGTCTCGGCATACCCGACCTCGATGATGCCGCCATCATCACCGCTATGCTCCTTTGCCATACGTGATCGTGAGCTGAGCGCTATGTCGATGGCGCCGGCCCGGAGTGCCCTGATACCGCCGCCAGAACCAATGCTCGGCAAGACTTCATTCTCGATCTCCGGATGAGACCGCATGAAAGCGTCGGCGAGAAGTTTCGTGCTTCCGAGTGCCCCGCTCGTACTGCCGATCCTGAGCGTCACTGTGCCCGCCCCCTCAGCCGAAGACCAACCGCCGAGGGAGGCCAGCAGACAAGCACCGCCGACACCTGCAGCAATCGACTTCGTCAGCAACTGCCATTGGCAGCCGGCGCGAATCAGATAGAAGATGGTATTGACGACGGCGTACATATCAGTTTCCCGAGGCTGACCGCCGGATTTGCTGGCGGAGTATAAGGCTCGATCAAAGCCCACTGCGCCGCAATCAAATCCAATGTATAATCAGTTGTCGTCATCTCGATCTCCGCAGGAGTTCCAGAGATCATCACAAACCATAAAACGTAAAATCCAGGCTTCTAACGCAATCTATTCTATAGACTTAAGAATACTTTAAATATATTGGCGCGCTTACCTAGGCATTGATACGACTTGACAAGCTCCGGACATTGTTGCAGCCGTCGATCTTGCCTTCAGCCATTCCGCGAGCTTCGTCCAACGGCGCCGGCCATAGTCAGTGGCTTTCTGCCAGGCCATGCGGCCGTGTTCGTGGATCATCTCGATCGTACCGTCAGCGTAGACAGGCTGACCGCCAAGTGTCGTCCTGGCTGCAGCATATCACGATTAAGGCCGCCGCTTTTTTCCTCTCTTCATCCGTCAGCATCGCGACTTCCTCTGTGGCGCATACCCCTCGATTTCCGGGCGCGTTCGTCGAAGGCGGTTCAAACCGACTGAGGTGGTCACGCCACTAAGGCGTGATCTTGAAGATTTTTCCGGTTTCGCCGAAGGGGCCGAATTCATCATTGGTGAGGACGTAGAGTTCGCCCTCGGCATCTTCGGCGACGCTGATGATCCGCGTGTCCAGCTCCTTCAGCTTCTCGAAGGACCAGAGATCGCGCCATCTTGACGGCGGCGTCGCGACGAAGAGCTGACCTGAGGGGCGCTCGAAAGCAGCGCTCCAGTCGGCAAAGACCAGCTTACCCTGAAGTTCCGGGAGAGCGCTGCCGCGATAGATCCGTCCGCCGACCACGGCCGTCCCGACGCCGGCGACGTCGACTTCAGTGTCCGGATGCATCACCTGCATGTTGGGATATTCGACGATCGGCTCCAGGATCTTTGAGCCGTCCGGCCCATGGCGCGGACAGTCCGAAGGCGGCTTTCGCGGTGCTGCGCGGTCGACGCAGTGGGTGCCCTCACGGATTGGCCAGCCGTAGTTGCCGGGGCGATCGATCAGGTAGATCGCTTCCCAAAGGGTCTCGGCGACCGCGGTCGCCCGCAGGTCACCGCTGCCGTTCTTGTCAAAGGCGATGCGGTAGGGATTTCTGAAACCGAACGCAAAGATCTCATCCAGACCGGGCTTGCCTACGAAGGGATTGTCGTCGGGAATACCATAGCCTGGAAAACCGCCATCGACATCGATCCTGAGGATACTGCCGAATAGCGACGTTGTATCCTGCGCCAGACGATCCCAATAAAGCTGGTCCGAAGGCACCTCGAATGCCGACCAGATCACCTCCTCACCGACCCCGTGAGCGCCGCCGCCATCGCCGAGCCCGATATAAAGAAAACCGTCCGGTCCGAAGGCGAGCCCTCCACCATTATGCTTCCGGCTCGGCCAGTCCAACGCGATCAAGGTACGTTCCGTACCGAGATCGATGCGGTCCGCATTAGGTTCAAGCGTCAGTTCCGAAATGCGCCGTGTGTAGTTCCAACCTTTGGGTGCGCCTTCCCGCAGTGGGGCCGCATAGCTGATATAAAGCCGGCCATTGGCGGTGAAATCGGGATGGAGCGCAAATCCCAGGAGGCCGCGCTCCTCGAAGTCGTTCTTCAGCTCCAGGAGATGCGGACGAAGGTCGAGCAGCGGTTCTTCCGAAAGTTGGCCATCGCTCGTCAACACGCGAACAATCCCCTGCTGCTCCACGACGAAAAGGCGACCGCTGCCATCGTCAGGATCGGCGAGATCGATCGGCGCTGTCAGCCCTTCAGCAACCGCCTCCAGCTCCACCGCCGCCGCTGCGAGCGGCGCGTTCACGAGAAGGAATGTCCAGAGAACAACCGTCGTTCGTTTCATGTCGTATTTTCTTTCATGTGAAGAACGCGGCGATTTCCTCGGCCGCACGATCCGGGTTCTCATAGGGCACAAAGTGGCCGCAATCCTCGGCGATGTCGATCGAGACGTCTTCGAAGGCATCGGCGAGCACGTCGACCCGCTCGGCCCGGAGGATCGGATCGTGCCGGCCCCAGACCACGCGGCTCGGCACCTTGATCTTTTCGGGCTTGGGCGCCCTGCCGGCCATGATCGCGAGGCGCGGTGCGTTCTGGCTGATGTAGAAATTGAAGCCGCCCTGGAGATTGCCGGGACGTATGAAATTGTCGATCCAGCGCTCCAGGACGTCATCGAATGCGTTCTTTTCATGTGACCAGTGACGTAGAAAAAAACTGATAAGCTTCGAGCGGGATCAGATGCTCATCGACGAAGGCCGAAATCCGATCACGCAGATCGGCAATCTCTTTGGAGATGGTGAAGTCCATCGGCGTTCTCACAATCCTGAAACGAGATGCCCGCCATCGACAGCGATGACCGAGCCGGCCATGTCGTCGGACGCCAGCAGCAAAAGCGGGGCGTCAAACGTGACGGGCATCAGACGAGACCCCGGCGTTTGCGTTCCGCATCGTCCCAGGCGGTCAGCGGCTGATAGTCCGGAACGAAGCCGAGGCCCTTTTTGGCGTCCGAGGACACGGCGTCCTGTGAGGTGACCACGTCGATCACGGCTGGTGCGTTGTCGAGACCGCGGCGGATCGCATCGGCGAGATCCGCCGGGTTTTCGACCCGCTCGCCATGGGCGCCGAGGGCCTTGGCCATGGCGGCGTAGTCCGCATGACGGAGTGTGGTGCCGACCACACGGCCGCCATAGTTGAACTCCTGATCATAGCGCTCGATGTTCCAGGCGGCGTTGTTGGAGACGATGAACAACGCCTTCGCGCCGTGGCGAACGGCGCTGTCGATCTCCATGGCGTTGATGCCATAAGCGCCGTCGCCATTGACCGAGATCACCTGCCGATCGGGGAAGGCCAGCGCCGCAGCGATCGCGAACGGGACGCCCACGCCGAGGCAGCCGAAGGCGCCGGCGTCGAGATAGGTGCTGGCGGCAAGCCCGACGCGCGCAAAACTCAGGAGATCACCGCCGTCGGCGACCGCGATGTAATCCGGGTCTGCGACCTCACGCAACGCCGAAAAAATCGCCATGGGATGGATCTTGCCGTCGGCGCCGATGCTCGGCGCGGCGCTACGGTCGTTTTTTTCGATTCGGCCGCGATGTTTTTCACGCAACCCTTCCAGCCAACCCCGGTCGCGGACGCCCGCGTCATTGCCGAGGGCTTCGGTCAGCGCGTCGAGGGCGAGGTCGACACTTGAAAAAATCTCTGGCGATCCGCGGCGATTGTCGACCAGCTCGCCGGCGTTGTCGGCGATGCGCAGAAACCGTGCGTCGGCAAAAACCGCTGGTGATCCGTAGCCAAGCTGGTAGTCGAGTTTTCGTCCAAGCGTGATCACCAGATCCGCCTCCGCCATCGCGGCGGCGCGCACAGCACCGACCACGGCCAGATGATCCACCGGCACCAGCCCCCGGCTCTCTTGCGTATCGAGATAGAGTGCGTCCGTCGCGTCAAGAAATCGCACCAGCGCCTCGCCTGCGTCGCGCGCGCCGCGTCCACTTACGACGAGAGGTCGTTTTGCCCCACGGATCGCCTGGATGGCTTCCTCGATCCTTGCCGGCTCGGGTGCAGGACGGCGTGGGGACTTCGGCACAAGCCAGTCCTCCGGAATCAGTGCCGCCGGCACCCGGGCGCGGAGGACGTCGGTCGGGACCTCGATATAGGCCGGACCAGGCTCGCCGAGGTCACCGTGCGCTCGAGCGATGGCCTCGTCAAGCTCGCGCAGCACTTGATCCGCCACGCGCGCAGTGCGGCAATAGCGGCTGACCGGTTTCAGGATGTCGACATGGGGGATGTCCTGCAGCGGTCCCATATTCGCCTGTGGGCGCGACGTGCAGCCGCCGATCAGCAGAATCGGTGCACGGGCGAGGGAGGCGTTGGCGATGCCGGTGACACAATTGGTGACGCCTGGCCCTGCCGTCGCCATGGCGACACCGAGCTTGCCGGTGAGCTCGGCATGGGCGTGCGCCATGTGCACGGCGGCACCCTCATCGCGGACGTCGACGATGCGAATACCGAGCCTGGCCGCATGGTCCCAGATCGGCTGAATGTGGCCGCCTTGCAGGCCGAAGATCCGATCGACATTGCGGGCCAGAAGGGCTTTGGCGATCCAGGCGGCGACGCTGTCCTGGTCCTGATTGAGGTCTTGCTGCTCGGTCATTTCGCCTCTCCTGATTCGTTCCGCTTTCTTTCGTGACCCTCGGACCGGTGGTCCGCCAGCATGTCCCGAAGGACGCGGTGGAGGATCTTGCCGGTGGCGTTGCGCGGCATCTCTTCTGGCTCAAGGAACGTGATCACGCGCGGGCGTTTGAAGCCGGCAAGTTTGTCCTTGACCCAGGTGACGAGGTCCTGTTCCGAGATGGCCGCGCCATCCCTGACGACGACGGCGGCTTCGACCCGCTCGCCCCATTTCGGATCGGGTGTGCCGATCACCGCGACATCCTTGACGTCCGCATGTGCTGCAAGCACCGCTTCGACCTCGGAGGGATAGACGTTCTCACCGCCTGTGATGATCAAGTTCTTCTTGCGGTCGATCAGGCGGATGAAGCCGTCTTCGTCGCGAAGGGCAATGTCGCCGACCGACAGATAGTTTTCGCGGAAGGCCTCCGCGGTCTTTTCCGGCAGGTTCCAATAACCGTCGAAGGCGTAGGGACCGCATGAATAAAGCTCGCCCGGCTCGCCATCCGGCACCTCCTTGCCGTCGTCGTCGAGCAGCTTGATCGGGGCAGAGCCGACCACCTCGCGGCCGACCGTGCCGAGATGATCGAACTGCTCGTCCGGATGCAGCATGGTCACCCAGCCTGCCTCGGTGGAGCCGTAAAGTTCGAACAGGCCGGAATTGGGGAACATCGCCATGACCTGGCGCTTGAGGCCGACATGGGCCGGGGCCGACGAGATCATCAGCTTCTCGACCCGCTCGAATCCCGCTTCGCCGCGTTCGGCCTCAGGAACATCCAGCATCATCGAAAAATGCGTCGGCACCAGGGAGGAGAAGATGACGCCCATCTCACCGATGGTGCGCAGACAAAGGGCCGGATCGAAGCTCGGCCGGGAAAAGATCGTCGTGGTTGCGCCGATATAGAGAAACGATGTGAAGAAATTCAGCGAGTTGGCATGGCACATGGGCATGACCAGCAACGCATCGTCCTGGCGCGAAAGACCGAGCTCGACCTCGGTCATGAACGCCAGCATGGCCATGCCCTGATGCCCGCGGATCGCCCCTTTGGGATTGCCAGTGGTGCCCGACGTGTACATCAGACACCAGGGATCCTCGGACGCCACCCGGGCGTCGGGTTCGTTGACGGGAGCTTCGTCCATGAGGTCTTCATAAGACCGCCAGGCGGACGGCGTCCGCTCGCCGATGTGGATGTAGCGGTCGGGTCGAAGGGTGAGCTTGTCGCGGATCGGTTCGCCGACCTCGATCAGCGCATCCTCGACGATCAGCGCCGCCACCTCGCAATCCTCGCAGATGAAGAGCGCCTCTGACGCCGTCAGCCTGAAATTGATGGGCACGGCGACCAGCCCAGCCTTGGCCACCGCCGTATAGATCTCCGCCCACTCAACCCGGTTATAGGCAAGAACGGCGATCCGATCCCCCTTGGCAAGACCAAGTCCCAAAAGACCGTTGGCGAGGCGGCAGGCACGTTCGTTCCATTCACGAAAGGTCATGGACCGCTCAAGATCTCGCGCCCCGATCCGCTCCGGCTGCAGCCGCGCCTGGGCGCTCAACGTCTCGCCGACCGTCAAAAGCGGGGTCATGACCATCTCTCCCTCTAGTCAGCCGGCGTTCAATTGCCCGACGCTGCCGCTGGTCTTTCGGCGAGTGCCGCGTGCAAGGCCTCCGCCGCCTCCAGGTCATGCGCGATGATCAGCGCCTCGGCGCGAGGCGGATCGCCCGCGACCACCGCCTCCAGAATCTCGGCATGCTGGCGCCAGATGTCGCCAGGCAGCTCGGCGTGGCGAAGCACCGCGCCCATTGCCCGGCGTAGAAAGCGCCAATGGGGCTCGGCAGTGCCAGCCAACAGTGGATTGTCCGAGCTTTCATAGAACAGCCTGTGCAACGCCTCGTCATGCCGAACCTGATCGCCGACGACACCTCGTTCGACCGCAGCTTCGCCCAGCCGCAGGATCACCTGGCCTTGCTTCTCAATCGTCTGAGCAGCACCTGGAACGTCTCGCGCCTTTGTTGCCGTCATGCGTGCCGCAAGACCGTCGAGGGCGGAACGGATGTCGTAGTGGTGGCGCATCAGATCGAGATCAAGGGGCGTCACGCTGAGGCCGCGCCTCCCGATCTCCTCGACCATGCCGTCGGCCTTAAGCAGGGCCATGGCCTGCTGGATCGGCTGACGCGACACCCCGAGCTTGGCCGCAAGCTGCTCCTGCACCAGATGGGAGCCTGCCGGCAGGGCGCCGTCGCAGATCTCGTCGGCGATCGCGTCATAGACCTGCTCGGTCAGGCTGGGCTGGGGCTGGATGGTCTTCATTATATGCATTCCGAACTCTGAACTCTGAATTCGAACTATCTTGCTTTCAGGTCAGGTCAAGAGGTCGGCATCGTTTGGGAGGGTCGTCGACGCCAGATCGGACACCCATCGATTTCACGAACCGGCTAAAGCTAGAGCATTTTCCGATCACTCGCGGTCATATCCAGCAGCAGCGAAGTAATTTTCGCATTCTTTTGGCGTGAAGATGTCGATAGCCTATGCGATGGTCTCCCAAAGATCGTCGATGGTTCTTGCGGCGGTCTTTTTGAGGAAGGCTTTGAACTTCGAGAAGTCCATCTCGATCGGATTGAAGTCAGGACTGTAGGGCGGCAGGAAACGAAGCTCTGCCCCGGTGCGCTCGATCGCCTGGCGTATGGCGACCGGCTTGTGAGCGGGTAGATTATCCATGACAACGATGTCGCCTGGCGAGAGCGTGGGCGCCAGGACCTGTTCGACATAGGCGAGGAAGGCCGTGCCATGCATGGCACCATCGAGGATCATTGGGGCGGTCATGCCTTCCAGGCGCAACGCACCGACGAAGGTCGTGGTTTTCCAGTGGCCATGCGGCACGGATGCCCGACAGCGTTCGCCACGCGGCGCTCGCCCATAGAGCCTAGCCTTCTTGGTCGATGCCCCCGTTTCATCAATGAACACAAGCCTTTCCGGCTCGAGATCAATCTGGGTATCGAACCAGGCCTGCCGTCGGCAGAGGACATCAGGTCTCTGCTGTTCGGCGGCGTGCGCCGTTTTTTTTATAGGTCATGTCGTGGCGATCCAGCAAACGCCAGATGGTGCTCTTGGCGAACTTCACGCCATGCGTCTCGTCGAGATACGAGGCCAGCTGAGACAGGGTCAGGTCCTTGGTCTCACGGACCAGCGCCACGATCTCGTCAGCATGAGCTTCGAGCTGATGCGAGCGATTGTCGCCGCCTCGAGCGCGCGGGCGAACATTGCCAGTCCGTCGCTCTTGATCGACCCATTTGATCGCACTTGAAGGCGCAACACTGAAAAGCTTCGCCGCCGACAGCCGAGACATCCCGCCCTCAACAGCCGATATCAGCCGTTCGCGCAAATCCATCGAAAGAGGTTTCGTCATGCAAGCTGGCCTCCTCCACCAGCCCGCATCTTGAATCAGATTAATAGCGATTTGGGAATCCCTCGCGATTCTATATGGTTAGAAAATGCTCTAAGCTGGTCCAGATTACCTCATCAAGACCTTCAGAGGCGTTAACCCTTTCTTCACCACGTCTTGCGACGATAGCATCTGATCCATGCGATCCTGGAATTCGCCTGCCCGTCAAAAGACAGAGGCGAAGCGCGGATTCCCAGGATCGCATGGACCATAAAGGAGCCTATCAGGGTCGGGTTAGCGATCGGTTAAGCCAGACCAAATTATCGTCAAGTTTGGCTTGCTTCGATGCTATCGTCAGCTGCCAAACAGGACAATTCGACTATCCAGAGGCACCAGAAGAACCAACCTACTCTGACGTTGCTCTCATGCTAAGGCCGGTACGAGATGTTCTCGGGCTCATCCCGACGAGAGCCCGCATACCCATCGACGATCAGGCACGTTCTGCAACAACGGCGGTAGGTCATGAGGTGGTCACACCACCACCAGATCGTCGAAGGGGACGATGGTGGACTTGACCGTCTTCATCGCCATGGCTTGATCGACGGCATCTTTGGTGCCGCCATCGCGCAGGAATTCGATGCCTTCGGGACCAGCGGTCGGATGGCCGGAACAGTCCATGACCAGATCGGCCCCGAAGCCGCCGACGATGTTTCGGACTTCGGCGATGCGCTCCTCGGGCGTCGTTACGTCTTCGATATTCACCGTCGCCTCAAGCCCCAAACTTTCGGGCGAGCTGCAACCTCGGCGTTTCAGGCGCACCGACCGCGATCACCCTCCTCGCCCCCATTTCCTGGGCGGCAGCGATGGCGAGAATGCCGATCGGGCCGGTGCCCTGAATGACGACCGTGTCGTTCCAGCAAAAGCCGCCGGCCTTGGCGGCGCGGTTGAAGGCGCGGATGCAGGACGTCAGCGGTTCGGACAACGCACCAAGCAAAAGGGACATATCGTCCGGCAGCTTGTAGATCTTGGTGCCCGGCAGTTCGCCGAGATCGACATAGACATATTCCGACCAGCCCCCCCAGAGATGCGGCGGCTTGTCGAAGCCGAGATAACGGCCGTAATAGACTGGGGTCAGACATTTGTTGGCGGTCTCGGGATAATGCAGGCACCAGTCGCAATGGCCACACGGCATGAGCGGCGGCAGCATGAGCTTCGAGCCGACCCCAATCGGCTTACCCATGAAGTCGGTCTTGAGCTCAGAGCCGATTTCGACGATCACACCGGCGAGCTCATGGCCGAGCGTGAACGGCCAGGGCAGCGGCTTCGGCCAATGACCCTTCAAGATATGCTAGTCGGTCCCACAGACGCCGCAGGCACCAATTTTGACGAGGGCGCCCTTGGGAGGAACGTCCGGCCACGGAACCTCGCGAATTTCAGGGTCGGCGCCCGGTCCTGCATGGGTGGTGACGCGGATTGGCGGTTTCGATTGTGCCATGGTTAATCTCGATCATGCTGTAAGTCGTGGGGTGATCGATAACACCCAGTTTCATGTATGGCGGTCAGACGTGGCGGGAAGCGCTACCCTGCAGATTGATCTTTCGTCCAGCGACATCGAGGGCGATGCGCTGAGTGCAGCGACGTCCTGGCCATCCAAGCTGATCATGCCGCGATTCGCCGTGTAGAGGCCGGAGATGATGCGCATCAGCGTGGTCTTGCCGCAGCCGGACGGGCCGAGGACAGAGAGGAATTCGCCGGACTTGATCTCGAGACTGATCGCATCGACCGCCTTGGTGCCGTCAGGGTAGATCTTGGAGACCTCGCTCAGTCGAACTTCTGCCATGGCTACCTCACCGCGCCGAAGGTGAGGCCGCGCACCAGATGCCGTTGCGGCACCAGGGTGAAGATCATGATGGGCAAGACCGCCATGGCGCCGACCGCCATGTAAGGCCCCCATTCGAGGCCCATCGAGCCGAGGCCGACGGTGAGAAGCGTGCTGAACGCCGTGATCACCAGGCTATTGATCAGGAGGAGTAGAACCCCACTTCCCCCGAACACGAACAACGCCGCGTAATAGAACCTCGGTGCTGCCGCCGGGACCGCCTTTAGTCATCATGAACACAAGCTCGATCATGCGGAACGCACCGATCGCCCGGAACAAGATCTCGAAGATGGCGCACGCGGCACGATCTTGTTCACCGGTGCGTCCTTCGGCGTGAAGGGCATTCCGCAATCAGCGCCATTTGCCATGGGCAAGTTCGCGCAGCGCGGTCTGGCGCAATCCATGGCACGCGAGTTACACCTCAAATACATTCACGTTGCCTGGATCAATATCGACGGCGGCATCCGCAATCCCGGGAATACGGAGCCTACGGACAAACCTGACTCGATGCTCAATCCCGATGCGATCGCGAGAAGTTATCTCATGCTCGTGCGGCAGGATCGATCGGCCTGGTCCAGCGAACTCGAAATCCGCCCCTGGGTGGAGACGTTCTGAGCCTCATTCGTTATCGTGCCCGCTAGAAACACAGCAGCAGGACACGCCTGATATTGTCGAGCACCTCCCGTCACTCGTCGGGTTCGCCGCGGCAGATGCCCAGCGCCTCGTGAGTGGGTCTAGAGCGTTTTCTAACGATATGGAATCGTGAGGGATTCCAATTTTGGCGATAATCTGATTCAAGATATGGGCTGGTGGAGGAGGCCAGCCTGTATGCTGAAACCTCTTTCGATGGATTTGCGAGAACGGCTGATATCGGCTGTTGAAGGCGGAATGTCACGACGGTCGGCGGCGAAGCTATTCAGCGTTGCGCCATCGACCGCGATCAAATGGGTCGACCAAAAGCGATGTACTGGCAGCGTTCGACCACGCGCACGAGGCGGTGATCATCGCTCTCATCACCTTGAAGCCTATGCCGATGAAATCGTGTCCTTGGCTGATAACACCGACCTCACGCTCGCCGATCTGGCCGACTATATCAGGCAAACCCATGGCCTGAAGGTGGCGCCAAGCACCATCTGGCGGCTGCTCGACCGTCACGACATGACTTATAAAAAAGACCGCACACGCCGCCGAACAGCAACGGCCTGATGTCCTGCGCGGACGGCAGGCCTGGTTCGAGGCCCAGATCGATCTCGAGCCGGAACGGCTGGTGTTCGTCGATGAAACGGGCGCATCGACCAAGATGGCGAGGCGCTATGGGCGGGCTCTGCGTGGCGAGCGTTGCCGGGCCTCCGTGCCGCACGGGCACTGGAAAACGACGACCTTCGTCGGTGCACTCAGGCTAGAGGGGATGACCGCACCGATGATCCTCGACGGCGCCATGCACGGTGCCGCTTTCCTCGCCTATGTCGAGCAGGTCCTGGCGCCCACGCTCTCCGCCGGCGACATCGTCGTCATGGACAATCTGCCTGCACACAAACCGGTTGCCGTCCGACAAACGATCGAACGTACCGAGGCAGAGCTTCGCTTCCTGCCGCCCTACAGCCCTGACTTCAATCCGATCGAGATGGCCTTTTCAAAATTCAAAGCCTTCCTCAAGAAAACCGCTGCTCGAACCATCGATGATCTCTGGAACGCCATC
>JBPCVQ010000428.1:0-8798 GCA_051010395.1 Geminicoccaceae bacterium | reverse complement strand
CTTCATCGAGAGGCTCATCCCTGAATTGGCTTTGGGTTTCAAAGACGGCTTCCGGCAAGCCATGCAGGAGCGCGAGCTGAGCGAGGCCGAACTTGAATAGGGCCGAAGGGCCTTATCGCCGTCAGTGCCCGCTGACGGTGCGTGTGGCGACCGGGGCGGACACCCCGGTCGCCTGTCCCCTAACTCTCACGAAAGAGAACTCGTCATGTCTAACACGGATGCCGAAAAGGCAAAGTTCGAGGCTGTTCAGCCCTGCCCTCATCAGGAAATGCTTAAAGAGTGGCGCGCTCAGACGAACCGTCTCGCTGCCGGTCTCCCAGATGATGAGGCTGGTACTGTCCCCTATCTCAAGGGGCAGATCTTCGATCTACGAGAGGCGATCATTGATACCAGACCAAAAGGCAAGGCTGGTGTCCTTGCCCAAGTGGCCCTCCTGAGAGAGCTGGCGTGGTCTGATCCTGTGCGACGTCTGACCAATAGTCTCGATCGAAGCATTCGAGAGCTGTGGCCTGACTGACCGTTAACCTAACGGTATGGCTGTTTCAAAGCCCGTTGCTGGCATGTCTGGCAACGGGCTTTTGCCTGTACCGCTATTTAGCGCTATGCATTGCGTATACAATTGCTCGGATATTAGTAGTGCAATCTTGAGCAAAGCCGGATGCAATGCGATGAAATACTCTGCAAGGCAGGTTGCAAATCTGATTGGCGTGGAAACGAGCACGATCACTAGGCATATCGAAAAAGGTAAGCTTTCTGCGGCAAAAAACGATCAGAACAATTGGGAGATCGAAGCCTCAGAGATTGCCCGAGCTTATGCCGATCTAATAACAGTCGATTTGCATGGCAATATTACTAAAGGCATTGCATTGCAATCTGAAACAAATGCAAATGATATCAATCATTTGCAGATGAAAGTTGCGTTTTTGGAAAAGCGTTTGGTCGATCGAGAGAGAGACCTCGAAAAGGCTGAACAAGCTGCTGATCGAATGCACGAGTTGTTCAGAGATACCGTGTTGCGGCTTGAGCCTCCTAAAACGCGCGGCTGGCTATCTCGTCTGTTTGGCTCGTAGCTTGGCGCGGCGTTCATTGATCGAGCCCAGAGTGTCTCCAGGAATGCGCTCATAAACAGGCCCAGTATCGTCAGGAATGCGCTCTGGTGTGTCCGGCTGGATTTCTTCGACTTGGTTTCGGATACGAGCTTTCCTGCCGCTGCTGTGTCGCATCAGCTCATCTAGCGTCTCCATCCATTCTTCTGGATCTTTGCGTTCCCACGACAAACGGAAGCCTGTGAGCTTTCCTCTGATACGGCCACCCTCCCGGATTGGCTCGATGTCTACAGTGAAATCCGAGAGAGCGTTCACCTCTTCAAGAGCGGGGGTTAGTGCACGTTGTTTAAGCTGTGGGAATGCAGATAGGCGTCCCTTCTCGACGCCAAGAAGCTGGCGAAAGTCCTCAACAGAAAAGACTTGCTCACTGATACGAAGATTGATGCGAAGGCAAATAGCTTCATAGAGAGCTAGGGCATATTTGGTGTTGAAGGCAAACATCACGTAGCCTTTGATCCGACCCCAGTGGTCTGATTTTTGGATGATTGTGCGCATCTCCTGAGAGAATCTGAAAGCCACTTCACCAGCAGGATCTTGCTCATCATCGGTCGTCGTGGTGCTGGCCAAGATGGCAGTGCGGAGGGTAGCTCGTTTGCCGTTTCGATCTCTCACTGGCACTTCGACAAGGGTGGTCATAAGACGGACAATGCTGTCACGAACGCGCTCGCTCGCGTTGTCTTTTCGAGGGCGTAAACGAGACATAGCGATGTGATGCACTTCATCATCAGCAATCGTCGACCCAGCATGCTCGATGAGAAGATTAAGCACACGGCGATCGTAAAGACTAAGGGAGGCAGCCTGACGAATCTCGATCAATTCACCAGGTTTAATGATCCCTTCATGAGAAGGTTTTTGATTGAGAGTTTTACTCATAATGCTGCTATTATCATAACGTAATATAAAATACAAGTTTTGTTACGATAGGCTCCGCAATTTGTTACGATAGGCTCCGCAATTTGTTACGATAGCTCCGCAATTTGTTACGATAGCACCATTTAACATCTTGTTTTTACTGAAGAAAATTTGCCGGAATCTAGAAATTAATTAGAAATTATAGAAGGAAGACACCGCATCTCGCGCTGTGGACAGATTGCTCTAAGGCAAGAAATTGAGGGGTTAATGCCTTCGCTTCGCTCAGATCATATTCTTAGAAGGGGCCTCATTGCCGGCCCCTTAAACCCCGCTAGGATATTTACAGAACAACCTTTTGGGAGCGGGAAGGACGCGTTGACGCCACTGACGCAGAAGAAACGGAAACGCCGATGGCCACGAACGACTGGAACGGCCTTCTTGCCCTATGGTCCCAAAAAGAGGCTATGAGACCATTACCCCGTCCAGTGGGGTGGTTACTCCAGCCCTTTGAGCAGTTTGGTGATCTTACTACCATGCGCGGCGTTGATTTGCTCTTGGTTCAGGTTCGCCCCGGTCAGGTTCGCCCCGTCCAGGATCGCCCTGCTCAGGTTCGCCCCGTCCAGGTCCGCCCTGCTCAGGTTCGCCCTGCTCAGGTTCGCCCCGGTCAGGTTCGCCCCGATCAGGTTCGCCCCGATCAGTTTCGCCCCGGTCAGGTTCGCCCCGTCCAGGTCCGCCCTGCTCAGGATCGCCCAGCTCAGGTCCGCCCCGATCAGGCTCGCCCCGGTCAGGCTCGCCCCGTCCAGGTTCGCCCAGCTCAGGATCGCCCCGTCCAGGTCCGCCCTGCTCAGGCTCGCCCCGGTCAGGCTCGCCCAGGTCAGGTTCGCCCTGCTCAGGTTCGCCCCGTCCAGGCTCGCCCCGTCCAGGTCCGCCCTTGAGAGCCATAGTACTTGCAAGTTATGAGAAAATAATTGGCCATTGTCTGCTCGTAACGGTTCGCAGTTTAGGAAAGACAGACAGCCTAGAAGTGGGCTGTTTGTAAGCCCAGTTAATTGAAGTCGTTCAAGCATGAATCTGAAGGTGGTAGTATCTTGCCAGGCGAGCTGGATGCGCGCTGCTTCCTTGTCATTGGGTGCAATACGCCGTGCCGTGGCGTTCAGGACGGCGAGCAAGGCGCCTTCGGCAAAACGCTGTCGAGTCTCCATTTCGCGGAAGGTCCCAGTTCCTTGAGCAGGCATGCCAGACTTGAGCGTCCAGTTCATCAGTTCCTGCAGTTCGTCCTTGAGGGCTTGCGCCTTGTCCAGCGTCAAGCGTCGCGCCTCGTCGCGAAGAAACCTTAGGATCTCGCTGGTGATCTCGGCTGCACCCGTGATCTCAAGCCAGGCCTTGGCAGCATCTTCCTCAGTCGCATTATTCTGCTCCTCTATTTTGCGTGCTGCGGCAAGAAGAGCGCGGCCGATAAGATATTCGCCAAAGCTCTTGTGAATGAATTCGAACCCGGTGTCTGCGTCCAGCTCCTGGCGGGTATAAAACTGGATGGCCACGCCTTTGAGATCGGTATTGTTGAGCTTGGCGAATTTCCGCTCCTGCTGCCGTGAAGCATGGCGCTTGCGCAGCCTTTTGAAATCTTCATCGCTGCCAGTTCGCCCTCCCCCCGCCCAGCTCGCCAGGCCGAGACATTCCATCAAGGCAAAGAAGTCGTCCTCGTCAATCCTGGCCGTCGACCATTTGTTGGCAGCTTTGTCGCGGCAGAAGACCTGCTTGAAAATGCCTTCATAGACGACATTGCGATTGTCGGCGGCGGCCGGCCATTTTTCCGGCGTCATATAGCCCGAGATGATCAGGAGATGTAGCAGCAGCGGCTCGGCGTTCAGCTCCGCAAGGTCGTTGTGAGTAAGCCCGTCCGGTTGAGGTTCGGCCTGCTCTCCACTCCATCGACACCAGTCGCGCCAATAGGTTGGGCGCAGATCGACATCGTCGGCGGTGAGTAGGCCTCTCGGATCTTCGACATCCTCAGCAGTTTTGGCGAGGTCATGGTCATTCTGACCATCTTGGTGTCGTCTCTCAAGGTCCAGATCGTGCCTGATAGGCGGGCGTAGCGGCAGAACATGGAGGAGACAGGTGGCCTCAAGCTCGGCATCTTTGCGCCCCTCCTCTGCCGCGGTCGAGCGGCCAAGCACCAGTGCCTTGATGTGTTGCCCGGTCCCGTCGGTCAAGTGCAGCATGCGCTTCAGATTGTAGATGAACCGTTTGGTCAGATCGGTGGCTTTATCATCCGCTCGCGCGAGCTCGTCTAACCCGTCAAAGATCAGGAGATAGGGCTTGCTATCATCGTACCTCCAGTCGAGTGGGTTCTCGAAAAAGCCAGCTTTTGGATTTCTGGTGAGGTGGCGGTTTAGGTCTTCGAACAGATCGCCACTCAGATGCATGTGTTGTAGCTCGACGAAGATCACCCGGTAGCGATTTCGCGGGATCTGCTCGCAGGCAAGCGCGCGGGCGAATGAAGATTTGCCACTGCCAGGGCCGCCGGCGACGACGCGGATAGGCTGGTTTAGATGGTCATTGTCGAGCCAGCATTCGACCTCATCATGGAGCCAATTCAAATGAGCTACTCGCCGGAATTTGGTTTCCTGCTCTCGGCTGGCATCGTCCCTTTCTTCTTCCTTCTCGATCGGCCGCAATTCATGAGAATAACAGCGCAGACGGATATAGACCTGAGCAAGTTTGACCTTGATGCTCATATCCGGCGAAAAGACCGGTGCATTCTCGAACTTGTCCCGGATCCAGCCATAATGGCGCATCCAGGCATTCTCTCGGCGGGCCGCTGAGGCGAAGGGTTCGCGGTAGAGATCCGCGATGGGGCTGTAGCGGTCGCTATGGCTCGACCAGACGCGGATCAGCGCCTGATTAATGGCCGCGTCCAAGTAGTTCTGGGCGGCCTCGAAGTCGTAGCTATCGCGGATCGTCGGATCAATGCGTTGCAGAAACTGCGGGAAGCTGGTGCGGATCGGTTGATAACCGGTGAAACTAGCCGGCTGGAGCAAGGCTCCTTCGCCAAAAGTTGCGCCAGCCTCGAACGACGTCGCGAGATAGTCGGTGATCGCATTTTTCAGCTCGGCATCGTTCTGGAGAACGGTCACTCGGGATTTCTTCAGCCCTTCGACCAGGGCCAGGCTGAAGGTCTCACACCAGAGCTGATGGCCGAGCTGGCCGGTTGTCAGGTACTCGCGGGTAAGCGTCTCGTGGGCGTCCTTAAAGGCCCCCATGGCATCGGCAATGAAGTCGCATTTCAGAGCGAACAGAACGCCCTGAGCAAAGGGGAAAGAAGCCGCGCGCCAATTCAGCGTCTTGTCTGGCTGCTCGGTGGTCAAATCCATTGCTCTATCCCATCAACTACGCTGAATGGGAGCCGTTAAAGCATCAGCATTACAGGTTGCCAAGATTAGAGTTCTATTTCGCTACTAAATTGCTTTGAAGGCACTTGCATCTGATGAACCACCCTGACCTACTCTACGACTGGCAGAACATAGGCCTACAAAGACGGGTTCAACCCGAAGGCCGCAGTGGCGCCGGTCTGTGCGGACCCTGGCTTCTGTCTTGTCTGATGTTTTTTTTGAATCCGATAATTCGCATTATGACAATTATTTTGGAGTGAAATCAGAGTGTTGCGATGTATTCGGACGCCCGGCCCGAGCGGCGCTAGTAAAGTCCGAATATATCAACCCTCATTTTCCCGCACCGCGCGAGACGTTTTATTTCAAGCGGCCTTGATGTCGGTATGGATAAAATCCTGCCCTTTGAAGAGCAAAGGTTGGTCGGCCGTCTTGGCAAGTGCGTAGGCAAAGCAGTCACCATAGTTCAGTTGCGCTTCGTTTCCCTGTCCTTTGCCAAAACGAGCAAACGCATCAAGGGCCTGCCAAGCCTGGTCGCTGGTGACGCCTTCGATCTGAAAACCACCTTCTTCGAGAAAGAGCCGAAGCTGATCGACCGCTTTTGGTCCGTGTCGGGCGTGAAGGACGATCCCAGCCTCGACCAAGCTCGCCGCTGATATAAGCGGTTGCTCAGTGCCTTCGATAGCATCGGCGTAGCGTTGCGCGTCCTCTTCCTGCAAGAGGACGGCGATGATCGCCGAGGTATCAACGACCATCATGAGGGCAAACCATGCTCGTCATAGCCAAGAATGGCATCCGGCTCCTGCTCATCGAGCACTGGCAAGGTGGCGCAGCGTCGTCCGATCTCCATGAGACGATTGGCGATGTCATTCCGTTGCCGGCGCCGTTTCTCACGGGCCAAGCGTTCACGAATGGCTATTGTGACTGTCTTGGTCATGTTCTCACCCGTCAGCTTCGCCAGTTCCGTCGCTAGGCTGTGGGCCTCCTCGTTTTTGATGTTCAGGCTCATGATAGTTCCCTGTGGTAGAAAATCTAGATAATTCTACCACAGGGAACGCCTGCATGCAAAAGCGCTCGATCCGTCAACCCAGGAGAAAATGTGACAACGCGATGTTTCGGTTTCCCCTGGACCCTCTCGTGTGATGCTCTAGCGTGGGCCTCGTACCTAGCCGACAGCGCACGATCAATTCTGCCTGTTGCACATCGAAGGGGCGCACAAGGCTACCTGAGCGCTCGTGAGGTCTCGCCCACTCGGACCGCGTTCCGTTGGGTCAGATCCTCTGCCTTTAGAGACCAATCCAGCTTCCGACCCTGGGGGCGGTTGCTTCAATTTGAAACCGACCACTTATCTGCGTGTCAGTCTCGCCCAACATCGCGTTGCCAGGGACTGCCCCTGCACGCCTTCACGAATTGAATCGAGATCAGCTTGATCTAAAATTTGATAGTGCTTCGTCAAGACAATCAAATGATCGTTCACGAACGCCAAAACGGAGATTGGTGAGCGATCCAGGCTAGTCATTGGGCCAATGAATGGCACGTAGCTTTTCGCATTGTATTCGTCGAAAGCTAAGGTAAGATATTAATGTAAAGGCCAGCAGGCATTTGCCTAATTCGACCCGCTGTGTAGAGGAGGCATAAGAAGCCGTGCCTTATGGTGTAGCATCGGCGGCACCGCTAGATCATATGAGCAATGCCACTCATGCCTTGACTTATGATGCCTGCCCGTCACTGCTCGAAGACAAGGGGATTTGCCAGGGTCCGAGTCAACCCTCGTGTATTTCAGCGTCGCCCTTGGAAACAGCTCATGTAGTGACTGCCCAAAACTCGCAGGCCCTTGTTGCTCACAACCTCCGTGCAGCTTCCTCGGATAGCCGGTTCAGAGACGATATACTTGCAGTTATTTGTAGGCATGGCGATGAGACTGCCTCACGGGAAGATCTACTTAGGCTGTGGGAGAGTATATGTGAGAGTGACAAGGGCGACCGTTCAACTAAGGACGCAAAGCGTTGTATTTTGTATGCTTTCTTTGCTCGATTCAATGAGCCGATTGGCAATTCTTTTTCGTCTTCGCAAAAATCTGCCCAGAGAATAGACGCTCTTCAGAAGTACGAGGCTGGCCAAGTCAGCAGGGGAAATAGACAAGAAATACAAAGTACCCTTGAAACGTGGTTTGATTATATTTCTGAATCAGAAACATCTCTGCTCCCCTTACTTGAAAAGATCGTTGAAAAGCGGATGGAGATGAGCGAAGAAAAATTTCACTCTGCTGAGAATTCTGAGTTTAAAAAACTTTATAAGCGGCTCAATATCGACATGAACCATTTAAGTGCTGCAAAATATGCGTGTGGCCAAATGCAGGGGGGCATTGAAGGGAATGAGATAGATAAATTTCGCGTGTTTAGCTCGAACAATAAGATCGAAGCGCTGCTAAAGTATCAAGATTTAATTACGAAAGTTGACTATCTTGCTGCCGATCCTCGCAATATCGTGCCCGATTTCGATCAAACTTCTGTGGCTCGTGGTCTGGCCCGAGCGACACTTAGTCTTGCAGTTTTGGAGGCCCGCAAGGAACACGGTGGAATGGGTGCCGATATCTCTCTGATTGCTCATAATTCAAAAACTAAACGTGTCTACAATGCTCTCGGCTTCGAAGTACCAGGGGTCGGATCCAAACCAGAAAGCTCCGAAGAGCATGGCTCCCTCCGCATGCTCAAGGCTGACGCCAAGAGAAAATTTGATGATTACCAAGCTCTTGAAGAGAGGCTCACCGTTTCTAAGGATCAAGACATCCCGACTGAGACTGAATTGCTTGCGGCCGAGGCAGAAGTAGTCGCTGCTGAGGAAAAGATGGAACGCTTCCAGAAGCGGACACCCTGGCATGCCAAGGACACGATGTACCTGCCCGTTAACAAGCAGCAAGCTTTAGTCGACCGCAGTCGGCTCAATGTACCAAGAGAACTTGAGGAATACGTTAGCTTGAAGTGAGATGTTCATGGGTTTCCCGCTTGTTCTCACCCGTCAGCTTCGCCAGTTCCGTCGCTAGGCTGTGGGCCTCCTCGTTTTTGATGTTCAGGCTCATGGCAATCCTCTATGGTAGAAAAACTAAATAACTCTACCACAAAGAACGCCTGCATGCAAAAGCGCTCGGTCCGTCAACCCAAGAGAAAACGTGACATCGTGATGTTTCGGTTTCCCCTGGACGGTTTCGTGTGATGGTCTAGCGTGGGTTTTGTACCTGAGCGAACAGCGCACGATTCATTCTGCCTGTCTCGCATGTAAGGGGCGCATCAGGCTTCAATGCGCCCATAAGGTATCGTCCACACGGGACCGCGTTCCGTTGGTTAGATCCTCTGCCTTTTGAGACCAATCCAGCTTCCGACCCCAGGGCCGGTGGCTTCAATTTGAAACCGACCGCTTAACTGCGTGTCTCTCCCCCAACATCGCGTCGGCA
>JBPCVQ010000427.1:0-5592 GCA_051010395.1 Geminicoccaceae bacterium | reverse complement strand
CCCGTTCCCGCCTGTGACTGCACCACCTGCTGAACGACGCCGTCGGGATCATGACCGGCATTGGCCGCGATGCAGGCGGCTGGCCGGGTGAGAATGCTCTGCACCAGCTTGACGCCAGCACCGATGTCGCCATCGGCCTGACCGAGCAGCTGTTCGAGCGCCGGCCCGCTCTGCGCCAGGGCGGTGCCGCCGCCGGGCACGATGCCTTCCTCCGCCGCAGCGCGCGCGGCGTTGAGAGCATCGTCGATCAGCTGGATGGTCCGCCTTTGCTCGACCGGCGTCACCCCGCCCGCATAGATCACCGCCGTGCCGCCGGTGAGCTTGGCAAGCCGCTCCTGCAGCTTGTCCTGCTCGATATTCGGCGGGGCCTCGTGATACATCCTGGTCACCTGCGCGCGCCGCGCCGCGATCGCGTGCGGGTCACCAGCACCTCGACTTATAATGGTCTCGCTTGCTCCGGAGCGCACCTGCTCGGCCTGGCCGAGATCATCGAGCGTAACGTCTTCGAGCCGCCCGCCGAGGTCGCGCGCAATGACCCGGCCGCCCATGAGGATCGCGATATCCTCCATCATGGCCTTCCGCCAATGGCCATATTCCGGCGGATGCACCACCAGGATCTTCCCCTTGCCCTCTTCGCTAAGCAGCGACATCACCACCTCAGGCGAAAACTCCTCCGCAACAATCAGCAGGGAGCGCCCTGCAGCGCGGACTTGACCTCGGATATTCTCGAGCTGTGAGACCTCTTTGATCTTGAGATCGGTCAGGAGGATGTAAGGGTTGTCGAGCACCGCCTCCATCTTCTCGACGTCGGTCACCATGTGATGGGAGATGTAGCCGCGATCGAAGGACATGCCTTCGATCACCGAAAGGCTGTTGTCGACCGTGACGCCGAAGTCGGAGGTGATGATGCCATCGGTGCCGACCCGCTCGATCGCTTCCGCCACCATGCCGCCGATGCCGGGATCGCCGGCCGCGATGGAGGCGACCGATTTCAGCGAGCCATTGGCGGCGGGCTTGGCCGAGCCTTTCAGCGCATCGACGATCACCGCGACCGCCCGGTCGATCCCTTTGGTGAGATTGACCGCGTTCGCGCCGTTCTCCAGCGCGATGATGCCGCCTTGAATGAGCGCGTTCGCAAGCACCGTCGCCGTTGTGGTGCCGTCGCCCGCGACCTCGTTGGTCTGATACGACACCTCGCGCACCACCTGCGCACCCATGTTCTCGAAGCGATCCGGCAGCTCGATCTCGGACGCGATGCTGACGCCGTCGCGCGACACGATCGGCGTGCCGACGGGAAGGTCGATCATCGCATTCATGCCCTTCGGCCCGAGCGTGCTCTCCACAGCCTGCGCCAGCTGCTGCACCCCCCGCGCCAAGGCACGCCGCGCCTCCGCATCATGAAGAAGTTTCTTCGCCATCGTTATCTCCCTGTCTAATGCAGCTCGTTTGATCGAGGTTTTTTGGGACGTGATTTCGGTGTCGGTCTACTCCGCCGTTGCCCGCGCACGCGCCGGCACATTGCCGTGGATAAAATCGATCAGCTCCGGCTCCTCACCATCAAGTTTAGCCTCCTTGTAACGGGTCGACAGAAGCCCCCGGCAAATCGCGCCATTGAACTCCATGTTGATCCGCACCCCGCGCAGCTCTTGCAGATAGCTTTCGAACGAATCCTCAGGAATGCGCTCGCCGAGCGCTGTGACAAAAGCCGGATCATCAGCTGTCGACGACAGACCGAACTCCCGCAATATCCGCAGATACCGAGGCTTCTGCCTGGCCCCTTCCTCATCCTCGATCGACGTTCGCTCAAGCATCGCGACGTCCATGTCGACGAGCGCAGCATCGTCGAAACCTTGTCGACGCAGTGCTCGCAGCACCATTTCCTGGCGGCGCTGGAATGCTTTGAGCCGGAATTTTTTTCGGACTTCATCGAGGGTGTCGTCGGCGCCGAGGTCGTCGAACACCTCCTTAAACGCCCGGCCGCCACCGGCGGCGCGGTTGACTTCATCCTCGTACATGTGATCGAGCAGGCGCGGCCGCACGTTGCGGACCCATGGCGCGCCTTCGACCGCGATGCGGATGTCGTCGACCATCAGGAAGGCGAAATTGGCGGCGCACCAGTAGGTGGGCAGGCGGAAATCGACCTCGACCGCATCACCGTCGACTTCCACCCGCTCGACGAAGCCAAGCTCGGTGACCGGCTCATCGAGCTCCGGGTCGGTCACCTCGCTCAACCGTTTCCAGATCTCCGCAACGCGGAGATCAGAAGTCTCCGAAGCCATCGCCATGGCCTATTCCGCAGCGACGGCGATGGTCTCGTTCTGCAGCTTCTTTTTCTTGGCATCAATGTCGATGCCGTAGAGCTTGGCAGCGTTCAGGCCCATGATCTTCTTCTTGCCTTCCATGGTGAGATCGACGCCGCGCTCCTTCTTGATCTCGTCAGGCAGTTCCCAGGCCATGAATTTGTCGACGATCCATTTCGGCGTCCAGATCGCGTAGTCGGACGCGAACAGCAGCTTGTCCTCGCCGAGCCAGAACAGCAGTTCGGCCATGACCTCGGCGAAATAATGGGGCTTGCCGTGGATGAACGGCATCGCGACCGCGAGACCGCCATAGACATTCGTTTCCTGCACGGCGATCCAGCAGAAATCGTCGAGGCGCGGCAGGCCACAGTGCTCGATGATCCAGTTCAGGCCCTGGAAGTCGGTGGCGGCATGGTCGACGTCATGCACGTCGAACGCGTCCTTCGACAAGGGGATGATCGTCGGGCCCTTGTGCACATGGACGTTCTTGATCCCGAGCTTTTCGCAAAGCTCGAAACAACGATACGCATTCGGATCGTTCAGCTTCCAGCCGCGGCTGTCGCCCTTCCACTCGGCCGTGTAGAGCTTCACGCCTTGGATGTCGAACTCTTCCTTCATGTAGTGGATGTAGTCGAGCGCCAGCTCGCCATCCCGCGGATCAAACGAGCCATTCAGGATGAAGCGATCAGGATAAGCCTTCGCCACCTCGGCGTTCTGCTCAATGGTGTTGAAGCCCTTCTTATAAAAATCCTTCAGATAGGTCGACTGAATGATCGCCATGTCGTCGGGGCCGTCGACGAACAAATCGTTGTACATCTTCTCCGGCCCGTATTTCCCGAACTGCTCCAGCGTCCAGAGTTCCTCTGGCGGGCTCAGCGCCGTGTGATAGGCGTAGAAGCACTCGACGAACTGCTTGCCGTGTATGTTGCGCTGATTTTCCGGGCTGCCGTCCCACATATGGGTGTGCCCGTCGATGATGAAAATCTCTTCTCCGTCAGGTGTCTTGTACATGCCCTTTGTCTCCGGTCCTGGCGGTCAGCGGCGGGGGTCGAACGTCGACTTCGTTGCTTCACTGTCGATCGTCGCCCCCGCATCTCCCCACCTTGCTTCGTCTTCCTTAAGTCAAGCCTACGGTCGCTGACCGTTATTCGATGAACTGGAACATCTCTTCCATGTTGCCGTAGAGGCGGATGGTGTTGTCATCGACCTTCACCATGCGGCCGAAATGGGTTGAGGTGTTCACCTCGAAGGTCTCGACGGTCATTTCCTTGCCGAGGATCTCGCTGATCTCCTCCATCTCGAAGGTCAGTGTGCCCTCGCCGTCGATGCGGATCAGGGCGGGCTGATAGGTGACGGTCACGCCGTCCTTCTCCGCCATGTGCTCGGCGATTGCGCGCGCCTCGACGCTGTCGTTCATGGTGACGCCGCATTGATGGGAGATCGTGTCCTTGAACTCGATCTCGTCCATCTTCTTGAAGACGGTGTCGCTGTGGTATCCGGTGCTCTGAGTTGCCATGTCGGTTGTCTCCTTACTTCGGCTAGCCGAGGCCAAGCTGCGAGGTGATGGTCTTCAGACGATCTTCGGACTGTGCTTGCGCATCGGTGAACTGGATCGGCTTGCCATGCGGCTGCGACCAGATCGGCTGCAGGCTGCTCGCAGCATCGCGGGCCAGCGCCACATGCTTTTTCAACCAGCCATCGAACAGCTTCTTGTTGGCTTTGCCGTGCTTTTCGTCGTTGACCAGCAAGTAGACAAGGTCGACGCAGTTCGCGAGATTGCGATCGTAATCGGCCTCGGCTGCCGACACCACGGCTGGTGTCACGAAGTCCCTGTTTGATGCCGACGCCTGCATGATGAAGCCCGAGCGGAACAGCTCGCCGACCAGAGGCTCGAAGCAGATGTTGGTGGCGAAATACTGCTCCAGGTAATCTTCCGAACCCATGATCGTCTCGACCGCCTTCCGGGTCGGCGTCCAGGCGTCGTTCTCCATCCACGACTTCTTGCCGGCGTCATCGTCGAACCCGTCGATGTCCATGCCGATCTCGGCGAGGTAGAGGGTGAGATCCTGAGCAAAGCGCAGTTTGTAGGAGGAGTTGGTCAGCACCGCGTTGTTGATCATCTGGGTATAACCGTAACGCTGCGCCTGCATCAGCGACGTGCCGAGGCCGAACTCCGCATGTTTCCAAGCACCTAGATGATTCTGCAGAACCTTGACCCAGGCGGCGTCAAAAGCCTTGGGTGCGCCGGCGCGGCGGGCATTCTGCACGACGTTCTGGATCATGCCTTCAATGGTGGACTGTCGCTGATAGTGGGTGCGCTCCCATTCCTGATCGGGCGCGCGGAAGGCATGCCAGTTCGAACTCTGCGCAGCCGTGAAGTCCTTGACATAGGCTCCCCGACCGTCGGGGAAGGAGATGATCCAATCCTGCATCAGATAACGTTCGGGATCCGGCTGAACGTCGACGGTCATGTCTTCGTAATGGGTCGCGCGCTTGCCCCTGGGCTCGAAGTAGCGGTATTTCCGGCTGTCGCTATCAGCGAACTGGGCGGCCCCTGCCGCACCTGATTTGATTTCCGCTGGATTGGTCGCCATCTCTTATCTCCCTTTCCCTTGCTTTGCTCTCTTGCACCGAGCAGCAGTCACTACTCGACCGAGTAGCGGCAGCTACCCGCTGGCCTGGGTAAACTTGTCGAAGAAGATGTGATCGCCCTCGATGTCGGACATGATCAGCATCGGCAGAACGGCATCGATCATCGGCGGCGGGCCGCAGGTGTAGGCATCACCGCCGTCGGACAGATCGAGGTCGGCCAGATGCGCCTGCAGCACCTCGTGAACCATGCCTTTTTCGCCGGTCCAGTCATCGTCATCGGCGGCATCCGATAGAACCGGAACGAAGCCGAAGTCATTGAGCTTGGCCCCCAGCTCCCTGATCTTGTCCACGTAAAAGAGATCCGCCTGGGTACGAGCGCCGTAGAAGAAGCGTACAGGCCGCTCCTCGCCGCTTTCCACATGATCCTGAAAAATTGACCAGAGGGGAGACATGCCGGAGCCGCCTCCCACCAGGATCAGCGGTCCTTCGTGTTTTTCCCGTCGGAAACAGGTGCCATATGGTCCTCGGAGTTCGACTCGCGATCCGACAGCGAGTTCTCCGTCGAGTTGTCCTGAGAAGGCTCCGCCTTCGTATCGCTTGATGATGAACGCAAGCTTCTCCGTCTCGCTCGGCGGATTTGCCATGGAAAACGAGCGGGTAATCGCCTGGTCCGGTAAGGTGATGTCGACATATTGACCCG
>JBPCVQ010000426.1:0-10698 GCA_051010395.1 Geminicoccaceae bacterium | reverse complement strand
AAGCGCCTGACCCCCTTTCGCACCAAGATCAAGGTCCTGGCGTCCTTCGGCGTCGAGCGCGTGTACGCGCTCACCTTCAATCAGGCGCTGCGCGGGCTTAGCCCGGAAGCCTTCGTCGAGGAGGTGCTGATAAAGGGCCTCGGCGTCCGTCATGTGGTGATCGGCTATGATTTCCGCTTCGGGCACAAGGCGAGCGGCGATGCCGTCGACCTGGTCCAACTTGGCAAAGTGAACAATTTCGGCGTCACACGGATCGACCCGGTCGCCTGGCAAGGCGAGGTCTGCTCATCCAGCCGCATCCGCGCTGTGATCGCCAATGGCGGCGTTGCCGAGGCGGCCGATCTGCTCGGCCATCCCTTCATGGTCGAAGGCCGCGTGGTCGGTGGCGATCGGCGTGGCCACGAGCTCGGCTATCCCACCGCCAATATCCGTCCACCGAAGGCGACCTCGCCTTATGGGCCCGCCCTTTGGCCGGTGGCCGGCGTTTACGCCGTGCGCGCCGGCTGGCTGGAGAACGGACAGGTCGTGATCGCTGACGGCGCTGCCAATATCGGCCAGCGTCCCACCTTTGACGACCGGCAGGGCCGGCTCCTCGAGGTTCATCTCTTGGATCGCTCGGTGGACCTTTACAGCAAGCGTCTTTGCACCGAATTCGTGGCGCATCTCAGAAGCGAGCTGCCATTCGCCGATGTCGAGGACCTGAAGGCCGCGATGGCGAAGGACTGCGATGATGCCCGCACCCTCCTCGCCAACATGCCCCTGGCCAACGGGCCGTTGGATGCTTACTTAAAGCGGTGAGTTGCTGGTGGCTGCAGGAATTTGACCATGTCGCGCCCGAGATATGATCGTCGTTCCGTTCAAACCCAGGAGGCGCACAGCCCGGGTTCACGCCCGGGCTTGTCCATTTAAGACGACCCGGCCCAGGTCAACGGCGCAGCAAGTTGCTGCCTGCGTGACTTTTCGTGAGATGTGCGTAAACAAGGGCCCGGTGGCAGGTCGAAAAAACTTGCCCTGGCCGAAATCAATGAGCTGAGGCGATGACGAAGGACTATCGAGAGACTGTATTCTTGCCGAAGACTGCGTTTTCCATGCGCGCGAACCTGCCGCAGCGTGAGCCGGAGACCCTGGCACGATGGGCAAAGCTGGACCTCTACAAGCGCCAGCGCGAGGCGTCGGAAGGCAAGGAAAAGTTCATTCTCCATGACGGTCCGCCCTATGCGAACGGCCATCTGCATATGGGAACGGCGCTCAATAAAATCCTGAAAGATGTCATCAACCGAAATCAGCAGATGCTCGGCAAAGACGCGAACTACGTGCCGGGCTGGGACTGCCACGGCCTGCCGATCGAGTGGCAGATCGAGCAGAAATATCGGAAGGCCGGCAAGGACAAGGACGCGGTGCCCGTTGCCGAGTTCCGTAAAGAGTGTCGGGAGTTCGCCGAGCACTGGCTGGACGTGCAGCGCGAGGAATTCAAGCGACTCGGCTGCCTCGGTGAATGGGATAATCCGTACACCACCATGAAATACGGAACCGAGGCCGGCATTTTCCGCGAGCTCGGCAAATTCGTGATGTCCGGCCAGCTCTATCGCGGCCGGAAATCGGTGATGTGGTCCGTGGTCGAGAAGACGGCGCTCGCCGAGGCCGAGGTCGAGTATCACGATCATACGTCCACAACGATCATGGTGCGGTTTCCAGTCGCCGCCGGCGACGCGGTGATACAAGGGGCCAGCGTCCTCATCTGGACCACCACGCCCTGGACCATGCCGGCCAACCGCGCGGTCGCTTACGGCGAGGATGTCGACTACAAGGTGATCGAGGTTACCGAGGTGACCGAAGGCTCGCATGCGGTCGTCGGCGAAAAGCTGGTGCTGGCGGCGGCGTTGCTTGAATCTGTTTCGAGCGAGGCCGGCATCACCGGCCACAAAGTCCTGTCCGACATCAAAGGATCGGCGCTTTCCGGAGCGACTGCAAAGCACCCGTTCCATGGGCTCGGCGGCTACGAGTTCGAAGTCCCCCTGCTACCGGCGGATTTCGTCACCACGGAGCAGGGCACGGGCATGGTGCATATCGCGCCGTCCCACGGCGCGGATGATTTCGAGCTTGGCACGAAACACGGTCTCGACGTTCCCGATACGGTCGCCGAGGACGGGCTCTACACCCGCCATGTGCCGCTGTTCGAAGGCACCCATGTGTTCAAGGCGACCGAGCCTGTGCTTGAAGCTCTGACCAAAAACAACGCTCTGCTCGCAGCAGGAAAATTGGTGCATAGCTATCCGCACTCCTGGCGTTCCAAGGCGCCGCTGATCTTCCGTGCCGCTCCCCAGTGGTTCATCCCGATGGAAGGCGATGGCGAGCTTCGGAAAAAGGCGCTGCAGGCGATCAGCGACACCCGCTGGGTCCCGGCAGCGGGCGAGAATCGCATCCGTGCCATGATCGAAAATCGACCGGACTGGTGCGTTTCCCGCCAGCGCGCCTGGGGCGTACCGATCGCGGTCTTTGTGCATAAAGAGACCGGCGAGCTACTGCAGGACGATGAGGTCAACGAGCGCATCGCGTCCGCATTCGAACAGGACGGTGCGGATGCCTGGTTCACCGATGATCCCGGCCAATTCCTCGGTCCAGACCGGGACCCGGCGGACTTTGAGCAGGTGACCGACATCCTGGATGTCTGGTTCGACAGTGGCTGCACCCATGCGACCGTGCTCGAAGAGCGGGATGACCTGCAGTGGCCGGCGTCTCTCTATCTCGAAGGCTCGGACCAGCATCGCGGCTGGTTCCATTCGTCCTTGCTGGAGAGCTGCGGCACCCGTGGCCGCGCACCCTATGACACCGTCCTCACCCACGGCTTCGTGGTCGACGCCCAGGGCAAGAAAATGTCGAAGTCGGTCGGCAACGTCGTCTCGCCGATGGATCTCATGAAGAGTCAGGGGGCTGACATCCTCAGGCTTTGGACGGTCAGCGCGGATTATTCGGAAGATATCCGCATCGGTCCGGAAATCCTGAAGGGCCAGGCGGACGCCTATCGCCGTTTGCGCAACACGCTCCGCTTCCTCTTAGGCAATCTCGCCGATTTCCAGGAAAGCGAACGCCTGTCCGCGTCGGACATGCCTGAGCTCGAACGCTGGGTGCTGCATCGACTGGTCGAAGTTGACGAGGTCGTGCGATCAGCTAACGAAGCCTTCGACTTCCAGCGACTTTACTCGACGATCCATCACTTCTGCGCGATGGACCTTTCCGCCTTCTACTTCGACATCAGGAAGGATGCGCTCTACTGCGATCGCGCCGACAGCATCCGAAGGCGGGCCGCCCGGACGGTTCTGGACCATTTGTTTTCATGCCTGACAGCTTGGCTGGCGCCAGTGCTGGTGTTCACCGCGGAAGAAGCCTGGCAGACACGCTTTCCGAACGAGGAGGACAGCGTCCACCTCCGCCTGTTCCCAACCGTCGGCGACGGCTGGCGCGACCAGGAGCTGGCGGCAAAGTGGGAACGCATACGGCGGGTGCGCCGGGTGATCACTGGTGCCCTTGAAGTCGAGCGCCGGGAGAAGCGGATCGGCTCGTCGCTGGAAGCGGCACCCAGGGTCTATGTCAGCAATGCCGACGCAGCGCTGCTGCGCGAGATCGACGGGGCCGAACTGACCATCACCAGCGGTGTCGAGATCATCACCGGCGACCCACCGGCGGGCGCCTTCATGCTCGAAGATGCTCCCGGTATCGGTGTCGTTCCGGCGAAGGCGACGGGCGAAAAATGTCAGCGCTGCTGGCAGTTATATGAAAAACTGGAAGCTGATGGCGTCTGCGCGCGCTGCGCCGATGCGGTCGCCACGCTGGAAGCGGCATGATGGGAGGGCGACGGCCATGACCGTATCCCTTCGCAATGGGCTGCTCATAGCAGTTCTGATCATCATCGCCGATCAGGCCACCAAGTGGATTGCCCTTTTCGGCATTGATTTCGCTGCCAACCCGATCAATGTGACCTCGTTCTTCGACTTGGTGCTGGTCTGGAACCGCGGCGTGAGCTTCGGCATGTTCAACAATGCCGGCGCTTATGGTCCCTGGATCCTGTCCGGGCTTGCGATCGCCGTGGTCATCGGTCTTCTCTGGTGGCTTCGCCAGGCGGAAACCTGGCTTGCCGTTCTGGCGCTCGGCCTGGTGATCGGCGGCGCCATTGGCAATGTGATCGATCGTTTCCGTTTCGGTGCCGTAGTCGACTTCCTTTATTTCCATGTGGGTGATTTTCACTGGCCAGCGTTCAACGTCGCCGATACGGCGATCTGCATCGGCGCCGGACTCCTTCTGCTCGACGGCTTGCTGTCACCGGAGCGGCAGACTACATAGGCTTTTTGCCCCTCAACAGTTGGGAGAGCTGGTTTGGTCGGTGTGTTCGGGTCAAGATGGGCATCTTTGGCGATTTTGGGGCTGACTTCCTCCGCCCTTCTCAGTGGCTGCGGCGGGGGCGACACTGTTCAGGAAGCCGTCGGCTACGCGCAAAAAGGCCCAGATGAGATGGCCGTCATCAAGCGTCCCCCCTTGATCGTGCCGCCCGACTACAATCTGCGCCCGCCGCGTGCGAACGATCAAAATGCCGGCAGCACGGCTGCAAGCGAGGCCGCTCGGGAAACACTGATCGGTCCCTCCTCCTCGATTGAGGGAGAGCCTTCCGACGCCCGCGCCATTCTCACCGGCACGCGATCTGAGAACGATGCTGGCGATACTGCAAGCGAGGGGCAGAATCTCCTGGTCAGCCGCAGCGAACGCGCCGAGCGTAATCTGGACGAGCTTGTCGAAAGCCGTGCCGAAAACCGCGTCGACGACGCCCTTCTGCGCCGCCTGCTCGCCTGGACGCCGGAAGACCGCAAGACGCCAGCCGGCGATGAAGAGGCTGAAGCCGGCCCGACATCTCAGGAGACGCCCGCCATCGTCCAATTGGTCAGCCGGTCACAGAGGGTGATCGGTGCAGAGTCCGCCCCTGACCAGGCAGACACGGAGTAGCTGTTTGACCCGTCCCGTAATCCGGCGCCTTTGCGCCAGCGCCCTGCTCACGGCTGTTCTTGCCGCCGTAGCCGGCCCCAAAAGCGAGGCTGCCGTGTTCAACCCTGAAACCTTCACGCTCGACAATGGCATGCAGGTGGTGGTCATCACCAACCGGCGAGCCCCCGTGGTCACCCACCATGTCTGGTACCGCATCGGCTCAAGCGACAGCCCGCCCGGAAAATCAGGTCTGCCCCACTTCCATGAACACCTGATGTTCAAGGCTACCGAAAGCATGGCATCCGGCGCCTTCTCGAAGGAGGTCGCGAGAAACGGCGGCAACGAGAATGCGTTCACCGGCCCGGACTATACCGGCTATTTCCAGACCATCGCCAAGGATCGCCTTGAGCTGGTGATGAAGATGGAAGCCGATCGCATGACCAACCTCGTCCTCGGCGAGGATGAGGTCCTCAAAGAGCGCGATGTCGTGCTGGAAGAGCGCTCCATGCGCGTCGACAACACACCGAGTGCGCGCTTCGCCGAGCAGATGAATGCCGCCCAGTTCCTGCATCACCCCTACCGCATGCCGGTGATCGGCTGGCGTCACGAGATCGAGGCCTATACACGCGAAGACAGCCTCGATTTCTACAAGACCTGGTATGCGCCCAACAACGCGATTCTCCTGGTCGCCGGCGACATCGACGCCGCCGAGCTGAAGCCGCTCGCCGAGAAATATTACGGCGTGATCCCGGCTCGGGAGATCCCGGAGCGTGTGCGCGTGCAGGAACCGCCGCAAGGGGCGGCGCGTACGGTGGCGCTTCGTGATGCGCGCGTGCGACAACCCTCCTGGCTACGCTCCTATCTGGCACCAAGCTACAATGCGGGCGAGACCGAGCATGCCTACCCCTTGTCCGTGTTCGCCGACATCCTCGGCGGCTCCAGCACCTCCCGCCTCTACCGGGCACTCGTGATCGATCAGCAGATCGCAACCTCGGCCGGCGCCTATTATCGCGGTTCGGCCCTCGATCTCGCGACCTTCAGGATCTATGCGAGCCCGAAGCCGGGTGTCGGCATGGACGAACTGAAGGCGGCCATCGATGCCGAGCTCCAGCGGCTGAAAGACGAGCCGGTCACCGAAGAGGAGGTTTCTCGCGCGACCAGACGCATGGTGGCCGAGGCCGTCTATGCAAGGGACAGCATGAGCGGCGCCGTTCGAAGCTTCGGCATCGCGCTCACCACGGGACGCACCGTCGAGGATGTCGAGGCTTGGCCCGAACGGATCGCCGCCGTAACCGCCGAAAACATCGCGGCTGCGGCGACCGCCGTGCTGATACCCGAGCGCTCGGTCACGGGCCAGTTGCTGCCGGCTTTAGATCAGCCCGGCGCCGGGGGCACGTCACAACGCGCCGACGCCGTCCAGTAGTGCAGGGCATCGCCCTGTCCCGTTTTTTCGCACCTCGTTTGAGAGACCGCATGTCATGTTCCATCGAATCGGCCCTCATTGCCTGGGCCTCGCCCTCGTGACCGCGCTTACCATCTCCGCGCCCAAGGCCGATGCCGCGGCCAAGGTCGAGCATGTGATCAGTGAAGGTGGCATCGAGGCCTATTTGATTGCCGAGCCCTCGATCCCCTTCATGTCGCTCTCGATGCGTTTTGCGGGCGGAGCGATCGGCGACCCCGACGGCAAGGAGGGTGTCGCCAACCTGGTGTCAGCCCTTCTCGACGAAGGGGCGGGCGATCTCGACAGTCAGGCCTTTCAGACCGAGCTTGAGGATCTGGCGATCCGCCTCTCCTTCAGTGCCGGGCGGGACAGCTTCTCCGGCGATCTGAAAACGCTTACCGAAAATCGGGAACGCGCCTTCGAGCTTCTTCGTCTCGCCCTCAACGAGCCGCGCTTCGATGGCGATCCGGTTGAGCGCATGCGTAGCCAGATCCAGGCAGGCCTTCGCCGCCGCCTCGACGATCCCGATCGGCTGGCCTCCAGGGCCTGGTTCGAGCGCGCGTTCGGCAGCCATGTCTATGCCCGCCCGGTCGAGGGCACGATCGAAACCGTTGGCGCGATCACCGCTGATGATCTTCAGGGTTTTGTCGAGAACCGGCTGGCGCGTGACAATCTTCTGATCGGCGTCGCCGGCGACATCACGGCAGAGGAGCTGGGCCCACTCTTGGACCACGCGTTCGGCGCCCTGCCGGCAACCGCGAAGGCGCTGTCCAGGATACCCGTTGCGCCGAAGGAAAACGGCCTTTCCGTCATTCGCCAGGACGTACCACAGAGCAAAGTGCTGTTCGGGCAAAAGGGGATGGAGCGCGAGGATCCGGACTTCTATACGGCTTACGTCGCCAACCACATCTTAGGCGGCGGCGGCTTCACCTCGCGCCTGACCAAGGAGATCCGGGAAGAGCGCGGGCTTGCCTATTCCGTCTACAGCTATCTCTATCCGACGGATCTCGCCCCGATCTGGCTTGGTGGGCTCGGCACCAGCAACGCCTCCGTAGAGGAAGCCCTGGACCTCGTCCAGACCGAGATCAAACGCATGGCGGACGGTGATGTCAGCGAGGAAGAACTCCAGGACGCCAAGACCTATCTCACCGGCTCCTTTCCGCTTCGTCTGACCAGCAATGATCGCATCGCCGGCCTTTTGGTGAGCATGCAGGTCAACGATCTCGGCATCGATTACCTGGAAAAACGCAACGGGTTCATCGAAGCCGTGACCATTGAGGATCTGAAGGCGGTTGCGGCCAGGCTCTATGATCCCGACAACCTTCTGACCGTGGTTGTCGGCAATCCTCCGGACATCGAAGGGTAATTGGGGGGCACGTCCGCGCTTCGCTTGAGCGTGGAATTTTAACGGCTGCTCGGTTAGAAAGACGGACACGAATACTGCAGTGGGCAGGTATGATGATCCCACTGCCGCAGGCTTGCGCTGATAATGCATCAAGCGGTGTTGAAGAGTTCGGCGTTTGGCCACCGCAAGGGTATGAAATGATTCGCCTCCTGCCCGCGCATATCATCAACCAGATCGCCGCTGGCGAGGTGGTGGAGCGGCCGGCATCTGCTGTGAAGGAGCTGGTCGAGAACGCGATCGATGCGGGAGCAACGCGCATCGCGGTCGAGCTCCAGGCAGGCGGCAAGGCGCTGATCGCGGTCACCGACGATGGCAAGGGCATGACGCCGGATGAGCTCAGCCTTGCGATCGAGCGCCACGCCACATCGAAGCTCGACGACGACGATCTGGTGCGCATCGACACGCTCGGCTTTCGCGGCGAAGCGCTGGCAGCCCTTGCTGGCGTCAGCCGCCTGAAGATCGTGAGCCGTCCAACGGACCAGGAGACCGCATTCGCGCTCGACGTCGAGGCAGGCGAGGTCACTGGCCCTTCTCCGGCCGCCGGCGCCCGTGGCACCCGCATCGAGATCCGCGATCTCTTCTATGCCACACCCGCACGCCTGAAATTCCTGAAGACCGATCGAAGCGAAGCCCAGGCGGCAAGGGAGGTGATCGAGCGCCTGGCGATGGCCTGTCCCGAAATCGCGTTCACGCTCACCATCGACGGCCGTCAGATCCTGAACCTTACCGTTGCCAGCGGCGATCTCTTTACGAGTGTTCAGGCGCGCATCGGCCAGGTCATGGGCAAGGCATTCGCCGCCAACGCGCTCCTCCTTGATACCGATCGTGACGGCATTCGCCTCATCGGCTCGATCGGCCTCCCGACCGAGAGCCGGCCCAACGGCCGCTATCAATATTTATTCGTCAACCAGCGCCCTGTTCAGGACCGCCTCCTGAAGACCGCACTTCGCGCCGCTTATGGCGATCTCCTGTTCGCCGGACGCCACCCCATGGCAGCCCTCTTCCTGGAACTCGATCCGGAGCGGGTCGACGTCAATGTCCATCCGGCGAAAGCAGAAGTTCGCTTTCGCGAGCCAGGCATCATCAGAGGCCTGATCATCGGCGGCATCAAGGCGAGGCTAACCGAAGCCGGCTGCCGCACCACGACATCGCTCGGCGATGCGGCGCTCGGCGCCTTCTCACCCGACGACGGCGCGCGCGGAGCGGCCGCAGCGTCGACCTTTGGCTACGATAGAGGGGAACGACCGATCTCGCCGGGGCTAAGAGAGGCTGGGCAAACCTTCCAGGCGCCTCTGCATCAAACATCGGGGGAACGCCCTGCATTCGACCTCGGCCCGCCAGCCGCGCGCGAAAACGTTGTCGAAAGCGACGTCGAGCCTATAGCCGCAGGCTATCCGTTGGGGGCGGCGCGCGCGCAGCTGTTCGACGCCTATATCATCGCCCAGACGACCAACGGCATGGTGCTGATCGACCAGCATGCGGCGCATGAGCGCCTGGTCTACGAGCGCCTGAAAACCCACCTCGACGACAACGGTGTGCCCCGCCAGGGGTTGCTTCTCCCTGAGGTGGTCGAGCTTGAAGACGATCTGATCGAGCGCCTGGAAGCGCGCGCACCCGAGCTGGAACGCCTCGGACTCGCGCTCGAAACCTTCGGTCAGGGAGCAGTGGTGGTGCGCGAAACACCCGCCATGCTGGGCACGACCGACATCAAGCGCCTGGTTCGTGATCTCGCCGAGGATCTGGTCGAGATCGACGAGGCCAGGAGCCTCACAGACGCGTTGGAGCGGGTCGCAGCCACCATGGCCTGCCACGGCAGCGTGCGCGCCGGCCGCCGCCTCACCATGCCCGAAATGAACGCGTTGCTGCGCGAGATGGAAGCCACGCCCAACAGCGGCCAGTGCAATCACGGCCGCCCCACCTATGTCTCCCTCGCCGAAGCCGACATCGAACGCCTCTTCAAACGCCGCTAGTAGCGTGGCCACCGCATTGGCCTGCGAACGCTTGCGAAGAACAGGCCATCGGCTTCGATGGTATGCGGACAGGTGTCGGGTATAGCTGAAGGGCTCGTCGGATAGGTTCAGAGCTGGATCAGACGCTTCCAAACGGCTTTGGTCAATGAGCCTTTGCCGGGTCGCCATAGAAGGTCTTCAACAACCGTCGCTCCCGTGATGGCGTGTTGTCATCCCATGCTACGCCAGGGAAAAAACGCCCTCTGGACAATGCGGTCGACAATCGCCAAATAGGGCGTGTCCAATGCCGCACAAAGTTAAGAAGAATTCCCTGGAGTCCCCATGACCTACGTCGTCATCGAAGCCTGCATCCGGTGCAAATACATGGACTGCGTCGAAGTCTGCCCCGTGGATTGTTTCTACGAGGGCGAGAACATGCTGGTGATCAATCCGGACGAATGCATCGATTGCGGCGTGTGCGAACCGGAATGTCCGGAAGAAGCGATCCTGCCCGATACGGAAACAGAAGCAGAAAAGTGGCTGGAGCTCAACCAAAAGTATTCAACCGGCCCCTGGCCCAATATCACCAGAAAAGGCGAAGCACCAGCCGATGCCGACGACTACAAGGAAGTCGAGGGTAAGTTTGAAAAGTACTTCAGCGAGAAGCCCGGCGACACGGCTTGATTACCGTATTTTCGGCTAACCCCTTGAGAGGCCCTGCAATCGCTGGAGTGTGCAACTCTAGGCAAAAGCGAAAAGCATTGTATTTTTATCCAATTCTATGATATATTGGTTAATAATAAATTTTCTGGCAATCATGCGGAAGCGTCCAGCGCAGCGAAACGCGGCTTCCGGTCCCAGGGGCGAGCTCAGGCATCGTGGTGCTCAGCCAACCTTAGCTCGCGTCGGGTTAGGAAGGTAGGAGTCAATCT
>JBPCVQ010000425.1:0-31218 GCA_051010395.1 Geminicoccaceae bacterium | reverse complement strand
AGATTGAGCGGCCCGATCGGCAGGAGGCATTTCGGCGTATCTGCTGTAAGGGGCAACAGACGCGACCCCTGTCCAGCACTGAGAATGAGAGCTTTCATGGGTTTTTCTTACAGCGGGCGGGCGGGCGATGTCGAGTGTCAGAGCATGATGAAGGATGAAAAGCTTTGCCCATGACGCCGCAACCGCGAGGCGTCATCGATGGTCTGTGATCAGACCTCTTGCAAGATCATCCGCCCGCAGATCGAGGTCGCGGTCTGCCGGATCGCCATGGCCGCCACCGCCCGGCGTCTCGATCACCAGGCGCTCGCCGGCCGGCACGATCTGTACACCCTTGCCGGCCATGGCCTTGCCGGACGCCAGACCAACATAGCCGGCAGCACCGGCCGCCCCGCCGTCGCGGCCGCGTGGCGGATTTTCGATGCGATCGAAGGCGGCGAGCAGTTCGAAGTCAGCGCCGATCGCCGAGCTAATCTCGATGCGCTGGCCGAGGCCGCCGCGATAGCGCCCGACACCGCCCGAGTCCCGTTTGAACTCCTTTCTGTGAAAGATGAGCGGGCAGAGAGTTTCGTTGATTTCCACCGGCGTACCTTTGACCCCACTCGGAAAGGCCGTGGCGGAAAGGCCATCCTTGATCGGCCTAGCCCCTGTGCCGCCATTGGTCACGACCGTTGCGGTGAAGAGCTTGCTGACATTGGCGGCGCGATCGGTCCGGCCGCGGAAGGTGAGGTTCCAGAGGCAGGACGCGCCTTCCGCCGGGATGCGCTCCGGCACGATCTGGGCAAGACAGCCGAACACCACGTCAGGCAACATCTGGCCTGCGATATGGCGCGAGTTGACGGCGGCCGGATAGGGCGCGTTCAGGATCGAACCAAGCGGCGCGGTGACTTCATATGGGAGAAGCGAGCCCGCATTGTTGGGCACCTCCGGCGCAATCGCGGTCGCCATGCCGAAGGCGCTATAGGCGGTGGTGTAGATGCCGGGCACATTGACGGCATGGCGCTGCAGCGGCGATGTACCCTCGTAATCCACCCGAATGCGATCGCCCTCGATGGTTAGTTCGGCGATGAGGTCGACGGGTGCATCGTAACCGTCGATCCGCATGCTGTTCCGATAGACCCCATCCCGCAGGTCCGCAATGGCGGAGCGCACGGCCTTTTCCGAGCTCTCACAAATATAGTCGGCGAGCGGGCCGAGCCCGTCGATGGCGAACTCGTCCATCATCTTGACCAGGCGCTCGCAACCGATGTCGTTGCAGGCGGCGAGCGAGTAGACGTCGCTTTCGGTCTCGACCGGCTGGCGGGTGTTGGCGCGGATCATGGCGAGCAGAGTCTCGTTCATCTCGCCTCGATCAGCGAGCTTGAGCATCGGGATATAGAGACCTTCCATGTGGACATCGGTGCCATCAGGTCCCGTGCCGACGCCGCCGATGTCGGTCAGATGCGAAGTGCAGGCGAAAAGCGCCACCAGCTGACCTCGACGAAAACAGGGGGTAGTGAGCGTAAAGTCGTTTAGATGGCCCGTACCCATCCAGGGATCATTGGTGATGTAGACGTCGCCTTCCTGCATTGTTTCAAGCGGAAAATGGCGGATGAAGTGATTGACGGCCGCCGCCATGGAGTTGATGTGGCCGGGCGTGCCGGTGACCGCCTGGGCGAGCATCCGCCCTTCGAGATCGAAGACGCCGGCCGAAAGGTCGCCGCATTCGCGGACGATCGGGCTGAACGCGGTGCGCAGCAAGGCCTGAGCCTGCTCCTCGACGACGGCGATCAGCCGATGCCACATCACCTGCAGCCGGATTTTCTTTTGACTTTGGGCCGGCGATTGCTCGGGGGTCATGTCAGTTCTCCCGATCGTTTCTCCAGGATGATGGCGCCATCAGCTGCGAGCGCTGTGGTAAAGCTGCTGGTTACCAGGGTGGTAGTCTGTTCTTCCTGGATGAGGGCAGGTCCCTCGATCCGACAGCCTGCGCGAAGATCATCGCGTCGGTAGACGGGGATGTCGACCATCTCGCCGCGATCGCCGTCGAACACATGACGTCTGCCTTGCTGCTCCGGGCTGCTGTTGCCAGCACTAACCTCTTGAAAAGCCGGTGGCGAGCCGCCACTGGTGGCCAGCGTCAGGCCGAAGGTCAGAATTTCCACTTCGGCATTGGGGATGATGCGGCGGTAGATCTGCTGGTAGGTTGCATCGAACCGTGCCTGCAGGAGGGCAGCGTCATCGGCGGTGAGCGGCCGGTTGGGTAGCGTTATCACCACCTCGTGACCCTGCCCGTAATAGCGCATGTAGGCGAGGCGGGTCTCGGCGAACTCGGCATCCGGGGCGGCCGGTAGGACGACAGCTTCCGCCTCGCTGCGCATGTCCGAGAACAGTGCGTTCGCTGCATCGGCATCGAACTGACGAAGGCGCTGATGGCGGCTTTGCACGACTTCATAGGCAATCGGCGCCTTCAGGAAACCGATCGCCGAGCCGACCCCCGCATCGGGTGGGATCACCACCCGGGTAATCCCAAGCTTCTCCGCAAGCCTGGCCGCATGCAAGGGGGCAGCGCCGCCAAAGGCCACCATGCTGTGATCGGCAACCACCTTGCCGCGCTCGACCGTATGTACACGCGCAACGCTGGCCATGGTCTCGTCGACCATCTCCTGTACGCCAAACGCTCCAAGCTCGGCGGAAAGCTCCAAGGGTTCACCGATGGCTTGAGCGATTACCTTCTTGGACAGGGCCGGATCGAGAGAGACCTTACCGCCTGCGAATGCCTCGGGATCGATCTTGCCGAGGACGACGTCGGCATCAGTCACTGTAGATAAGCTTCCGCCCCGACCGTAGCCGGCGGGGCCGGGATCGGCACCGGTGCTGTCCGGGCCTACGGTGATGCGACCGAGCGTGTCGATACGGGCAATCGAGCCGCCACCTGCGCCGATCTCGACCATCTCGATCACGGGGATGCGCAAAGGCAGGCCTGAGCCTTTGGTGAAACGCACGGAACGGTCGACTTCGAACTCGCGGGCGCTCTCGGGCTTGCCGTTCTCGATCAGGCAGATTTTTGCCGTGGTCCCGCCCATATCGAAGGAGAGCACCTTGTCGAGATCAAGCGACGTTGCCACCCGGCTGGCCAGAATGGCGCCGCCGGCCGGGCCCGATTCGACGAGACGTATCGGAAATTTCTTAGCGGTCGCAAGCGTCGTCAAACCGCCACCCGAGGTCATGAGCAAGAGCGGTGCCGTGATCCCAACAGCCTCCAGGCGATCACCGAGTTCGCCGAGATAGGCGGACATCAACGGGCGGACATAGGCGTTCGCCGTGGTGGTGGTGAAGCGCTCATATTCACGAATTTCGGGGCAAACCTCGGAGGAAAGGCTCACGCCGAGATCGGGGCGCTCCGCCTGAAGCAGCTCGGCGCAACGGCGCTCATGGGCGGGATTGGCGTAAGCATGGAGAAAGCCGATCGCTACACTCTCGACATCGTGGGCGTCGATTGCCGGCAAGAGGCCCAAGACTGCCTGCTCGTCGAGCGGGGTCAGCACCTTACCATGGACATCGATGCGCTCAGATATGGTGAAACGGCGCTCGCGCGGCACCAGAGGCTTCGGCTTTTCGAGCATCAGGTCATATTGATCGAACCTTGTCTCGTAGCCGATCTCCAGGACATCCCGAAAACCTTCGGTGGTGATCAGGGCCGTGACGGCCCCCTTGCGCTCCAGAATGGCGTTGGTTGCGAGCGTCGTGCCGTGGATGATCAACGCCACGTCGCGGCCGTCCAGCCCGGCAATCTCGAGCGTTTGGGTGATGCCGTGGAGGACGCCTTCAGCCGGTGCCTTCGGTGTGGTCAGGGTTTTGACCGACCAGCGTTTCTCACCTTGCTCCAAGGCGATATCGGTGAACGTACCGCCGATATCGACCGCAAGTCTTGCCTTCACGTCAGTTCTCCGTATCGCCGCTTAAGCATTGAACTCTGCCCCTCGAGCTTCGAGCTTGCTGGCAAGATCGAGGAAATCGGAGGCGACAATGTCGACATTCGGCCCTGCGGCAAGATCCGTAGTTTGGCCCCTACCATATTCATCGGGCCTCGGAACGAAGGCGGTTTTCATGCCAGTGGCCGCGGCCGCCACAAGGTCGTTATTGTGAGCGGCCACCATCAGGCATTCGTCGGGGGCGAGATCAAGGAGGGCCGCAGCTCGACGGTAGGCGTCAGGGTCCGGCTTATAGGCGTTCGCGATTTCGGCGCCAAGAATCACATCCCAGGGAAGACCTGCATGTTTCGCGAGGTTCACCATCAGTGCTACATTGCCGTTGGAAAGCGGGGCGATGATGTGGCGCTGCTTCAGTCGGGCGAGGCCACCGACAACATCCGGCCAAGGGACGAGGCGATGCCAGGCGCGGTTCAGAGTATCGATGGTCGGCGCCGGAACTCCCTCGATCCCGAATTCAGCAAGCACTTCCAGTAGGTTCTCCCGGTGCAGGATGTCGAGCTTGACGAACGGCCGGCGTCCGGTGCGGATTTCTTCCATTGATGGCTGGTAACGGGCACGCCAGGCAAGTGCGAAGGCCTGGCCGTCAACCGCATGCCCTTCCTTGGCGAGCAGAGTTTCGGCCTCGGCGGCGATGCTGTTTCGCCAATCCGCCACAGTCCCGAAGACGTCGAAGGTGAGTGCTTTGATCGTCGAGCCCGACATGCTCCATGTCTCCCTTTTCCCCATTTTTAGTCTGCAGGAAAAATCTGGAGGGTAAAGTCGGATCGACACCGGACAGGGCGTGCCTTCACTTCGAAGCACCGTTGACCTTGAATTTTCGGTCCATTGCAGGCTAGTGGTATGATCATGCCAACAGTTTTTCAGTTTTCAGTTGACTTCAAATGAAGAGGAGGATCGATGAGCGGATGAGCAAGCTCTTCCTTGATGATCTCGAAGTGGGACAGGTCTACCGGCTCGGCAGCCAGTCGCTCTCCGAAGAGGACATCATCGCCTTTGCCGAACGCTACGACCCACAGCCCTTCCATATCGACCCGGCAGCTGCTGCGGAAACCATCTATGGTGGCGTGATCGCCAGCGGGTGGCAAACGGCCTGTATTTTCATGCGGTTGTTCGTCGATGGCCTTCTCAGCCGGTCTGCGGCGATGGGATCACCGGGCCTTGATGAGCTGCGCTGGCTGAAGCCGGTCCGTCCAGGTGATGTGCTTGATGCCCGGGTCGAGGTGCTGGAATCCAGGCCCAGTCGTTCCAAGCCCGATCGCGGCCTTGCCAAGCTTCGCTGCGTGGTTGCCGACAGATCGGGCGATGAGGTCTTAACTTTTATCGCCAATGTCCTGTTCCAAAAGCGCGAAACCGGCTAAAAGGCACTTGCCGTCTCACCTGAGACGCTGAGTGACGTCAACCATGCGAGCTTACCTGGCCAAATCGGGAACGTTCTCTGGAACATGACACGCATAAGTCTGAGGAATTCAGAATGACGTCGGCAAACGCCATTATTCGCTCTGGCATCCACGTTCTGGCGCTCACTAGTTGTATCAATCTCATGAGTCAGGCGCACGCGCAGTCAGCTGCCGAGAGCGAGGTCGCCACGAGTGAAAACGGTCAGGATGCAAACCCGACGATCGATCGCGGCAAGATGCGCCTCAAGCTGCTGATCAGGTTGGTCAAGAATGAATTTCATGAAGCGAAAATGGCTCAGTCTCGGCTGACCGAGGAAGCTGCGGAGCTGGATCAGCAACGTCGCGCATTGGAAGCCGAGCCATCGAAAGGCACAAGGGCGGAGAAGCGGCAGTTCGCCGTCATCGAGGAACGCCTCCTGCAGATCGATAAGGAGATGGTCGAGGTCAATGGACGACTGCCTGAGATCAACGCAGAACTGGATGAGCTTCAGGTCCGGCTCGATGAGGCCAACGGCATCGTGCGCGAACCGGCGGCCGAAAGTGCAGCGAACGGCGTCGTCACCAGTGCATCGAGCCAGTGGCTCGACAGCAAGCGCCAGATCCAGGAGGCGCTGGTCTATGTCGGCGGCTATAATGCATTGATCGACGGCGACTTTGGCCCACGTACGCAAGAAGCCGTGAAAGTTTATCAGGGACGACAGAACGTCGAGAGAACCGGAACACTCACCGGCGAGCAGAAGACGGCCTTGCTGGAGGAGGCCGACCTGCTGCGCGCGCGCTACGGCATGACCAACATCGAAGACAGGGATCAAGGATATCGGTTCAGCTACCCGAGCGGGCTCCTGCCGGAGGGCGGTCCGATCGAGCCCAGTGGACGTCGGTTCGTCAGCAAAGACGGCAAGGGCGAGCTTCTGATCACGACATCCGATGGAGCCGGAGAGAACGGCACCAAAGGATTTTCGGCGATCTATGAAGAACTCCATTCCGAATACGAGGTTCAATACAGGCGAAAGCGCGATGACTGGTTCGTCGTCGCCGGCCTCGTCGAGGAAGGGCGCATCATCTACGATACAGCTCGGTTGAACGGCAATCGCATGATTAGAGCGCGGCTGAGCTATCCGGCCGAGTGGCGGGATCTCTGGTCCCCTTTCGCGGTGATCATGTTCAACACTTTCGAAGCCGTTGCGGCAGGCGAAAACTGATATTCTTCGCTGGCGATGGGAACCGAATGACGTGAATTCTTCCCTAACTTTGGGAGGGTTCCTCGCTCTGGCGCTTCATCACCATGCCGCGTGGCGGGACAAGTTCGACGCTTGACGGCACGGCAATGATTTCCGCGAGCAGACTACCGACAAGCTCGGTGTGCACCTTGCCGCCACCGCGGGCGGCAACGAAGGCAATCGCGTCTTCCAGGCTGTCGAACAGCTCGGCATCAACGGCGCAGAGGGTTTGGCGGTTATCTGGCGTGTTCATGAGCAGGATCATGTGCCAAAATTCTTAAACGAGGGTTAATCGACCTTCATAAATATCGCGCGATCGGAGGCTGAATGGACTTTTCCTACTCATCAAGGGTTGTGGATCTCCGCGCTCGGCTCACGGCGTTCATGCAGCAGCATGTGATCCCTGAAATTCCTGCCTGGGAACGCGAGGTGGCGGCAGGCATCTATCCACCATCGATGGTCGAGCCGCTCAAGGAAGAGGCCAAGGCGCTGGGCCTCTGGAATCTGTTTCTGCCGGGCCTTGAGGAGCATGAGCCCGGCACTAGGCTCTCCAATCTCTACTATGCGCCGCTTGCCGAGGTGATGGGCCGGGTATTTTGGGCTTCCGAGCTTTTCAACTGCTCGGCACCGGATACCGGTAACATGGAGCTCCTGCACATGTTTGGAACGGAAGAGCAGCGAGAGCGCTGGCTCAATCCGCTCCTGAACGGTGACATCCGCTCCTGCTTTGCCATGACCGAGCCCGAAGTCGCCTCCTCCGATGCCACCAATATCGCGACATGTATCGAGCGTGATGGCGATGACTATGTGATCAGCGGGCGGAAATGGTTCATCACCGGCGCCGCTGACCCGCGCTGCAAGCTTTGCATCTGCCTCGGCGTCAGCAACCCGGACGGCGAGCCTCATGCGCGCCATTCCATGGTGCTGGTGCCTATGGATAGCCGCGGGCTAAGCGTGGTTCGCAATCTCCCGATCATGCATCATACGGCCCCCGAAGGTCACTGCGAGCTCGTCTTCGACAAGGTGCGCGTCCCAATCGACCATCTCCTCGGCGAGGAGGGCAAAGGTTTTTCTCTTGCCCAGGCCAGACTTGGCCCCGGGCGCATTCATCATTGCATGCGCTCGATCGGCCAGTGTGAATTGGCGCTTGAGCTGATGTGTCGCCGAGCCGGCGAACGCGAGACCTTCGGCCGGAAACTGCATGACCACGGCACGGTCGCCGAGTGGATCGCGCTCACGAGGATGGAGGTCGACCAGGCACGGCTTCTGATTCTGCGCGCCGCTTGGTTAATCGACAAGGAGGGGAATCATGCGGCGAGAAACGATGTTTCCATGATCAAAGTGGTGGTGCCGCGCCTGCAGACACGGGTGATCGATCGGGCAATGCAGGTCTTCGGCGCCATGGGCCTTACGCCCGACACGCCGCTCGCCTTCCTCTGGAGTTGGGGGCGTGCCTTGCAGTTCATCGATGGGCCAGACGAGGTTCATCTGCGCGGCGTCGCGAGGCGCGAGGTCAAGACGCAGGCTGAAAGTGACGGCGATCCCTACAGTTTCTGCACACCGCCGGAACGTCTGGCCGGGGGACCTCTGGAATGACCGATCCGTTCGATCTCGATGGCAAGGTTGCCCTGGTGACCGGCGCCTCCCAGGGCCTCGGAACGCGCTTCGCGACAACCCTGGCCGAGCGCGGCGCCAAGGTCGCGCTGGCGGCGCGTCAGGTCGAGAAGCTGGACAGCCTCAAGCTTGATATCGAACGGCGTGGCGGGGTGGCCTCCGTTGCCAGGCTGGACGTGACCGATGCTTCGTCGATCGAGGCCTGTTTCGAGCAGGCATCGGATGACCTGGGGCCGCTGGATATCCTGGTCAACAATGCCGGCGTCGCCGTCTCGAAATCGGTCCTGGAACAGACCGAGGCGGATTGGGACAAGGTGGTCGGCACCAACCTCAAAGGCGCATTCTTCGTTGCGCAAGCAGCCGCTCGCCGCATGGTCGGGCGCGGTGACGGTGGGGCGATCGTCAATATCGCCTCGGTCCTGGCGCTTGAGGTGATCGGCCATCTCGGCCCCTATGCCGCCTCGAAGGGCGGGATCTGGCAGGTGACCAAAACCATGGCGCTGGAGCTTGCGCGCCATGATATCCGCGTCAATGCGCTGGCGCCCGGCTATATCGAGACCGACATCAACCGCGACTTTCTTCGCAGCCAGACCGGCCAGCAGATGGTCAAAAAAGTCCCGCAGCGACGCTATGGCGAGCCCGAGGACCTGGATGGCGCCCTCCTGTTGCTCGCCTCCGACGCCGGGCGCTACATCACCGGATCGGTCATCGTGGTCGATGGCGGCTTCATGCTGCAGTGAAGGCTCAAAGGCCCGCTTTCTCCAGGGCCTTCTGCGCCAACAGTTTCTTCTGATAGCGCCCCTGCACCAGATCCACGATGACCAGCACAGCGATGACGAAATAGAAGGTGCTCTTCGCCATGGGCTCAATCGCATAGCCGAAAAGCTTCAGATGAGCGAGGTGACCGCCCTCCGAGACCAGGAGGATGCCCACGATGAAGAGGACAAAGAGACCGAGCACCTCGTACATGCGGTTTTTCTGCAGGAAAACGGCAACGTGATCCGAGAGCCAGACCATGAGCACACCCGAAATGATGATCGCCGTCGCCATCACCCAGAAGACATCGGTCAGCGCCATCGCCGAAAGGATCGAATCGAATGAGAAGACCAGGTTCATCAAAACGATCCAGGTGACAGCCGAGGCGACCGAGCGTGAGCCGCCATAGCCGGGGCGCCCCTCCAGTTCGTCGATTGCGAGCATGTGGGCGATTTCCTTCATCGCCGTGTAGATGATGAAGGCGCCGCCGAGCAAGGTGATCGCCGCATGAACATTGAAGGAACACTCGACGAAGCCCGCCTTATGGAAGCTGAAGAAGGGTGCTTGGAAATACTGAATGGCCTGGATGACCACGAACAGGAGAATGATGCGCAGGATGATGGCAAGGCCGATACCGAGCCGGCGCACGCTCGCCTGACTCTCTGCCGGCACACGTTTGGATTCGATCGAAATATAGAGAAGATTATCGAAGCCCAGAACCGCCTGCAGCAGGATGAGCATCAAGAGGGTTGAGATATTATCGATAGAAAGAAGCTGATCCATGGCACGGAAACCCTTGATGGTACAACGAGGCATTGTCGTGGAAACGAGCATATGACGACGCATCGGGCAAGATCGCTGTCCTGTTCAAATCGACATCGGCGGACCCAATGGCCCGCGGCCTGTGAGCGCCATCAGTGATTTCGACGAGATCATGTGTTGAATGGACTGCACAGCCAGTGGCCATCGAGGTCAGCAGCAAAGACGACCTCACGGGACATGATCTGCAGATCGGAGTATGCTTGGACTTTTGAGAGAATGTGATCTGAAGGCTGAACCTCCGCAGCCTCTTCCAGAAACAGTGGAGGTTCGGTGGGATTTCATCAACTCATATGACGTTGCATAAATACGCGGCGTCGACCAGCAGCGGGAGATGTTGATGGCCTTCGCCCTGAATAAAACTCTTGCACCGGATTTGGTCGCGCCGGATGAGAAACATTCGGGCCTGCCTTTCGCTTTTACCGGCAAGGCCGGTGAATATTTCGGTATCTGGATCGTCAACCTGCTGCTGTCGGTCGTCACGCTCGGTATCTATTCGGCCTGGGCGAAGGTGCGGACCAAGCGCTATTTTTATGGCAACACCAAGCTGGACGGCAGCACGTTCGATTATCTGGCGTCGCCCGTTCAGATCTTGAAAGGGCGTTTGATCACCTTTGCCTTTTTCTTCGCCTACGCCCTTTGCTCCTCCTTCGTTCCCGCCCTGATCTGGATTTTCATCCTCGCAATGGTGGTCATCACGCCCTGGGTGGTCGTTCGTGCCCTGTCTTTCAATGCCTATAATTCCAGCTATCGCAATGTGCAGTTCGGTTTCATCGGCCGGACTGCCGAAGCGGCGAAGCTTTACGTCCTCATGCCCGTGCTCAGTTTTCTGACCATTGGCGCCCTTTGGCCGTATACGGTCTACCTTACCAGGAAATTCTTCGTCACCAATTCGCGTTACGGCCAAACTGAATTTACCTTTGATGGCAAAGTTGGTGCATTCTACAAGTATTATGCAATAACTCTCGCAATCAGCCTGGTCGCGATAGCCATTTATGGCGCAGCATTTATTACTGGCGTCGGAGAAACAAAACTGGATCCAGAAAACATCGACCTGTCGATTTTTCTGGAATTCAGCCCCATCAAATATTTTTGGATTGGGACGGCATTCATTCTTGCGATTGTCAGCTACGGCTATCTCGCCGTCAAGCTGCAGAGTTATTTCCTCAACAATACCAAGATCGGCGGCCATCAGCTCAAGCTGGAGCTGAAGCTCTCTCGGTTTATCTGGATCAGATTGTCCAACTTGGTCGTCATTGTGTTCAGCTTCGGCCTGATGATTCCCTGGGCAAAAATCCGGATGACGCGTTACCAAGTCGAGCAGATGAGCCTTTTCCCGTGTGGCGATCTGGAGGCGCTTGTCAGCGATCAGCAAAAGCAGGATGAGGCTTACGGCAGCGAGCTCGGCGAAGGCATGGATCTCGATCTGGGGCTCGGCGTCTGATGCCGCTTGCCTTTACCGGCTCCTTCTTCGACGGTACGTCGTCGCGTCGTCACAGCGTCCAGATCGAACTCGATGACGGCGGTGGAGCGCTGGTGATCAAAGGCGATGATGTCGGCGAACTCTCCTTTCCGCTGGAGCAGATCAAGGTGGCCCCTCGAGTTGGCGACACGCCCCGCTTCATCTATCTCGATGGCGGCGCCAGCCTGGAGGTCGGCGAGAACGACATGGTCGATCGTCTCGTGCCAAGCCTGCCTGGCGGCCGTTTTCACCTGGCGCAGCACCTGTTGGAAAGCAAGCTTCGTTGGATCCTGACAATGCTGGCGCTCACCATTGCCTTCGGCTGGGCAGCCGTCGAATATGGTGTGCCCTATCTCGCCAAGAAGGCGGCTTTCGCCTTGCCACGCGAGGTCGATGAGATGCTCGGAGACGACGCGCTCGCCGCTTTGGATGACTTTCTGTTCGAGCCAACAAACCTGGACTACGAGCAGAGGAGTGACCTTCGCCACCGGTTCGTCGACATGGTCGAACGGAGCGATCTCGGACCCGGACGCGTAAAGCTCGTCTTTCGCTCCAGTCCGGTGATCGGAGCGAATGCGCTCGCCTTGCCGTCCGGGATCATCATCATGACCGATGAGCTGGTCCGACTTGCCGATCATGAGGACGAGGTGCTGGCGGTGCTAGCCCATGAAATTGGCCATATCCGCCACAGGCATTCGCTAAGGGCTGTGTTGCAGAACTCATCGGTCGCCCTGATGATCGCCAGCTTAACGGGCGATCTCGCCTCACTGACGTCGATTTCCGCGGCACTCCCTACGATGCTGGTGCAGCTCAAATATTCCCGCGGTTTCGAGCTGGAAGCCGATGACTATGCAGTCGCCATGTTGAATGACATGGGTATCGAGCCAACCGAGCTTGGCGACATTCTCCTGAGGATGACCGGCGAAGGGGAAGGCGGCTTCCCGGACTACCTCTCGACGCATCCGGATTCTGAAGAACGCATGAAACGGATCGCCGAGGGGATGTAAAGCGACCTGGGCGCCGCTAGGGTGGCGTCATGGCTTTCAAGAATGAACCTCATCCCTGGCTGTGCCCGCTATCGAGACGGATCGGCGTCACGGTCTTTTGCGCTGCATGGCTCGGCTTCGAGAGCTGGTCGGAACCCGGCAGCATGTGGTTCTGGCTCGCTTCGTGCGCGCTCGGTTGGGCGATCTGGGATTTTTTTCTATCGGGGAACTATCAGGCAGAAGAGGAAAAATTGCCACGCTGATGTCGAAGGCCGCGTGGCGATAGCGACGTCACGAACTTTTGAGAAGGGCTCTAGGGCTCTGCTCGCATCCGGCTTATGATGGTATTATGCGAGCAAATCAGCTCACAGCTGATCATCCATCGGTTCTCCCGAATGCGGATCGCCAAATCCGCCTTCCGGCTCGAAGTCACCGATGGAGACCTGATGAGTAACCAACCCACTCTCCTCGTTCCAGCGATGTAAAAGAAAGCTCGGAGGTTCCATGTTCCAGGGCCCCCTGCCCTCGCCGAGTGTCAGCTTGACCTGGTGGGCGATGCCGGGCGGAATCTGGGCGATCGTGCCGGCAAAGCGGGTCTGGATTGCACGGTGAACGTGGCCGCAAAGGATGCGCTCGACCTGTGGATGCCCTTGAACGATGGCGCCAAGCGCCTCGCCGTCGCGCAGCATCGACCAGTCCATATGACCGATCCCAGTCTTGAAGGGCGGGTGGTGCAGCATGACCAGCGTCGGCTTGTTCCTGTCAGCAACCAGCGTCCTCGACAGCCAGTCCAACTGCGCCTCGCCGAGGCGGCCATAGGGCTTGCCGTCGACCGAGCTGTCGAGGGCGAGGATACGAACCGGCCAGTCCTCGATCGCATAGTGAAGCGGTCCAGCTGGCGACAGCTGGTTGATCGCCGGAAAAGCAGCGCGGATCAGCTCGCGATCGTCGTGATTGCCGGGAATCGGATAGTAGGGCTGGCAGAGCTCATCGAGCCTAGCCGAGAGTGCCCTGTAGGTTTGAAGATCCCCATCATTGGTGAGATCGCCCGTGATCAGCACGATGTCCGGCGCCGGCTCGAAGGCGTGGATCGCCTCGATGCAACGCTCCAGATGAGCATGCGTGTCGACTTTTCCGAAGGAAAGGACGCCTTTGCGCAGAAAATGAAGATCGGAGATGTGAACAATATGCATGATCTGTTGTCCTGACTTGGCATTGCGCATGGCTGACGATCGGTGAGAATTCTGCTTCTATGTCACTCCAAGAACAAGACAGCGACAGACGCCCCAGATGACCCCGCCAAGGAGAACGCCACATGACCAGCATCAAATCAGCACTTCTGGCAGCACTTGCATGGGTGGTCCTTCAAGGGCCAGCACTCGCTCTCGACGAGGTCACCTTCGGCACCAATTGGAAGGCGCAGGCGGAGCATGGCGGCTTCTATCAGGCGGTCGCCACTGGCATCTATGAGAAGCACGGCCTCGATGTGACCATTCGACCGGGCGGGCCGCAGGTGAACCATCGGCAATTGCTGCTCGCCGGCAAGATCGACTTCAACATGGCCGGCAACATGTTTGCCGCGTTCAACAATGCCGAGAACGACATTCCGACGGTGATGGTCGCGGCCATCTTTCAAAAGGAGCCGCAGATCCTGATGGCGCATCCGGATGTCGGCCATGACAGCCTGGAGGATCTCGTCGGCAAGCCGATCCTGATCTCGAACGATGCCCGCCTGACCTTTTGGGCCTGGTTGAAGGCGACCTATGGCTATACCGACGATCAGATCCGGCCTTACACCTTCAATTCGGCACCTTTCCTCGTAGATGATCAGGCGATCCAGCAGGGTTATGTGACTTCCGAGCCATTCGCGATCCAGCGCGAAGGCGGATTCGAACCCGTGGTGCATCTGCTCGCCGACAGCGGCTATGACAGCTACTCGACCATGATCGAGGCCCCCCGCGCCCTGGTTGACGAGAATGCCGACCTGGTGCAGCGCTTCGTCGATGCCTCGGTTGAGGGCTGGTACAGCTATCTTTATGGCGATCCAGCACCTGCCAATGCACTGATCAAGGCCGATAACCCCGATATGACCGACGAGCAGATCGCATTTTCGATCGAGACGCTGAAGTCTTATGGCATCGTGGACTCGGGCGATAGCGAGGCGCTCGGGATCGGCGCCATGACCGAAGACCGCTGGGGCGGATTTCTCAAATTCGCGAAGGATGCGGGGATCTATCCGGACGACCTCGATATCGCCAGCACATACAGCCTGGACTTCGTCAACAAGAAGGTCGGAATCGAGATGAAGACGGAGTAGACCAAGCCCGCCCTCGCCCGCTCCCGCTGGAAAAACCCCAAGGTCCGCCCTTGGCGAGTACTCGACAACCCGGTAAGTAGCTCGTTCTGGAGTGATGCTGGCGACAATTTCTGCCGATCAATTGGAGATCAAGACGGTGACCACAAGGTCCTATGACGATGTAAAAACGGCACTACAGCACAGCCCGAAGAGCTGGCTGGTGACCGGGGCCGCTGGCTTCATCGGTTCCAATCTCGTAGAGACACTGCTCAATCTCGGGCAGATCGTGGTCGGTCTCGATAACTTCTCAACCGGCCATCAGCATAATCTCGCCGATCTCGAAAGCGTGGTCGAGCCGTCCTCGCTGCAGCGTTTTCGCATGTTCGAGGGCGACATCCGAAACCTGGACGCCTGCAGGCGCGCGGTTGCGGATGCCGACTTCGTGCTGCACCAAGCGGCATTGGGATCGGTACCGCGCTCCATCGATGATCCTCTGTTGACCAATGCGGTCAATATCGACGGTAGCGTCAACATGCTGGTGGCTGCGCGCGACGAGGGCGTTTCGCGCTTTGTCTATGCCGCTTCCTCCTCCACCTATGGCGATCACGAAGCCCTACCCAAGATCGAAGATCGCATCGGCAAACCACTCTCTCCCTATGCGGTCACCAAATATGTGAACGAGCTCTACGCCGACGTCTTTGCCCGCACTTACGGAATTTCAGCGATCGGTCTTCGCTATTTCAACGTGTTCGGTCGCCGCCAGGACCCGGATGGCGCTTATGCCGCCGTGATCCCGAAATGGGTATCGGCGATGCTGAAGGGTGAGGCCATCCGCATCAATGGCGACGGCGAGACCAGCCGGGATTTCTGCTATATCGATAACGTCGTGCAAGCCAACATCATGGCGGTGATGGCTGGCGATGAGGCCCAGAACGAAGTCTACAATGTCGGGGTGGGCGACCGCACCTCGCTGAACGAGCTGCACGAGATGATCAAGACCTCACTCGAAGCGCTCGGCGCTGAGGTCGGGGTTGATCCGGTTTACCAGGAATTTCGTGTCGGCGACGTTCGTCACTCCCAAGCGGACGTCTCGAAGGCTCGCCGGCTCCTCGGCTACGATCCCGCATTTCGGGTTGCCGACGGAATCAAGGCGGCAATGCCCTGGTATCGGGATTTCCTGAACGTCGGGTAACCTGATCCTGCTCGTAGCAGAACCAGTCGTGACATGACGTTTGGTTGAACTAAAGCTTCCAAAAAAGCGCTTGGATTTCATTGCCTTGAAACCTGGCCCTGCCTCGACCAGGGGACTTGCGTTTTCCTGCCGTCGCATACTGACTGATTTTATGGCGCATGGCGCCATGGCTGAGGACTGAGCGCGTCTTGCAGACGCCGATGCGTCTTGATCGGAAACAGGTGGGCATGAAGACATTCGAAAAGCTGCTGGTCGCCAATCGCGGTGAGATCGCCATTCGCGTACTGCGCGCTGCCAATGAACTTGGCAAACGCACGGTCGCGATCTACGCCGAAGAGGACAAGCTGTCGCTGCATCGCTTCAAGGCGGACGAAGCCTATCGAGTCGGCGAGGGCCTGGGGCCGGTCAAGGCCTATCTCGACATCGAGGGTATCATCCGCATCGCCAAGATCGCCGGGGCCGATGCCCTGCATCCGGGCTATGGCCTGCTTTCGGAGAATCCTGACCTCGCCGAGGCCTGTGACGAGGCCGGCATTACCTTTATCGGCCCGACGCCCGAGACCATGAAGCGCCTAGGCGACAAGGTCAGCGCACGCAACGTCGCAGACGCCGCCGGTGTGCCTGTGGTGCCGGCCACCGGCGTTCTGCCCGCTGACATGAAGAAGGTGGCCCTGATGGCGGATGCCATCGGCTACCCGCTGATGCTGAAGGCGAGCTGGGGCGGCGGCGGACGCGGCATGCGTCCGATCCATTCAAAGAAGGCGCTGGTCGAGAACGTGCGCGCCGGTTCACGCGAGGCCGAGGCGGCCTTCGGGCGCGGCGATGTCTATCTGGAAAAGCTGGTGCAGCGCGCACGCCATCTCGAAGTGCAGATCCTCGGCGACAAGCACGGCCATATCGTCCATCTGTTCGAGCGTGACTGCACGGTGCAGCGCCGCAATCAAAAGGTGGTCGAGCGCGCCCCTGCCCCGCAGCTCGACGAGGGCCGGCGCGGCCAACTCTGCGAGCTGGCGCTGAAGATCGCCCGTCATTCAGGCTATGAGAACGCCGGCACGGTCGAGTTCCTGGAGGACGTCGATAGCGGCGCTTTCTATTTCATCGAGGTCAACCCGCGCATCCAGGTCGAGCACACCGTGACCGAAGAGGTGACTGGGATCGACATCGTGAAGGCGCAGATCCGGATCGCGGAAGGCGGTCATATCGGCAATGTCGAGGAAACCGGCGTGCCGCCGCAGCATGCGATCAAGCTGAACGGCCATGCGCTGCAATGCAGGGTCACCTCGGAGGATCCACTCAACAATTTCATTCCCGATTACGGCCGCATCACCGCCTATCGGGGCGCCACCGGTTTCGGCATTCGCCTGGATGGCGGCACCGCCTATTCAGGCGCGGTGATCACCCGCTATTACGACAGCCTGCTGGAGAAGGTCACCGCCTGGGCGCCCGGCCCCGAGGAAGCGATCGCGCGCATGGACAGGGCACTTCGCGAGTTCCGCATTCGCGGCGTTGCGACCAATCTCGCCTTCGTCGAGAACCTGATCGCCCACCCCGTATTCAGGGCGGCAGAGTACACCACACGCTTCATCGACGAGCATGACGAGCTGTTCGACCTCGCACCCAGACGGGATCGCGCGACCCGGCTCCTGACCTATCTCGCCGATGTCACCGTGAACGGTCACCCGGAAGTGAAAGATCGCCAGCGACCGCCGGCGCATGCGCTGACGCCCGTGCCGCCGAAACCGAAGGCGGACGCGCCGCCTAAAGGCACCAAACAGCTCCTGGACGAACTTGGGCCGAAGGGTTTCGCCGAGTGGATGCTGAAGGAAAAGCGCCTTCTTATCACCGACACCACCATGCGCGATGCCCACCAATCCCTGCTCGCCACCCGCATGCGCAGCTACGACATGATCGCGATTGCGAAAAGCTATGCGGGCAATCTGCCGGAAATGTTCAGCATGGAGTGCTGGGGCGGCGCCACTTTCGACGTTTCCATGCGTTTCCTGCAGGAATGCCCCTGGGAACGCCTGCACGCGCTGCGTGCCGCCATGCCGAATATCCTGCTGCAGATGCTGCTGCGCGGTTCCAACGGCGTCGGCTATACCAGCTATCCCGACAATGTCGTCCAGACCTTCACACGCCAGGCCGCCGCAAGCGGTATCGATCTCTTCCGCATTTTCGATGCGCTGAACTGGGTCGAGAACATGAAGGTTTCGATCGACGCGGTTCTGGAGTGCGACAAGCTTTGTGAAGCGGCGATCTGCTACACCGGTGACATGCTCGATCCGGCACGTTCCAAATACGACCTCCACTACTATCTGAAGCTGGCCAGGGAGCTAAAAAAAACCGGCGCGCACATCATCGGCATCAAGGACATGGCCGGCGTCTGCAAACCCGATGCGGCCGGCATTCTGGTGAAAGCGATCAAGGACGAGACCGGTCTGCCGGTCCATTTCCATACACATGATGCGAGCGGCATTGCGGCCGCGTCGGTGCTGGCGGCGGCGGAAGCGGGCGCGGATGCGGTCGATCTTGCCATGGACAGCCTTTCAGGCCTCACTTCCCAGCCCAATCTCGGCGCCATCGCGACGGCCCTGCACCGTCACAAACGGGCAACGGGCCTCGAACCAGAGGAGATCCGGGCGTTCTCCGACTATTGGGAGGCGGTGCGCCTTCAATATGCTGCGTTCGAGAGTGACATGCGCGCCGGATCGTCCGAGATCTACCTGCACGAAATGCCGGGCGGGCAGTTCACCAATCTGAAGGAACAAGCGCGCGCCATGGGCCTGGAGGGTCGCTGGCACGAGGTCGCCAAGACCTACGCCGACGTCAACATGATGTTCGGCGACGTGATCAAGGTGACGCCGTCGTCCAAGATCGTCGGCGACATGGCGCTTTCCATGGTGGCGGCCGGTCTCACCCGCGAGGACGTCGAGGATCCGAAGCAGGAGATCGCCTTCCCCGAATCCGTGGTCGGCTTCTTCAGGGGCGATATCGGTCAACCACCGGGAGGCTTTCCCAAAGCCCTGCAGAAAAAGGTGCTGAAGGGCAAGAAGCCGCTGAAAAAGCGGGCGGGCGAGACCATGAAGCCCGCCGATCTGAAAATGCTTCGAAAGGAGGCCGAAACCGAGGCCGCGCGAAAAATCACCGATGAGGAATTCTGCTCCTACCTCATGTATCCCCGGGTTTTTCTGGACTATGCCAGGAGCCGGGCGACCTATGGTCCCGTCGCCGTCCTCCCGACTGGGGCCTATTTCTACGGCATGAAGCCAGGCGATGAGATCGCCGTCGATCTCGAGCCGGGCAAGACCATGATGATCCGCGCTGTCGCGATCGGCGAGACCGACGACGAAGGGCTGGTGCGTCTCTTCTTCGAGGTCAACGGCCAGCCGCGCGTGGCCAGGGTGAGCGATCGGCAGAAGACCGCGACCACCACGAAGCCGCCCAAGGCCGAGGAAGGTAATCCCGCCCATCTAGCGGCCCCCATGCCCGGCATGGTCGCAACACTCGCGGTCAAGGAGGGCCAGAAGGTCAAGACCGGCGACCTCCTGATGACCATCGAGGCGATGAAGATGGAAACCGCCCTGAATGCGGATCGCAACGGCACGATCAAGCGCATACTGATCGGCGCTGGCAGTCAGATCGACGCGAAAGACCTCCTCCTCGAATTCCAGTAGCGTACTGGACCGCGAACTTGATGGAGACTCTGCATGACTGGCGGCACGCCCTCTTCGATGCATGAGCTGAAAGTGGCCATTGGTGGATTTGGGGCGATCGGGCGGGAGATTGCTGCGAGGCTCGATCTAGGGGTGCCGGGTTTGGTGCTCGCCGCCATTAGTGGGCGCGACGAGGAAAAGGCTCGCGCCAATATGGCGGCCTTTCGGACCGAGGTACCGGTCCTGCCGCTTAGGGAACTGGCCGAGCAGGCGGACATCGTGGTCGAATGCGCGCCGGCCTCTGTTTTTCGCGAGATCGCCGAGCCTGCGTTGGAAAGGGGGAGGATCTTCGTCCCACTCAGCATCGGCGCTCTGTTGATCCATGATGATCTGCTGGCGCTAGCAGAAAGCGCAGGCGGCCGCATCGTCGTGCCGACTGGCGCTCTCCTAGGCCTGGATGCCGTGCGCGCTGCGGCCGAAGGTGAGATCCATGAGGTCAAAATGGTCACCCGGAAGCCGCCGGGCGGACTGATCGGAGCTCCCTATCTCGTCGAGAACGACATCGACATCGCCGATCTTTCGGCGCCGCTCAAGATCTTCGAGGGAAGTGCCAGGGATGGCGCCAAGGGTTTCCCCGCGAATGTGAATGTCGCGGCAGCCCTCTCGCTTGCAGGCATCGGCCCCGATCGAACCAGGCTCGAGATCTGGGCGGACCCCGGGGTTTCCCGCAACACCCATCGCATCACGGTCGAGGCAGACAGTGCCCGCTTCGAGATGGCCATCGAGAACATCCCGAGCGAGATCAATGCGCGCACCGGCAAGATTACCGCACTGAGCGCACTCACCGCCCTCAGAGGACTGGTGTCGACCTTGAAGGTCGGGAGTTAGTTGTGTGACCACTTCATAGACTGATCATCGACCACGATGTTGGTATGCACGTCGCCCCAGCCTTTCCGACAAAAAACCGCAAACCCTGCGGACTGCAGAAACGTTCTTCGAAGGCATCGACAACCAGATGACGTGGTCATACCACTATTCTGCTGCAGCGTTTTGCTGCGCATCCTGAACGCTGGATGGCCAGGTGCTCTTGATGAAAGCGATGACGGCCCAGATTTCGTCATCGGTCAGCTTGTCGCCAAAGCCGGGCATGCGGCTGACCCCGCCATCAGGCTTTAAGGTTTCGCCGCCAACTTTGACCACTTCGAACAGCGCTTGGTCTCCGCGGCGCCAGGTCTTGCCTTCGGCGCTATGCGCCGGTGCAAGGCGCGTCCCGTCCTTGAGCGGCTCTTCCCAGCCAAGCTGTCCGTCAAGTCCTGTTCCGTGGCAATTCGCACAGATGCGACTGTAGATCCTCGAGCCAAACGCCACCTGGTCGAGGTCAGTCGCATCACCGGGAACGACGGTGTCATCTTGAAAAAACCAGGCTCCCCCCGCAGCGACCGCACCGATCGCCACCATGCCCAGGACAGGCAAGGCCAAGCGACGCCCCGTTCTTTTTTCACTCATCTCAATGTCGTTCCCCATAGCACGCTTTGCGCTCCCCGCACGCATGACGCTCCCGAGACATTGAATTTTCTGTGAATTTTCTTCTTACGCGCCAAACAAAGCCTTTTGGACCACAATTCTGAAATTGTCTCTTAGCAGATCAGCCAGTCTCTGTCTTGGTGAAAGCGCCGATGATCGGGATTTCAGTCATCCGGCCGGCTAGCGCGATCGTCATAGCCGCGTCGGTGGCTATAAAAAACCAGCGCCATGAGCCCTGCCCCCACCAGGAAGGTGAAGACGGTCCCGAGCGTCAGCGCAATCCATCCGTGATGACTCATCTCGACCTCGTCGAGTTCCATCCAGACCCAGTAGCCAAACGCCGTGGATATAGCGAGAAAACCGAGGAGAACGGCGAGTGTCAAAAAAGTCTTCATGGGAGAAATTCCTCAGGTGCCCAACCGTCTTGCCAAAGCCAGGGGGGTAATGTCTATGCTTGGCGCGTCATCTTCCACGAAAATCGGATCACCTTATCATGGATGCCGTTCAAATCATCCAAATTGCCGAAGATTGGGAACGCAAGGCAGCGTTTGCCATTCGTGAAGCGGTGTTCATTGACGAGCAGCGGATCGATCCACTGCTGGAGTTCGATGGACTGGACGACGGCGCCGATCATCTGCTCGCAACAGAGGGAGGAAGTGCGGTCGGCACACTCCGCCTTCGGCCGATCAGCGATAAGGCCGCTAAGATCGAGCGGGTTGCAGTTTTGAAGGAAGCGCGTGGACGCGCGGTCGGTGCCGCCCTGATCGACGCCGCCCTGCAGCATCTCCGCGCGCGTGGATTTCGCGAAGTGAAGCTGCACGCGCAGACCTACGCGCTCAACTTCTACGCCAAGCACGGTTTCATCGTCTATGGCGAGGATTTCGATGAGGATGGCATTCCCCATCGGACGATGCGCCTCGATCTGACGACTGAAGCCTCATCTGCAGCCGGCTCGTAGTTCGAAAAGCCCGATCAAAAGCTCATCGCTCTTTTGTGAGCGCGCACAATCGGAAATGCCGCTAAGGTCTGGCCAAAGACGGCTGATGACAGACATTGGAGGAGTTTAGATCATGTTCGAGATGTTGCCGGGATTTGTGCTGACCACCCTCAATTTCCTGGCGACGCTCCTGGTCTTTGTGATCGGCTGCGTCATCCTGGGCATCGTGGTCCTCTACGTGATCGACAAGACCCAGACGACCAACACGGTCCGGCGCAACTATCCGGTGATCGGTCGCCTTCGCTATCTGTTCGAACATCTCGGCGAGTTTTTCCGCCAGTATTTCTTCGCGATGGACCGGGAAGAGCTGCCGTTCAACCGGGCGCAGCGCACCTGGGCCAATCGCGCGGCCAACGGCGTCGACAATACAGTCGCCTTCGGTTCGACCCGCGACCTTCGCCCGGTCGGCACACCGATGTTCGTCGCCTGCCCCTTCCCGACCCTGGACAAGGATGCGGAAGAGACACCCGCCGTCACCATCGGACCCCATTGCAAAAATCCCTACAGCCATTCGCGCATCTTCAACATCTCCGGCATGTCCTACGGGGCGCTTTCCCGGGTCGCCGTGAAGTCCCTCTCACGCGGGGCCGGTCATGCCGGCTGCTGGTACAATACCGGCGAGGGTGCGATGTCCGAGTTTCACCTGGAAGGCGGTTGCGACATCATTTTTCAGATCGGCACCGCGAAATATGGATGCCGCGATGAGGACGGCACGTTTTCGGAGAAAAAGCTCGCCGAGGTCGCTGCTCATCCCGAAGTGAAGATGTTCGAGGTGAAGCTCAGCCAGGGCGCCAAGCCTGGCAAGGGCGGCATCCTGCCTGGCGACAAGGTGACGCCGGAAATCGCCAAGACCCGTGGTATCCCCATCGGCAAGGACAGCATCAGCCCGAACCGTCACGTCGAGATCGACAATCCCGGCGAGCTGCTCGACTTCATCGATCGTGTACGAAAAACCACCGGCAAGCCTGTCGGCTTCAAATCAGTGATTTCCGGCGTCGTCTGGCTGGGCAAGCTGTTCGAGGAGGTGCATCGGCGTGGTATCGAGAGTGCTCCTGATTTCATCACGGTCGATAGCGCCGACGGCGGCACGGGTGCGGCACCGCAAAGCCTGATCGACAATATGGGTCTGCCGATCTTCGAGAGTCTGCCGATGGTCGTGGATCAGCTCATTCGCTACGATCTCAAGGACCGGGTGAAGGTCATCGCTTCAGGCAAGCTGATCACCCCGACAGAGGTGGCCTGGGCCCTTTGCACCGGCGCTGATTTCGTGGTGTCGGCCCGCGGCTTCATGTTCGCGCTCGGCTGCATTCAAGCGCTGAAATGCAACAAGAACACCTGCCCGACAGGGGTGACCACCCACAACAAGGATCTGCAGCGCGGCCTGGTACCGAGGGAAAAACAATACCGCGTCGCAAACTATGCCAAGAGCATGGAGAAGGAGATCGGCGTCATCGCGCATTCCTGCGGCGTTCACGAACCGAGGCGCCTGAAGCGCTATCATGTGCGCATCCAGACCGATACCGGGAAATCCATCCCCATGAACGAGCTCTGGCCTTATCCGGAGCCGGGCGAGGCGCTGCAAGCGCCATCGCAGACTGCAGCGGAGTAATCGGCAATCGGTTGCCCGAACTTCACCGGGTGAGTTCTGACGACAAAGCCTACGCAGTCGGCGTTACCGACTTCGCCAAGGCGACTTCGCGCCGGACGAGGTAGAAGGTGGCGGCGAAGATGACGAGTGCGCCGATCCAGGTCCAGAAGTCCGCGATCTCGCCGAACATGAGATAGGCGATCATTGCGACCAGCGGTAGGCGGATGAATTCGACGGCGGTCAGCACGGAGGCATCGGCGAGGCGCATGCCGCGGGCCGCACTGAACTGAGCGAGCGCGCCGAGCGCTCCTTGTAAGAGAAGGAGCATCAGGAGATAGGGTGTCGGCGTAACCCAAACCGGGATCGCCAGCACCAGCGCCACCGGCACCGAGATCATCAGGTTCCAGGCGAGAATGCGCGATGTCGTCTCACGGGATGAGAGGTATTTCATCATCAGCGCCACACCGGCGAGGCCGATGGCTGCAGCGAGCGCACTCAGCACGCGTGGGTCGAAAATTTCCCCGGTTGGTCTAAGGACGATCAACACACCGATGAAACCAAGGGCGATTGCCGCCCAGCGCCGAACGCGCATGATCTCGCCGAGAAACAGGAACGCGCCCATAGCCACGAACATCGGCTTGGTGAACCCGATCGCCGCGACATCGGCGAGCGGCATGACGAGAACGGCATAAAAGTAAGCGATCTGTGCTGCGAGCTTCAGCGCGGCACGAAGACCGTGGACCAAGAGATAGTTGGTGCGAAGCTCATCGAGACCGGATCGCAGCATCCAGGGCATGATCAGAATGAGTGCGAAGCTTACCCGGAAAAAGCCAATCTCGAATGGATGCAGCGTTTCACCGACAATGCGGATGATCGCCGCATCGACCGCCGTTGCCGAAGCCAATAGCGCCATCCAGCAACAGCCAATGACGACATCAGGCCGCCCTGCTGCTAACGACGAAGGCTCGGCATCGATGTGAACGGTCCTCGCAAAAGGCGCCCCATTCAGAGGACGCCGCGCATCTGCTCCGATAGGCTGATCCGACCTGCCTTGAAGGCATGCTTCAGAATCGGCACGGTCTTGTGCGGCTCGGCAGCACCACACATGAAGATGTCGACAGCGGCATAGGCCCGCTCAGGCCAAGTGTGGATCGACATATGTGATTCAGCGAGCACGGCGACGCCGGAAATACCGCCATTGTCGGAAAACTCGTGAAAATGCATGTGCAGCAAGGTTGCGCCCGCTTCCTTGATCGCGCGGCGAAACGCGACCTCGATCACTTCGGCATCATCCAGATGCTCGGCATCCCAGAGATCGAGGATCAGATGGCTGCCAGCATAGCGGAGACCATTGCGTTCGATGAAGTAGTCTTTCGGGCCGGCCTCAGCGAGGCTGCCTTCCACGGCCGCCTCATCAGCAATGAGGTCCGGGGCGGATTTTTCTACGGTAGTGAACTTACCCGTTTGGATCTGCGCGTCTGCTCGGGCGTCGTCCGCCTCCGCCTCAGCGTCCACACCAATTTGGGCAAGAGAGTGCTGGCTCATATCGCTCTCCTGCAAAACCAGAATGAACCCGAAGGATCGAGGCGGTGATATGTCGTTAAACGGCTGAAAATACAAGCACCCTCATTGAAGAAAAAATCGATGTCGCGATCGTTTGCTGCAAATGTTCCGCAAATGAGGGGCGAAATCCCGAAACCTGCCGCCCGGCATCGGCGCCCTCCATACAAGCACAGATGATCGCTCCTCTGTTGCGTTCTCACCCTGCAATCGGCATCTTCCAGGCTAACAGCGTCCGACCGGTGGATCCGGCGGAACCAATTGATGCGATTTGGAGAAACCTCGCGTGACCGACAATAGCAGCGAGAAGGATATCGGCTTTCCTCATGCCGGCGAGGACATGGCGCGCGCCGGCGGTGTCGCGGACACGGCGCAGACGCGATCACCCGCCTATCGGCTGGCATTCGCCGACATGGATTTCATGGTGCGCCGGGAGATGCGCTCGGTGCGTGTTCAGCTTGAATTGCAAAAACCGGAAATGCTGCTTGCCGAACACGACATCCGCTCGACCGTCGTGGTGTTCGGCAGTGCACGCATGCCCACGCCTGACAACTGCGACCCCCATGACCTCGTCACCAAACCCGGGCGCGTCCTCGACAAAAAGCGGGTCTATGACGAAGCCCGGCGCTTTGCCCAGATCGCCTCGGTCGAGGGCCAGAAGGAACGATCGGAAGGCCAGGAGTTTGTGGTGGTCACCGGTGGCGGACCGGGCATCATGGAGGCGGCCAATCGTGGCGCCGCCGACGTCAAGGCGGAGAGCATCGGCCTCAACATCGTGCTTCCCCATGAACAGGCGCCGAACGCCTACATTACACCGGAGCTCTGTTTCCAGTTCCACTATTTCGCCATCCGCAAGATGCACTTCATGATGCGCGCGCGGGCCCTGGTTTGCTTTCCAGGCGGGTTCGGTACGTTTGATGAGTTGTTCGAAGCCCTCACGCTTATCCAAACTGGCAAAGCCAAGCGCATTCCGCTCCTGCTGTTCGACGAGGCCTATTGGCGCCGCGTCGTGAACTTCGAAGCGATGGTGGAGGAGGGCGTGATTTCGGCGGAAGACCTGAACCTGTTCCAATATGTCGAAACTGCTGATCAAGCCTGGTCGATCATCGCGGATCATCACGGGCTCGAGCCGCAGGGCAGCAAGAACAAGGGAGCGGCGGCATGACGCCCGAGTTGATCTTTCATGGCGGTGCCGGCACGGTCACAGGGTCGTGCTATGAGATCGTCCATGACGGCGGCCGCCTGATGATCGACTGCGGCATGTTTCAGGGCAACAAGACTGTGCGCGCCCTCAACTATCGCGAGTTTCCGTTCGATCCGTCGCAGGTCGACACTCTCCTTTTGACCCATGCGCATATCGATCATACCGGCCTGATTCCCAAGCTGTACAAGCATGGCTTCAAGGGCAGGATCCACGCCACGGCGCCGACGGCCGACCTTGCCTCCTTCATGCTGCCGGACAGCGGCTATATCCAGGAAAGCGAGGTGGAGCGCCTGAACCGACGAAACCGGCGACGCGGCCGGCCCGAGGTCGAGCCGATCTATACACGCAAAGACGCCGAAGCCTGCCTGAAGCAGTTCGAGGGCGTGGCGATGGAGCAATGGTTCGAGCCGATGAAGGGTGTCAAGGCGCGCTATTGGAATGCCGGCCACATCCTCGGCTCCGCCTCGATCGAACTTATGGTCGCCAACGCCGGGTCGGCGCAGCCTGTACATATGCTTTTTTCTGGGGACCTGGGTCCGGACGAGAAAGTGTTCCACCTCGAGCCCGACGCACCTGCCGGCTTCGACTACATCCTCTGCGAGAGCACCTATGGCGATCGCGAGCGCGAGGATGCCACGGTCGAGGAACGGCGAGCGGCGCTGAAACGTGAGATCCTGGCGGCCCATGAGGCCGGCGGCAATCTCCTGATCCCGGCCTTCGCGGTCGAGCGTACCCAGGAGCTTTTGCACGACATCGGCGTCTTGATGGTCAAGGGTGATATTCCAGGAAAGCCTGTCTTCCTGGACAGCCCGCTCGCCAACAATGCCACCAAGGTCTTCATCGAGCACGCAGCGACCCTTGACGACATCGCCATGGATGAAAGCGAGCTCTTCAAGAACCCGAACTTCAACTTCACGACGTCGGTCGAAGAGAGCAAGGCGATCAACAACGTCAAGGGTAGCGCCATCATCATGGCGGCATCAGGCATGTGCGATGCCGGGCGCATCCGCCACCATCTCCGTAACAATCTCTACAAGTCCGATGCGACCGTGCTGTTTGTCGGCTATCAGGCGCCTGGCACACTCGGCAGCTTCATCCTGAGCGGTGAAGAGGACGTCCGCATCCATGGCCGCGAGGTCAAGGTCAGGGCGCGCATCCGGCGGATCGGCAATTACTCCGCCCATGCCGATCAAGGCGAGCTCATTGCCTGGATCAAGGAACGGCTACCCGTTCACGCCGGGTTGTTCTTGACCCATGGCGACGACAAGGCGCGTGAGGTATTGAAGGACCATCTGGTGAAGGACGGTATCGATTCCGGACGCATCGTCTTTCCTGGCCTTGACGAGAAGGTGTCGCTCACGGTCGACCCGGCCCAAAAGCCGCTCGCCGTGCAGAAAAGACGCGCCCGGGTCGCCCCCGCCGATATGGCGACTGACTGGTATAACGACTATGCCTCACTGTTGCTGAACCTCGGAAGAAAGCTCGAAGGCATGCGGGACGGCGATGAGCGACGGGCATTGCTGCAGAAGATGCGGGCGGCCCTCAAAGGTTGAGAACCTGATCGAAATCACCGTCAGCCCTTGGATTGCAGCTGATCGGGCCTCTCGTTTGCCGCTTCTGTTCTCCCAGCCTCCTCCAGGAGCCAGTCGCGAAAGGCTGCGATCTTCGGTTGGTCGGCGGTGGCTTCGGGAGTGATGAGGTAATAGGCGGCTTGGTAGTCCAACGAGAGATCGAACGGTTCGACCAACCGGCCGCTCGCCAAATCGTCGTCGATCAACGGTCGGCGTCCGATAGCGACACCAACCCCGCTTTGCGCCGCCTTCATTGCCAACTCGCCATCATCAAAGCGTAGGCCGCGACCAACATCGATGCCCTCGACACCGGCAGCGCGTAGCCAGACCTGCCATTCATCGAGGCCATCAAGGGCGTGGAGCAAGGTATGACGGGCGAGGTCTGCTGGTGTACGAAGCGGCTTGTCACCAGCCAGCAATGCCGGACTGCACACCGGTTTCATTGACGCCTGAAACAGTCGATCGGCGCGCAGGCCGGGCCAACCACCGAGACCATGGCGAATTCCACAATCGAAGCCCTCTCTCATCAGATCGACCGTGCGAATTGAGGAATTCAGGCGAAGATCGATAGCAGGATGAGCGCATTGCAGTCTTCCGAGACGAGGGACAAGCCATTCACTGGCAAAGGACGGCGTCGCCGTCACCGTAAGCGCACCACCATTGCAAAACTGCTCGAGTTCGCGAACGCCAGCCGTTAGTTGCTCGAATGCGCCGCGCACGAAGGGCAACAGTGCCTGCCCCTCATCGGTGAGGGCAAGCGCGCGGTTCAAGCGCCTGAAGAGTGGCACCCCCAAATCCTGCTCCAATGCCTTCACCTGATGGCTGATCGCCGCTTGGGTGACGAACAGTTCATCAGCCGCTTTGGTGAAACTCAAGAGGCGTGCCGCCGCTTCGAAGCTGCGCATCGCGTTCAAGGGAGGAAGGCGGCTCATTACCCTTCTCTCGCATGAGAATTCCTAATGTGAAACATGAGGCATGATCGTTTGTGGCTCCAGATGAATTCTTGATATTGTTAGCATATCAACGTCGATCAAGCAAAAAACTTGATCGCAGCATCGGAGGTCCAAGTGAATAATTCTAACGCATATCCAGCCTTTGGCTCGCTGTTCGCGATGGGCACCACGCTGGTCTCACCGATGCATGAAGCGATCACCAGCAAGCCACTCTACGATGCGGTCGCACCGCGTGCGAAGCCACCGTTGATCTGGACCTTGATCGCCGGCGTCGGCGTAACATTGGATGCCTGGCGGCAGCGGCGCGCTCAGCGGGTTCACCTTGCCCATTTGAGCGATCAGCTGCTGCAGGACATCGGCATTACACGTCATCAGCTCGAAGAAGAAGCAAGAAAGCCGTTCTGGCGCAGCTAGATCTTGTGTGCGTTTCCCCTTCTTCCAGGAGATGATCATGGCCAACCGCTTCGAGCAAAGCACACCGCCCTCGATCCATGACGCTTATCGGGGGCTACCGATCGGGCCAGGCGGCGTCGAGCCGTTTATCTACCGCGATCGAGGGCGTCACAGGCGCGGCCCGGTCAGCTTGCCTTGGGGAACGATCATGCTGGCCCTCCACCGTGCGCTTTCGAGAATGGACGCAATCCTGCGATCGAAACGCTCGGAAGCGGTGTCTCGTAATCAGGGCCGGCTGTGTGTGCAACGCGCACCAGGGACATGTCCTTGACGACTGCAGCCTTGACTTCGCTGTTTTCGAGAAGCTTGATTTATCATTCGGTCACGTAGACAGGAGACGTTTCTCGACATGATGCGACAACATCTTTGCCGCATGGCCCGCTACAACCGATGGGCCAACCGACAGCTGATCAAGACCTGTTCAATGCTGAGCGAGGCCGACTATTTTGCCGAGGGCAAGATGTTCTTCGGATCGATCCACGGTACGTTCAACCATATCCTGGTGGCGGACCGCCTTTGGTTGACCCGCATCCTGGGCGAGCCGCCACCTAGGCTCAAACTCGATGATCGTCCCTTCGCCGATCTGCCGGCGCTCAGGCACGCGCGGGACGAACAAGATCTGGTGATGATCGACCTCATCGAGAGTTATGTCGATAGTGACCTCGATGCCGATATCAGCTATCGTATGGTCACCCTTCCGGAAGACGTGACCACGCCGCTGCATCTTTGCTGGCTGCATCTCTTCAATCACCAGACCCACCATCGCGGCCAGATCCATGATCAGCTCATGCAGACATCGGTCACACCTCCACCTCTAGACCTCATTTACTACCTAAGAGAACACAGGTAACTAACCGTGAATAATTGCTTTTTCAATGATATTCACATTGCCGATGCGGTTACAGAGGAGGATATTGAGCATGTCCGACGGCTGTTTCGCGCCTATGCCGACTGGCTGAACGTCGATCTCTGCTTTCAGGAGTTCGATGCCGAACTCGCGACGCTACCTGGAATTTACGCTCCACCACGCGGCCGGCTGCTGCTCGCCAGGGTTGGCGGCGAGGTCGCGGGCTGCGTCGGCCTTCGGCCACTGGAAGACAACATCTGCGAGATGAAGCGGCTTTGGATGGAACCCGGCTTTGCAGGCCGTGGCATCGGCAGGAGCCTCGCTGAGGCCATCGTCGAGGCCGGACGCGAGCTCGGATATAAGACGATGCGCCTCGATACCATGCCGGAGCGACTGAAGGCGGCAGGGCACATTTACGAAACGCTGGGCTTCAAGAAAATCCCAGACTACTACCATAACCCGCTAGAAGGAGCCGTGATGTTCGAGCTCATGCTCTGAGCCGACTAGGCTTCAAACCCATAAATAAGTACAGACAATCATCGTATTGTAATTCAATGCGCCTCCATTGAGGAGGTTGTCATGAACCGTCAGGATCTCACGGACTTCGAGTGGTCTGTCATCGAGCCCTTGCTGCCACAGTAAGTCTCGCGGCGTGCCGCGGGTCGATGATCGTCGGGTGCTGAACGGGATCTTCTGGCGGTTTCGTACAGGTTTCACCCTGGGCTGACATTCCCGAGCGCTATGGGCCGCTCCCGAGGCGGGCTGACCACCAAGGTCCATGCGGTGATCGATGCCGAGGGCCGTCCGATCAAGCTTGGTTTGTCGCCGGGCCAGGACCACGACAGCACGAAAGCGCTACCGTTACCCGACGGACTCGACGAAGGCTCGCCCCTCCTCGCTGATCGGGCCTATGACACCGATGCCATCCTAGCCTTTGCCGACAAACACGGAGCCTGGGCCAACATCCCGCCGAAGAGCCATCGAAACGACAGCTTCGCCTTCAGCAAGTGGGTCTATCACCAATGAAACGTATCCGTCCGGTGAGAGCCGCGGTTAGGCAGCTTTTTTGAGCTGCTCGGTCTTCCAGTTCCACGGTAGGAGTTCGTCGAGTTTTTGGGCTGGATGTTCGGCGATGCGCTTGAGGACGTCGGCGAG
>JBPCVQ010000424.1:0-14579 GCA_051010395.1 Geminicoccaceae bacterium | reverse complement strand
CATCGATGGTTTCACGGTCATGTCAGGCGACTGACACGTGATGCTGATGCACAGGTCTACTCTGCAGCCGTCGTTCCCTGGCTTTGGTTTCTGACGCGGACATCCGATTGCCGCGTGTTCCAGAACCAATCGGTGGTCGAAATCATCAAGCAGGTCTTTCAAGATTTCGGATTTCACGACTGCACGACCAGCGACGTGCGCGGTGAACATCCGCCCCGCACCTATTGCGTCCAATACCGTGAGACCGCCTTCGACTTCGTCTCTCGCCTCATGGAGGAAGAAGGGATCTTTTACTACTTCCACCATGAGAAAAACAAACACACATTGGTCCTCGCCGACCAAGGCGGTGCTTACCAGGATGTTGAAGAGAAGCTGATCGAATTCGCCTCCGCCGAACTTCCCCGAGATCAGGTCTCGAAGTGGGAGCGTCAACTCGACTATCGCTCCGGCGCATGGGCGCATGTCGACTACAATTTCGAGACGCCCGACATTTCGCTCGCTGCCAATCGATCGACCGTTGTCGATCTCGCAGACAGCAAATTTGAAGCCTTCGATTACCCAGGCGCCTATCAGGACAAAGCCGCGGGCGACGTTTTGGCGCAAATGAGGATCGAGGAGCTCGAAGCGGACCACGACTCGGTTCTCGCCGAGAGCAGCTATCGCACGCTTAATCCGGGACAAGTCTTCGACCTGGTGGATAGCGGATCTTCATCGGATGCTGGTGGCAGCTACGCCATTGTCTGGGTCGAACATGGGGCCAGCAGCGAGACCTATGGAACCGCAGGCGGCGGAGGCGGCGAGACCTATGGCAACAGCTTCGGCTGCATTCCGAAGAGCACGCCCTTTCGTCCGCAGAGAATGACACCCAAGCCGACAATCCGAGGCCCGCAAACAGCCGTGGTTGTCGGTCCTAATGGTGAGGAGGTCTACACGGACGAATTTGGCCGCATCAAGGTGCAGTTTCACTGGGATCGCAAGGGCGAGAAAGACGAGAACAGCTCGTGCTGGATCAGGGTGGGCCAGGTCCTGGCGGGTCAGAATTGGGGCGGCCTCTTCATTCCACGCGTCGGCCAGGAGGTCATCGTCGAATTTCTCGACGGGGATCCAGACCGGCCATTGGTAACCGGTGCTGTGTACAACGCCAACAATAAGCCGCCTTGGAAACTTCCCGGCGAGAAGGCCAAGAGCGGCTTCGAGAGCAGGAGCTGCAAGAAGGGCGCGAAGGCGAATGCAAGCAGCCTGATCTTCGACGATACCAAGGACAGCGAGTTGGTGGCATTGCACGCGGAGAAGGACGCGCTGCATGAAGTCGAAAATGACGACCAGATCGTCGTCGGCAATGATCAGACGATCAAGGTGGAGGCCAACCGGGCGACCGAGATCGAAACAGGCGACGACAGCCTGACAATCAGCAAGGGTAGCCGGACGACCGAGATCGAAACAGGCGACGACAGCCTGACGATCAGCAAGGGTAGTCGGACGACCAAGATAAGTGCTGGCAAGGACACGATCGAGGCGGCCCAGGGCGTGGAGATCAAGGTCGGTCAGAGCAGCCTGACCCTCACCCCCGATGCCATCGAGATGACCATCGGCAGCAGCTCGATCAAGCTCGGACCAACCAATCTCGATATCGCCAGCACGTTCACCGCCGTCGCCGGCGAACTTACGGCTGAGGTCAAGGGATTGGTCGCAACGGTCGAGGCCGATACCGCCCTGACGCTGCAGGGCACCATCGTAAACATTAACTGAGCTGACCCGAATGGCCAGCATGGAGACCGTTGCAATGACGCAAACGGGCCTTGCCTTCTCGATTGATGAGGATCTTGTCCGGATCTCGACGGAAGACGCGGCGTCGATCTGCAAAGCAGCCGATCTCAATGAAGAGGCCCTGGCACTGCTTCATCCCGATGATCGCACCGTGGACTATCTGGAGCGCCTGCTGCACGCGAAGCAGTATGTCGAGGCTCTGACATTTCTTGCGCACGGCCTGCCGAAACGGGAAGCTGTGTGGTGGGCATGCGCGGCGCTTCAACGTTGGCTCGGCGACGGCCTGAGCGAACCGGATCGACAAGCTTTGGCGGTGGTCGAGAACTGGATTTACGACCCCAGCCAGGACTTATGCCGTGCGGCAGGCGACATTGCGGCTGAAGGCAAGTTTCAAACACCGGCGGCACTCGTCGCTGCGAGCGTCTATTGGGCCGGCAGTTCGATTGCGCCACCCGACTGCCCGGCTGTGCCACCGGGCGAGCATCTCACCAACAAGGCCGTCGCGCATGCCCTGATTCTCGTGTCGATGAGAGAAGCAGACCCATCCGCGCGCCAGGGAGCCGTCGAGTTTTTCCTGGCAATGGGTGTGAAGATTGCCCAGGGATTGACCAGCAGGGCGGCGCTGGAAAGCGTCCAAGGCGGTAGTGCGTTGCGTCCCGACAGCTCGCATTCCGCGCACACGCACATGAATGCGTCGGGATCGGAACGATGAAGCGAGGTGCAAGAAGAGCCTTGACGGGCAGCCTGCACCGCCTAGTCTGCGTTTCGGCGGTGTCGCTGCTCTTAGGCGCCTGCGCATCGGAGTCCGAGCCGCTTCCGCCGCCACCGCCACCACCACCACCGCCTACTCGACTTGAAGCGACGATCGAAGCATCGACCTACATCAACCGAGATATTCGCAACCGCCCGTCGCCGGTAGTGACCAGGCTCTACGAGTTGGAGTCGGAAACCAATTTCATCAATGCCGATTTCTTCGATCTCTATGACGAACAAGACGCAACGCTGTTGGGCATGATCGTCCGACATGACGAGTTCGCGGTCATGCCGCTCGACAAGCTGACTGTCGAGCGGCAATTGCAGCCTTCGACCCGGTTCATCGGCGTGATCGCTGCCTATCGGGAAATCGACAGGGCCATGTGGCGGGACATCATACCCATCGAGCCCAACCAGACAAACCGGTTTGTCGTACACTTGTTAGCGGACGGGATCGCGATAAAGCCGGCGGACGAGCAAGGCGGCCGTTCGAGCAAGGGCACCGGACAGCCGATAGCGCTCACATCACTCTACGCATCATCATCCTACGACAAGTCTGGTGAGGCCGATGTCTTGGAATAGCAAGGTCGTCTGGTCGGAGGGCCTCTTTCTCCGTCCGCAGCACTTTCAACAGCAAGACCGTCACTGCGAGGCGAAAGCGCGATTACGCATGCGTCTCCTGCATCAGTATAGCTGGGGGTTCAATCAGCTTGAGATTGATCGCGGGCTCTTGAAGTCAGGCAAGGTGGCCCTTTTATCCGCACAGGGAATCATGCCTGATGGTACGCTGTTCAGCATTCCCGAAGACGCCAGTCCGCCAACGCCGATCGACCTCGATGAGACGGTTCGCGATTGCCTGATTTATCTGGCCTTACCCGTCGAGCAGCCAGGCGCCGTCGAGATCGACGCTCCCGACGGTCGTGAAGCGACCGCTCGACTCGTTACGAATCACATCGAGGTTCGTGACAGCAATCAAGGTGCGCGGACGGTCGCTGAGATCGACGTTGCCAGGCATCGCGTTTGCCTGTTGCCCGAAACGTCGGATTTAGGCGGATATGTAAAGCTTGGCGCGCTCAAAATAGTCGAGGTGCGCGCCGATGGGCATGTGGTGATCGACAGCAACTACATGCCAACCAGCCTCGATTGCCATGCCGTACCGGAACTCAGGGCGTTCATGACCGAGCTGCTCGGATCGCTCCATCAGCGCCGGGAAGCGCTCGCCAACTATTTGAAGAAGTCAGGCGTTGGCACGATGGCTGATATCAACGACCTGCTCATGCTGCAGATGATCAATCGCTATCATCCATTGCTGAACCATTTCTTTCAGACAGCCAACCTGCACCCGAACTCTCTCTATCACTTCTGCACCCAGCTGATCGGTGAGCTGTCGACTTTCACCAGCGAGCAAAAATGGGCCTCGTCGATGCCACCCTATCGGCATGACGACCTGGCGAGCAGCTTTCGTGCGCCGATCGAGGCATTGCGGATGTCGCTGAGCACGGTACTCGAGCAGAAAGCCGTTTTGATTCCGCTGCATGACGAGCGCTACGGTGTCAAGGCAGCGACGGTTGGGGATCGCGATCTCCTGAGGACGGCGACCTTTGTTCTGGGCTGCAAGTCTGACCTTCCCACCGAGGTCATCCATCAGATCTTGCCCGGGCGAGCCAAGATCTGTTCGGTCGAGCGGATTAGAGAAATGATCAATCTCTCGCTCCCGGGCATCGGTCTGCACTCTCTTCCTACGGCACCCCGCGAGATTCCTCATCACTTGAGCGCCGCTTATTTCGAGCTGGATCGCAGCAGCGCACTTTGGGGAGAGCTCAGCCAGTCCGGCGGCATTGCGATTCACCTTTCCGGCGAGGTCTCCAACATGGAGCTCTCCCTCTGGGCGATCCGGGAGCAAGAGGCTCCATGAAACGCGATGATCCTTTCAAGACACCGCCAATCGGAGATACGGTGTCGAGAACGGCGAACAAGTCGCAGCCACCAAAGGATGAGGTTGACTCAGCCGCCAGCACGACGTCGGCGTTGCCTGCGAGGGGCGATGATCCGTTTGCCGACGATACAGGAAACTCCATAACAGCGGATCATCTGCCTCCACCGCCCGTTCTCGATCAATGTCTTACCGGCTCGTCAACGGCGGCCACAAAGCCGCAGATCTTGAATATAAGCGGAGAAGATCTATCCAAGCTCGCCGGCAGACAGCAATGCAACCTTCTCAATGCCGCTGCGGTAAACCTTTTCGGTATCATCAATCAGCTAAGGAATTCGTCGGCGTTACTTGAGATCACCGAGTTGCACCGCCGTATGATTGCGGCCGTCAACGGTTTCGAGCATCAGGCTTGCGCCTATGGCTATGAGACGGCGATCGTGCAGACTGCGCGCTACTGTCTCTGCACTGCGATCGATGAAGCCGCGCTCAGCAGCGAGTGGGCGATCGACAGCGCATGGGCAAGTCATTCACTGCTCTACACGTTCTTCAGCGATACCTCAGGTGGCGAAACTTTCTTCACGAAGCTCGACGAGGTTCGAGCGTCGATAGCAGCAAGCCGACACGACGATGAGGTCGGTGCCAAGGTCGACCTCCTCGAAGTGCTCTACATCTGCTTGGCCTTGGGCTTCTCCGGCAAGTACCGGATTGTGGACGATGGCGAGACAAAGCTCGATCAGCTTCGACAATCCGTCTACGAGCTCATCAAGGAAAAACGCGGTGCCGGAGCACCTGAGCTATCGCCGAACTGGCGGGGTGCTGAGATCGCCGATCAGGCGCGTGGTTTTCTCCCGGTATGGCTCACGGCTTTGATAACATTGGCCGTTCTGCTCGGCATGTTCATTATGGTGAGCCACAACCTCAACCTGCGCTCCGATCAGAGTTTTGCCCAGATCCAATCGATCGGTCGAACCATTGCTTTTGATTTCGATCGGCAGACACCGAAAGTCGGTAAGGCTCAGGAGTGGTGGCGAGGCTTCGACGCATTTCTCGACGATGAGATCAGCCGCAATGTTCTCGAGCTGATCGATACGCCCGAAGCCATTGTCATTCGGATCTTCAATAACGGGCTCTTCGGTTCGGCGAGTGCCGTCATCTCGAATGACTATCAGCGCGTTTTCGAACGGATTGGACAGGCCATCGAGCGAAGGGTGCCAGGCGCCGTGATGGTGGTGGGGCACTCGGACAATTTGCCGATCCGCAGCGTGCGTTTCCCATCCAACTGGCATCTGTCGACGGCGCGGGCCGACGCTGTCGCGAAAGCGATTTTGCCTTCGCTTTCCGAGCCCGGCCGTCTTTCCTTTGAGGGGCGGTCGGACACCGAACCGCTGGCCAGCAACGCAACGCCCGAAGGGCAGACGGCGAACAGACGTGTGGAAATTTTGCTGCCGAAGGTCGTTGCCATGGCCGATGCCATTCCGGCGCCTTCGGAGGACCCCTATTGGCCTGACCAGCAGCAGTTGCGCCGAGATGGCGGCGACGACTTGAAAAGCAATTAGAGGCACGTCATGACGAAGCTGGTTTCAGCGTTCAGCCGTATTCTGACGAATCGATGGCTACTGCTCCTGATCGGTCTTCTCTGCATCAGCGCCCTTGTCTGGTTTCTCGGTCCGCTGATCCAGATCGGCGAGATCAGGCCGCTGGAGGCCATGAGCGCCCGCCTGTTGGTTATTCTTACCCTGGTTGGTCTCTGGGGAGCGAACAGCCTACGCCTCGCTTATCAAGACCGGCGACGCAACAAGGAGATCAAAGCGGAACTGGATCGAGCTGGCGACGAATTCGCCGATTCCGAGTTTCGCAAGGCGATCGCCGACGAAATCGAAGCGATGAGCAACGGCTTCACGATGACCGTGCGCAAGCTGAAGCGGGTGAGCCAACGTGGCTTTGGCGACAAGCGTAGCGTTTACCAGCTACCGTGGTATCTCGTTCTCGGCCCGACCGGTGCCGGCAAGACGACCATGCTGCGCAAGTCGGGATTGCGGTTTTCTCTGATCGCTGCGAGAGAACGAGGCAATGCCGACACGGCCGAGGGAAACCATTACTGCCAGTGGTGGCTCGCTGATGAAGCCGTGATCATAGACACCGCTGGCCGGCACACACTGCAGGACGGCAATCCCAAAGTTGACCGGCTGGCTTGGCAAAAGCTCCTGGGCCTGTTGTGGCGACACCGGTCGCGACAGCCGATCGACGGCGTGATCCTGGTTGTCAGCATTACGGAACTACTGACCGCCGGCAGCGGTCATCGCTCAGCCAGCATTGAGGCTGTCCGGCAACGGCTTCAGGAGCTTGCGCTCGAGTTCAAGCGGTCGATCCCGGTCTATTGTGTGGTGACCAAGTGTGATCAGCTTGTCGGTTTCACCGACTTCTTCGACCGCCTCGACGGCAGACTCAAGGAGCAGGTCTGGGGCGTCACCTTCGGCTCGGGTGAAGGAGAGGACGCCGAAGTTCCGGTCAAGGCGTTTGCAGCAGCATATGATCGGTTGATCGAACGGTTGCAAACCCATCTGCTCGGATGTCTCGATCGTGAACCTGACATTGAGCGTCGTGCTGCGATACAGGGATTCCCGACACGGCTTAGTCTGCTGCGTCAGCCACTCGACGATTACTTGACCGAAGTCTTCATGCCCAGTCGCTTTGATGGCCAACTAGGGCTGCGAGGCGTCTACTTTGCGAGTGCAATCCAAGACGGCGAGGCCGTCGACCACCTGACCTCGTTATTCACATCCATGTTTGGGATTGCGGCAAAACCATTTTCGGCCGCAAGAAACGCCGCGTCCAGCTACTTTCTCAAGCCGCTTTTGCAAGACGTCATCTTCCGCGAATCCGGGCTTGCCGCCAATGCTGCGCCTTCGATCCGCAGACGCACGCTGATAAGACGGCTGGCTGCGGTGGGTGCGTGCATAGTGCTTGCCAGCACTGGCCTCGCTTGGTGGACCAGCTTCAATAGCAATCAGAACTACATCTCGACCGTCGATGCCAAGGTCGCCGAGTTCGATGAAAACATCAGTGTTCTCAGCGAGGACATCACGGACATCAGCGCGCCGCTTCCGGTGCTCGACCTTCTTCGGACGATACCGGGCGGTTATGCAGATCGTGAGGAGCCTGCGCCGCTGGCCACGGGTTTCGGTCTCGATCAGCGTGACAAGCTCGGCAGCGCGACCAGCGCGGCCTACCGGCGGGTCGTCCAAGCTGCGTTGCTGCCGCGTCTCGTGAACCGGCTTGAGCAGCAGATCAGAGAGAGTTTGGATCAGCCCGATCGATTGAGCGATATCCTCAAGGTCTACCTCATGATCGTAGACCCGACCCGTTTCGATCGAGGCACAGTCGATCGCTGGTACGATGTCGACGTCAATCGCTGGCTGCCTGGTCGTGCCAACGCTTATTGGCGCTCGACGCTCGAAGGCCATCTTGCAGCGCTGTTCGAGGATCAGCTTACGCAGCCTCTACCTAATGAAAGCTTGGTCATGGAGGCCCGCAGCGTCCTCGGAGATGTGTCGGCGGCAGAGCGTGCTTATGCCGCGATCAAAGCGGATGCCGAGCGAACCGCCAAGCCTTGGACGCCCAGGCAAAGTCTCGGGCGGGTTGCCGACCTGGTTTTTGACCGGGCGTCGATTCGGCCCGTGCCCGGCTTCTATACCATCGATGCCTATCAAATGATCTTTCCCGCTCGGAGCCTGCCTGTCGTCAAGGCCTTGGTGGAGGATGCCTGGGTCATTGGCTATGGCGAACCGGACGAGGAGCGGCAGGCTGCCGCCTATGAAGCCCTGCATGACGAGGTCGTCGAGCTGTATCTGGCCGACTATGTCGAACGGTGGGACGGTCTCCTCGAGACGATCCGTTTGGATCAGCCGAGGGACTTCAGGCAAGTCAGCAGCCTTCTCGATGATCTGATCGGCGACAATGCCGTTCTGCGCCGCTTCTTCGAGGAGGTCGGCCGGCAGACAAAGCTTGCCCGGCGGGCCGATCCGGATGCCGATCTCAGCGATGTCGTGACGTTGGCGGGAGACCTGGAAGGGCTCGGCAATCGTCTGACCGAGCTGCCGGGAAACGCGTCGGCGTCCGCCGAGAGCGATCCTGGCCGGTCTGTCGAGCGGCGTTATGCTCGCATTCATAAACTGACGGATCCCGCCGGCGACGGCCAGTCCGGTATCGATCGGATTGTCACCCCTCTCGAACGCTTCGGGCGACATGTCGCAGCGATTTCCGAGGAGAGGAGTCAACGTGGCAATGCCGCCCAGAATGATACCCAAATTGAAATCGCACTCTTGGCCGAACGCCAGGTGCAGCCGCTTCGCCGCTGGATCCAACAGCTGACCGGTGAGGTCAGATCGCTCTCCGGGAAGCTAACCCGGACGCTGATCAACGAGAGATGGCAGGATCAGCTGGCTTCGCTTTGCCGGACCTCGCTCGCTCGCCACTATCCGTTCGACCCGGAAAGCTCGACGGACTTGCGTCTTGCCGAGTTCAGCCGGTTCTTCGCGCCGAATGGCCTCCTGGACAGGTTCTTCCAGGATAACCTGGCGGATCTCGTCGATACCTCGTCACGGCCGTGGAAGCCGCGTGCGACCGGCTCCTCCGGAGCAGGGGTCTCGCTCGCCGCGATTACGGCTTTCGAGAAGGCGGCACAGATCCGCGATATCTTCTTCCAAGACGGGAATTCGCCGGCCTATGTGTTTGCGCTGTCTCCAATCTCGTTGGACCCGTCGGTCAGCAAGTTCCAGCTCGAGTTCGGCGGTGATCAGCGGAATGTCTACCGTCACGGGCCGGTACGTCCGCAGGCGCTCAACTGGCCCGGATCGAGCGCCCTTGCCGGCGCGCGCGTCGTCTTCACGACCTTCGATCCCAAAGCGTCTCCGGCTTCAGCCAGCGCCCGCGGCGCTTGGGGATGGTTTCGCCTGCTGGATCGTTTTCGAGGGCAATCAGATGCGGCGACCACACCTAACCGCATCAGCTTCGAGCTCGACGGCTTGAAGGCGACCTATGCGATCAACCCATTGAGCAGCGCCGTCAATGTGGATGTGTTGAGCCTGTTCGACGACTTCTACTGCCCGTCGTCCCTATAGGTCCGACGGGGGCGACTTCAGCGCATCAGGGCGTAAGCCCGGATGCGAGATGGCTAACTGCGAGGCAAGGCAATCAAGCATTATCGTTCAGCACGAGGGCGTGCTTCGTCAAGTCGACATGCTCGGGGATGGTGCTTCGGTCGGCCGGATCCAGGAGCGTTACGCGGTATTTTTACCATAACACTTGTGCAACGACAGCTGAGGAAGAGGGAGTGATGGGCGTACCAGCAGCAAAACAGGGCGACTTGATCGTGGCCGTCGATACCCATCTGGAGCAACCGCCGGGGCCCGTTTCGCCGATCCCTATGCTGAGCCCCTTCTCGGCGCCGATAACAAATGGCTTGAGTGCCGACGTGATGATCGAGAAGCGCCCTGCCGCAACCTTGGGAAGCGGCGGAACAAGTTTGCCGCCGCACATTCCCAAAGTCGGAATCTTCGTCAACCCGCCGACCAACCAAGGCGTGATCATCTTGGGCAGTACGACGGTGCTTATCAACAAGAAACCGGCCGCTCGCATCGGCGATGTCGCCATGACGTGTAACGACCCGGCGCCATTGCCCATTGGCAACGTCATCGTTCCCTTCAGCGCCGTCATGATAGGTTGATCCGGGATCGTCGACTTGTGTGTGGTTTGGCGTAGTTCGCTACAATATGCACCGTGCCGAACTTCTCGGCAGCGCCCATAGAAGGGTTACCACTTTCCACGATAGCGCCGACTAAGGATGGATTCTAGAATGAGTGGGTAGTGATCGCCCTCAACTTCCTGATTCCGTCCTTTGTGGCCCGCTTAGGTTAAAGTCTTTCACTGAGAGCTGATTATTTTTTCTGTGCAGGCTGCAAAATCTCCAGCTGGACGCTTGCAACTCTCGAGTTAGGCGTCTCCAGATTGGTAATTAAGTGTTCGAGAAGCTCCATGCCATCTTTCTTGAATTCGCACTTAAGTTCGCCATGATTGGGATCGAACCCATAAAGGTGGGATGAACTCAACGGCGTCCAATGCGACATGTAGCAAGCCACAGCATGAGCTGTGCTGTCGGTATAAGCTATAATAATGAGCACTCCATGCTTCGGGAATTTTCGGATGTTTTCATAAACGCGAACGACCGCTTGGTGCCGCCAAGGAATCTGAACATTATTGACACTCACAAGACCCATCATTGCCGCGGCGCGTCTAGTTCTCTCAGGAATACCGCTGTCTTCTGTGTGATCGAGAGCTCTAGCCGCTCCGGTGTCATGGTCCAGAACTTTTAGGTTCGGCTCGAAGAACAGCCGCTGTAGATCAAGCAACTGGGCCAAGTGGTCGCCACTCGTCAACTGCGAGAATCGCTCGGCGGGTTTGGCCTTGCTGCCTTCAAGCTTGATCCGGCACCAGTCGAGCGAGAGTGCGTAGCAAAAGCCTTCCGGTATCCGACCCGTGCGAGCCTGTTCTGTAGCGCTTGGTGTAAGACCCCAATCTGTCAATGTTGCCAGTACTTCAACCTGCTTGAGCTCCTGAATCAGAAAATCTTCTATAGGCACGATTTCGCTCCCGACTGGAAAAGCTCGATTAAGCTCATAAATTGAGGACGTGTTGCCAGCAATCGCTCGGCCCTAAGCTGCCGGCGAAATATAGGGCCGGATCGAAGAGGAATGAGTTCCCGAGGGGGCGAAGTCCCGTCACTCGAGCCCGGTGCCTGCATAAGCTTTGATCGTCATGATGCCGATGGGCACACTGTTGAACATGTATACGAAGCCGTCGAGGCTCGCCCTTCCGCTACTCATGCTTCCATTGTGTTCGATGATGCTGGTGATTCTGCGCCCATTAGCGAACTTCTGCTGCCAAAGGTCGAGACGTTGTTTCGCACGTGTCGACGAGAAGAATTTCTTTCTCCATTCTTTGCCGGAAGTCCAGTCGATCGTACCCTCGCGTATGAGTTGCGCATAAGCGACCGTGCTCTCGACTTCGATCGGGCCGATGACCAGGTTTTTCTTTGACGTTTCAAACATCAGTCTTCGCTACATCTCGCTTCAAGAGAACGAACACATCGGCTCTGAATTTATGTGCGAGATGCCAGGAAAGGAAGACGACAGAATTGAATACCGAAGATCAAAAATGCCGCCCCTCCGCCAGATGGCTTGGCAAAGCCCAAGAATAGCGTCGTGGATCTGTAGCCTGCGGCTGCGAAAACGAGCTGCCCCAATGCAGAAAACTCATTGGCACCCGCTAGACGGTGACATTCGCCCAAGTCTCGATCAAATTAGGTGGCATCGATCCGCGCCGAGCCCATCGGATCTTCTTTTGTCCATTGCCTTCACAGACTCATCGCCTGATTTTTACGCAATAAGATTAAGCCTGTTCTTGTGCTCACTCATCTGCGAAAGGCATGATCGACGGCAGCCCTGAAAACCCGGCGGCCGCCGATTTGAAGGTGGCGCTGGCCGGTCGGTGAGCCGCCAGGGCCAGATAATCTCTTGGCATCATCGGCGCCTAGTCTAAGGGCGCCCTCTTTTTCTACTCCACGAGCAGGAACGTCATGTCCGCGATACCTTTGAGCGAACGCTTCCTTGGCTGGGCATTTGCCAGGATCAATCGGTACTGGCCCTGGCACAGCATGCCCACGGCCAAGCTGCAGATTGTCAATCTGGTCGGCCTGCGCGGCCAGATGCGTGAGAAGAATCTGTACGACACCTACCACCATCGCGCCACCAGCCCGGAACCGATCCCGAACGCTTTTCGCGAGGTCAGAACAGCCGACGGCAGCTATAACGATCCGCGCGATCCGACAGTGGGACAGGCAGGGACGCGGTTTGGCCGAAACGTGCCGTTGAGCGAATCTCGACCAGCCAACGATGACGAGATGCTCTCACCGGATCCGCGCGAGATCAGCAACAGGCTGCTGGCGAGGCGTACCTTCCTTCCCGCCTCCACCATCAACGTGCTCGCGGCCGCCTGGCTGCAGTTCATGGTTCATGACTGGTTCGGCCACGGCAAGAACCTGAAGCACAACCCGATCGACGTCGATCTGGCCGATGATGATGACTGGCATCAACGGCCGATGCATGTCCCGCGGACGCAGTTCGCGCCTGACGAGGACGAGCCGACGCGGGCGTCGCGTGAGGCCTATAGGAATGTCATGACCCACTGGTGGGACGGATCGCAGATCTACGGCAGCAGCCAGGCCGAACAGGATGCGATGCGGGCCTTTGAGGATGGTCTGATCAAGGTGAGGGCGGACGGTCACCTCGAGCTTGATGCCGACGGGCTGGAGCTAACCGGACTCAATGACAATTGGTGGCTCGGCCTGTCCGTGTTGCACACGCTCTTTCACCGCGAGCACAACGCGATCTGCTGTGAGCTGAAGGCCGCCTATCCTGACCGCGACGATGAGTGGCTGTTTCAAAAAGCGCGCCTGGTCAACGCGGCGCTGCTCGCCAAGATCCACACGATCGAATGGACACCAGCAGTCCTCGATACACCGGCGCTCTGGGGTGCCATGCGCGGCAATTGGTGGGGTGTCCTTGGTGAGGGCATCCACCGTCGTCATGGCCGCGTGAGCAAAAACGAAGTGCTGAGCGGGATCATGGGGTCCGACCTCAACCACCATGATGTTCCCTTTGCCATGACCGAAGAGTTCGTTGCTGTCTATCGCATGCACCCCCTGATTCCGGACCGCTTCTCGATCCGGCGGCACGTGGACAATGCGGAGATGGCCGAACTTAGCCTGAAGGAAGTTGCTGGCCGCAGGACTCATGACGTTTACGATCAGGCGGCGTTCGCGGACGCGTTCTATTCCCTCGGCACCGAACCGCCAGGGGCGATATGTCTTGGGAACTATCCGAACGAGCTTCGACGCTTTACGCGCCAGGATGACGGCGATACCGTCGATATCGCGACAATCGACATCATCCGCGATCGTGAACGGGGCGTGCCGCGCTACAACCAGTTCCGCCGCCTGCTCGGCATGCCGTCAATGGCCTCGATCGATGACCTGACAGCAGACGACCACTGGCGGCGTGAGCTGAACGAGATCTATGGTGGCGATATCGAAAAAGTCGATCCCATGGTCGGCATGTACGCCGAATCGCCGCCGCCGGGATTCGCGTTCAGCGACACGGCCTTTAGGATTTTCATTCTGATGGCTTCCAGGCGTCTCAAGTCCGATCGCTTCTTCACCATCGACTACCGTCCGGAGGTGTATACGCCGGAAGGGATGGCCTGGGTAACCAACAACGACTTCAAGGATGTGATCATCCGGCACTGTCCGTCACTGGCGCCGGCGATCGAGGGGCTGCGCAACCCGTTTTTCCCCTGGAGGACGGCATGACCGAAGAGATGGTGTCCGGGCATGGCCGCCAACGGCCAGAATATCTCAAACCTCAACGTCTCATTCGCTCGCAACGTGGTTTTTGTTGTCCTAATCGTCCACGGTGATCTCGTCGAGAAATGGCCTTAACTTGCAGGACATATGGATATCAATTTTTCTTCTACTTCTGCTTTCTTTTGCTTGAGTCGAAAAGCGAGAAGACATGCCAATGAATGCGGCCGGCGAGGTGGTTTTTTCGAGTATGTAGTTCTTCCAGGGCTCTCAACATCATCATTGTATCATCAAACTTACAAGAGAACTCACCGAAATTTGGATCATAGAAATAAGTATGTGAGCCTCCCACAAAGCTACCATGAGACTTATAGCAAGCAACCGCATGACCGTGGCCATTTTGATAACGAAGGCCAAGAAAAATACCGGACTTCTCGTGAGAAGCCAGGAGGCCTTTCATCTCTGCAACCGGCCATCTTCCCTGAAGGTCATCCCAGTTTCCATCGGTGACAAACGCAAGGTTCAGATGCCTCGCTGCGCGCTCGGTCTTCTCTCGCCGCTCGCCTGTATCACTGGAAGTCAACGTATCAGTGGAAAAGACACCGCGCGGATTGGCAGCGGTTGGGGCGACCCATAGTTCTCGGGTTTCTATCTCTGCAGTGAAGAATTGGTATTGGAGAGCTACCAGGCTCTGCACATGATCGATATCGC
>JBPCVQ010000423.1:0-3938 GCA_051010395.1 Geminicoccaceae bacterium | reverse complement strand
AGGAGCTGAAAAGCAGGCTCGAGACCATCCAACCATCGTCGCGTGCGTTCCTGGAGGCCGAAGCGGCATGAGCGACCCTCTCGAAATCCCGGTGGATCCGGCAAGATTGGCGGACGGCGGCGACATTGCAGAATCCTACAGCGCCGATCGGTTTCCCGAAGACAACCCCATGCGGACGCCGTTTTGGCACCAAAGCAAACGCTATGTTTGCACCGGCAGATGTTATGGCGGTCCCGGAAGGCTCAAGGGCTACTGCGAAGCTTACCTCATAGTCGATCCATCGGAATTCGACGGCGAGCCGTTGCCCTACTGCGAGCAGCAGGAGCGATGGCGTTCAGCAGGCGACCAGCGGGACTTTAACCACGGCTACACCGGCATGCTGGCCAAAATCGGCTCCAAGAAGCTGGTGCTTGTCGGTCCGAAGATTCGCTTCGTGCCGGATGACGATCTCGCCATGCCCACAAAGCAAGAAGCACTCTTCTAAGGAAACGACAATGCCAGCAACCCGCACTGTCAGTGTGCCTGACGACGTCAAGGCCGTGCTCGCCAACGCGATCATCGGCGAGGATCGTCTCACGCTTCCTGACCAGCTGGACCGGCCACTCTACATCAAGGTCGACAAGGTCCTGAAAGCCGCCGGCGGCAAGTGGAACACATCAGCCGGCGCTCACCTCTTCAAAGCAGATCCGCGCCAGGTCCTCGGGATGGCCATGGAAACCGGCACGATCGTCGACGACAAGAAGAGCCGTCAAGCCTTCTACACGCCGGAATGGCTGGCAAAGCAGCTCTGCGACGCCGCCGGCATCGATGACACGACCGACCGCGTCCTAGAGCCATCCGCCGGCGACGGTTCTTTGGTCAAGGCTGCGGTCGCCGAGGGTTCTAAATCGGTGTTGGCGGTGGAAACCGATGAGCGCGAGTGCGCAAAGTTGAAGCTGCTCGGCCTCCGTTCCCATCATGTGACGGTTTTCAATATCGACTTTATGGAGCTGTCCGAAATCCCCGAGCCGTTCGACGCTTGCGTCATGAACCCGCCTTTCGACCATTACGTTGAGCACTTCAACCACGCCCGAGCGATGGTCAAGCCTGAAGGGCTCATCGCTAGCATTGTCCCGCGGGGCATCGAGTTCAGGCAGGACAAGAAGATCGTGGCCCTGCGCGAGGCGGTCAAAGCGTCCGGAGGCTGGATCACGAACCTGCCCGAGAGGGCGTTCGAGGGATCGGGCACCAGCTTCAGAACGTCGATGATCGTCGCTCCTGGAACATGGAAAGCACAGGCGCCAATAACGCCTAAGCAGTTGATTTTACTGTAATTTTTATTCAGGCAGAACGCTAAAAGTGCTATAATTCTTGACCATCCAACCGAGGAGAGAGACGTGAAAACAGCAGATTTTTTTCAGTTTCAGGGCGACGGCAGGATCTCGATCGCCAGGAGCGCTCCGCGTAAAATCAGCGGCTACAACGTCTATAGGAAACTGGCCCCTGGCTCGTGGTTTCGGTCGGTGGACTACGAGGAGTATGTCCGTCGCTACAGCGCTCAGCTGGCGGATTTGGACCCGCAGGCGACCTGGGAGCACCTGGTCAACATCACAGGGCCTCACGAGCCGGTCCTGCTTTGCTGGGAAAGGACGCCGCTCACGGCCGACAATTGGTGCCATCGTCGCCTCGTGGCGCGGTGGTTCCAGGAGCATCTCGGGCACGAAGTCGAGGAGATCGGCCAGGGCATGGTCGATGAGTGCGGCCGGTCGCTGCTTGGCACAGATGAGCCTGAGAGAAAGGAGGAGCGGCGGTTGGAAAACAGCCGTCACAACCGTTATGAACGCGAATAACGTTGACACAGTTGTCAATCTTAATTGAATTTTTATGTAGGGCCCTATATCTTTCTCGATAAGGACTGGGCTTTTCTCGGTCGACAAATGGGCTTGGGGCTTTCCTCAGGCCCATTTGTTTTTCGGGTCAGGGAAAGCACTTTTTTGCCATCAGCTTTGGCAAAATTACCTCCATCGCACGGTTAGGTTGACCGGAACGCAAGACAGAAAGCCCAATCGGTCGGGCGGTAAGGTCAGCGAGTTGGAGCCCAGTGCTGTTGGCTTTCTTCTCAACAAAGATTGGCTCAAAGGAGCAGTATGTAAAATCGGGCTGTCGATATCCCCAATTGGCTTGATTTGCAGTGATGCGGAGAAACTCCAATTCTAACTCTGCATCTTCGCGTTTGCCGCGGCTCTCAAAAAGAACGTTAACATGCTTCCCAGCCTGCCCCTCTGCTTGCAGATAGGACAAGAGGCGCTCCATGCAGAACAACAAGGCGATTTCATAGGGATTTTGCGGGGAATCGTATTTCTCGACAAGACGACGCTTATCGATGACGGAAGCGTAGATTCGAATCGGAGCAGCTTCCATCAGACCATTGATCCCGCACATGAATCGCTCGCGAAGCTCAGCGTTGGTGCGAAGAAACCCAAAAGGCGGCAACTGCTTGCGAATGTCGCGCTCGTGAAGCACGACGGCATCATGACCCCAAAATCCAAACTTTAGCTGCTGCATCGATGGGACTACGGACTGGACATAGTCGTCCTTGCGGACAACGCAAAAGACCAGGACGAAAATTGGAAAGCCGTCAGCTATAGCATCAAGACCATGATCGCCACTTTCGTCCGCAAAAATAATGTAGTCTGAATGTTCCATAGCCAGATTCCGAACGGTTGCTCGTTAACCCCGTCGGGCATCAACGATCCGACGCAGATCTTCCTTGGTCAAATGATTGGGATTGTCGCTGCTCTCCCAAGCCCTGATCATGGCCTTATATCTGGGAACCATCTGAGTATGGCTGTCGTACTCGTGACGTTCTCGCTGCAGACTGGAATAGCGTCCGAGCGTGTCCACAAAATATCTAACGAACGAAATTTGGTCGACTTCGTTGTTGCCGTCATAACCTCTAAAGTAGATGTCTTTCTCAGTGACGCCGCAATCGTCGCCAAGGTCTTCGTAAGCGTTCCTCATCATGCGATGCATGTCTAAGACCTTAAGCACTTCGCGAGATGTAGCAACACTGACGCCCTCCGGATCAAATGCTAGCACGAGTTGACGGTATTCAGATTCGTAGCCCTCCATCAATAACTGCTGCATCGCGACATTATCTTCATCCGTATCGCCCAGCAGTTTTAAGATTTTGTACTGATTACGAAGCGCAAGGCGGTTTATCAGCGAGAGCTTAAAGTCGGGACTCTGGCTACGGTCGATGTGCATCTCTTCTACTACCTTACGAAGCGATCTTCGAAAAAGATCACTTACGTTAACACCTTTGGTTTCAGACAGATGATCCAATTCGGACTTTAGATCATCATCAATTCGAAAGCTGACGGTTGCCATATCAAAACCCTATTGTAGTGCGGATGCAATACACGTAATACGATTGCATTACACTGTCAACCGGGAGGTTTCGCTGGACTGCGACACTGTGACTGGAGCGGGGCCAGGGTCTCGCACCCTGGTCTCGTTCGGTGGTACCGATCGAAAGCCTAAGTCCCCGCAAGAACGCTACTGAATACCGAGCGATGAGCGTGCCGTCAAGGTGCGCTTTTATTGTTATTTTATTTACTTGGATGTGTAATTATTTATGATCATACAAGTAATCAATAAACACAGGCCAAGGGGTTTCTAAAATGACCACTCGTTATTCTTCCATAAAATCCGAAACCGCCATCATCGCATCCGACACCAAAACCATCGAAGAGAATATCGTCAAAATCTTCGAAAAGGCGGGCTCCGCAGAGGCAGCAAAATTCCTCGCCTTACACATCACCTCAAACACCAACGCACGCGGGCGCGCAATGGCTTGCGTCGCCACCCATACCTTCATCGCCATACTCAACGAATAGTCGCCTGCGCCAGGCTCCGGCCAGGCGCCCTCCGTTCCGACCAAGGAAAGACCGATGCTC
>JBPCVQ010000422.1:0-26819 GCA_051010395.1 Geminicoccaceae bacterium | reverse complement strand
AATATGACCCGCTTAATCTGGTCCGAGCTGGCATTCCGCCGCGGGTCGATCGCGATGGGGTCGAGTCAGTGATAGGGGAGTATCTTAAGGGCAAGATTCGAACGAACGCATTGGACATCTTGTTTTTGGACATTGCCATCGGGATGGAGCTTTATGGCGCCAGTGACGAAATGATGAACACTGGCCAGCAATTGGGTTTTGTCCCATTAAAAAAATGTTCGATCTTTTGGCCTTGGGTGACATCCGTCACTATCGAGACAATCATCTATGGCGCTCTTGTCGCGTTAGTGGTAGCGGGCGCAAGTTTTGGCTGGATTAGCTCCGGTTGGGCAGCCTTAATTTCGATTACTCTTATAGGTATCTATCTTGTTTTGCTTGTTCGCTCGATCATCAGACTTCCTGTGGCCTTCAGAAATCGGAGAAAGATTGCTGATCTTTGCTCTTCTCTTGTCGATGGATTGACAGCGACTTATCGCGTGCTCGACGGCAAAGGACCTGTCAGCGTGACTCATCTCAGGAAAGAAATTGAGAAAGCAACATCGGCCGGTGCTGGATGGCCACCTTCGCTTTACGCGCTTCTGGAAGACATAGAAAAGCGAACGACCCGACTGGATAGATCAAAACTATGAGCGGCTGACCGAAGATGAGCCGCGTTGTCCCAATGACCACATGGCACGAAGGCGAAGAAACGCTTCCGGCAAAATCGGGCGGTTAGCCGCCTCCCCGAGCGAATTCCTGCTGTAAAGGCCGGTTTCGGGCGCATTGCCCACACCACGAAGCGGTGCTAGACGTCGGGTGGCCGGACACACCACGCCTAGCACGACCGCAGCCCTCTGAGATCAAAAAAATGCGCTCAGAGGCTCTGGCGCGGCTTCGGAATAGGGTCGCAGGATTGGCTGCGACGTGTCTAAGGTACTTTACAGAGCGGCTATGCACAGATGGATTTGGGCGATTGGAGAAGCGTGAAATTCGCCTCGGTGACGACAGGGTGACGACAAATAGATTCTGAATGACGACGCAATTTTCCTTAACTTCTTGATTTTGTTGGTACGCGCGCCGGGACTCGAACCCGGAACCCGCTGATTAAAAGTCAGCTGCTCTGCCAATTGAGCTACGCGCGCTTCGGCCCCTGAGATGGACGTGATCATGACCATTCGGGCGGCAAGGTCAAGATGACATGTTGGTCCATTAGCGATAATCGCTGTGACTTCGGTCAGGCATGGTTCCGACCGATGTCCAGTGATGCTTGGAATTCGGCGAATCCGCCTTCCTGAATGGCCTCGCGCATCTCGCTCATCAATGCCTGGTAGAAGTGAATATTGTGCCAGGTCAAAAGGATAGAGCCCAGGATTTCCTTAGCCTTTATGAGATGATGCAGATATGCACGACTGTGGCTGCGGCAGGTTTCGCAGATGCATGTCGGATCCAGTGGCGCCGGATCTTCGGCATGGCTAGCGTTACGAAGGTTGAGAAATCCGCCACGAACCCAGGCCTGCGCAGTGCGCCCGGAACGGGTCGGGAGGACACAATCGAACATGTCGACACCGCGCGCCACCGCTCCAGTGATGTCGGACGGCTTACCGACGCCCATGAGATAGCGCGGGCGATGAATTGGAAGGATGGGAGCGGTCGCGCCGATCGTGTCGAACATGACGTCCTGTGGTTCGCCGACGGCAAGGCCGCCGATGGCATAACCATCGAATCCGATGTCGACCAACCGGTTGGCCGATTTTTGACGAAGAGTCAGATCCGTGCCGCCTTGCACGATTCCGAACAATCCATATCCCTCACGCTGCCTGAAAGCCGCACGACTTCGCTCGGCCCAGGCCATCGAGCGTTCCATAGCGGTCTCCACCTCGGTCTTGGGTGAAGCCGCCGGCACACATTGATCCAGCACCATGGTGATGGTGCTATCCAGCATATCCTGGATCTCGACCGATCGCTCCGGCGTCAGCTCGAAACGTTTTCCATCCAGGTGAGAAGCAAAGGTTACGGCATGGTCATTGATCTGCCGAAGCCCTTGAAGCGACATGACCTGGAAACCGCCCGAATCGGTTAAAATCGGTGCTGGCCAGTTCATAAATTTATGCAGGCCGCCGAGCTTGGCGATCCGCTCAGCACCGGGGCGCACCATGAGATGATAGGTGTTGCCGAGAATGACTTGTGCGCCGGTCGCCCTCACCATGTCGTTGGTCATAGCCTTCACGGTTGCAGCCGTGCCCACCGGCATGAAGGCTGGCGTGTCGATCGGCCCATGGGCTGTCTGCAGCCGGCCAAGGCGCGCTTCGCCGTCGGTTGCCAGGAGCTCGAATTGGAATGGGCTCATAGCGCGCGCGCCTCACCATCGGCAGCGGGCGCCAACAGACAGGCATCGCCGTAGGAAAAGAAGCGGTAGCGCCGTTCGATGGCGTGAGCATAAGCCGTGCGCATGCGATCCAACCCGGAGAAGGCCGCAACCAACATGAACAGCGTGGAACACGGCAAATGAAAGTTGGTGAAAAGGCGGTCGACCACCTGGAAGCGATAGCCAGGCGTGATGAACAGCCTGGTTTCACCCTGCTCTGAGCTTAGGCGACCTTTGGCGGCGTTCGCCTCGAGTGTCCGCAGCACGGTGGTGCCGACGGCGATCACCCGACCGCCGGAAGCTCGGGTACGTTCGATCGCCTCGACCGTATCACTGCCGAGGTCGAACCGCTCGGCATGCATCCGATGCTCCTCAGTATCGTCGGCCCTGACAGGAAGAAACGTGCCGGCTCCGACATGCAACGTGACGAAGGCATGATGAACCCCACGTCGGCCAAGCTTGGCCATCAGCGCTTCGGTGAAGTGCAATGATGCCGTCGGCGCCGCCACGGCACCGTCATGTTGGGCAAACAACGTTTGATAGTCCTGACGGTCAGCGTCGTTTCCCGTCTCGGAGCGTTTGATGTAGGGAGGAAGTGGCATAAGACCGAAACGCTTCAGTGCATCCATCAGATCTTGGCCTCCCAGTGAGAAGCGAAGAGCGATTTCGCCATGGTCGCCGCGTCCGATCACTAGGGCATCGAATCCCGGTCCGACAATAAGCCGATCACCGAGCCGACATTTTCGGGCCGGCTTGGCAAAAGCATGCCAGCTCATATCGTCGATGGGCTGGTGCAGAGTCACTTCCACTCTTGCTTCCCCACGCCTTGCCATAAGGCGTGCGGGAATAACGCGGGTATCATTGAAAACAAGAAGATCGCCAAGCTTAAGCAGGTCTGGAAGATCGAAGACATGATGGTCATGGAGGCTATCAGGCTCGATGCCAAGCAGACATGCACTCTCGCGCGGCGTCGCGGGATGTTGGGCGATCAAATCTTTCGGGAGCGTGAAATCGAACTCCGCAACGCGCATCAGAAGGCTGCCGTTCCTTCGATCTTCGCGCCAACCACGTCAGTCACCCCTGCCTCCTCCCATAACACCATGCCGGATTAACCGTCATATGCAGGAATAAGGGTCCGAACGTCAAACATCCAGCTCAGACATGAGCAGCGGACAGCGTCTGGCATTCTTGGTCAGCGTTGGTGCATACGCCAGCGCTCCACGACGTCATGAACGAATGCTTTGTCCGCGGGCGCCGCGCTCCAGGCCTCAGAGAAACGGGCGGTCATGCTTTGAGGGCGCTGATCTTCATAGAGCCGGTCGAAGCGAATGCGCACCGGCATGGATACGGCGTCGCCGATCACGACGGCCTCGCCATTGCCCAGAAGCGGCAAAAAATCCAGAAGTCCGGAGGCACTATCGGCAACCGTGCCTTGAATGATCTGCTGGTCGCGCAGACTGGTAATGCGAAATACAAAGGACGTATTACATTGTGATAGGACCGACGTTGCAAGCTCGGATGGACGTTGGCTGACCAGACAAAGGGACAAGCCGTATTTCCGCCCTTCCTTGGCGATACGGGCCAAAGCGTTTTTGGTAGGTTCGAAGCCGAGGCTATCGTCCAGGGGCGCATAGCGATGAGCTTCTTCACAAACCAGGAGGATAGGCTGAGCGCCACGGCTCCAGAGCGAAAAGTCGAAGGTCAATCGAAGGATCACGGATACGACGGCATTGATGACCTCGGAGGGCACTGAAGACAGATCGATAATACTAATCGGACGGCCATTACCGGGAATGCGAAGGATCTGCGAGAGGATGCTGGCGAAGTTGTCGCTAACAGTGATGCCACCGAACATAAAGGAAAAACGGGGATCCGAGGTTAACGTGTTCAGCCGGTTCTTCAGCCATTTATAGGGAACGAGATTACTGGGCTTGTCGACTTTGCCCATAACGCCGTCAATGAGGCGAATTATGTCGCTTAATCTATAGGGAATGGGCGTATTGACAGTGACCTGCTGGCCGTTAGGCCGGTCATTCTGGTAGAGATGCTTGGCCTCCGCGATCAATTCATGAAGGATCTCGGAGATGACGGAGCGATCCTGCACGGCAGTACCAGCCCCAAGCACGACCATGTCAATCTCGTCGGAATTCAGAACCCAGTAAGGCAGGCATAGGCGATCGGGACCGAGCAACTCGGCATGATCGCCGAACGCTTCCTGGTACTCGTTGTGTGGATCGAGAAGTACGATGTGAGCATCTTCATGCTTTTCAAGCAAAGCTCGGAGGATGAGTGTCAATGCGCAGGACTTGCCACAACCAGTGGTGCCGAGGATGGCGAAGTGGCGTCCGAGCAAAAGATCCGGCTCGACATATAAAGCCCCTGCCTGCTCGTTATGTAGCGTCCCGAGCGTGATTGCGGACGAGCTCGGTTGTCCATAGATCTTGCTATGGTCAGTCTCATCGGCGGGCCACACAGCGTCGCCAAGAGTTGGAAAGGAGGAGACACCATGGCGAAAGAGACCACCCTCTCGATCGCTCTCACCGATGAGCTCGAGCTCCGCCAGCCAGGCTTCGCCTGCGTCGGCGGACCGGGCCGGATTCGGGATGGTCAGGCTGGTGACCAATGCAAAAACCATCGTGGCCGGCGTTTTGAGTTTGACCAGCGCACCTTTTTGCAATCGATCTGGATCGGCCGCCTGCTGGATGCCAGGTTGCTGTTCCCAGACCATGACGACATGCGATCCGGAAATACAGACCACTCGACCGAGCTGGACGTCGTTGTCTTCCAAACTGGAAACTCCTTGACGTGATCGACACCAGACTTTGACGTTAGCGCCGTTTCGTTATTATTCGGTTAACCCTGTTGAAAATACGCCCGCCGCCGCCTCCAGGCCCGGCAACCGCTTTGACGGCTGACATTCCCTTGATCGATAGCTTACTCAGGCTGCGCTGCGCACATGTTCGAGTGGCCAAGGAGACTCCTTAGTCCAGTCCACAAGTTTCCGCCCGTCGATCGGCTCGGCAACCAGGAACCCCTGGACAATGTCACAGCCAAGCTCCTGCAATACCTCCATCTGCGCGTGAGTTTCGACGCCCTCGGCAACCACCTCGAGGCCCAGATTATGCGCGAGATCGATCGTGGAGCCGACGATCACACGGTCTTGGGTATTGGTGGTCATGTTCTCGATGAAGGATTTGTCGACCTTGATCTCATCGAGTGGCAGACGCCGTAGCAGGGACAGCGAAGAATAGCCGGTGCCAAAGTCGTCGATCGACAAGCGAAAGCCAAGCGCGTGCAATTGTTCCAGCTTCGCCACGGCTCCAGCAGGGTCGAGCATAACGGCTGTCTCAGTCAGCTCCAGAGTGATGTCCGAAGGCGCGACGTCGACCTCCTTGAGCAAGGTTTCGGCGAATGTCTGGATTTCCTTCGAGTGGAGACTTCGCGGCGAAAGATTGAGCGCCAGGCTGAACGCCAGCCCCTGCCCTCTCAGACGATGCAGGCACTCCACGGTACGTTCCATGGTCCAACAGGTAAACGGAACGATATTGCCGCTCTTCTCTGCCTGTGGGATGAACTCGTCAGGCGGGATCAATCCATGATCAGGATGATGCCAACGGGTTAGGACCTCAAACGACTTGATCGTTTCCGAGCGCAAGTCCAGCTTGGGCTGATAAACTAGGACCAGCTGGTCCTTATCGATTGCCTGACGGAGTCCACCGGAGAGCACAAGGGTACGAACGGAGTTCAGGTCATTCGCGGGGTGGTAGCGTTCGACACCACTCGCGTGACGCTTAGCGCCATACATGGCGACGTCGGCGCATTGCATCAGTTTTGATTCGCTGTCGGCATCATCCGGATAACATGCAAGGCCGATACTGACACCGATTTCCAATGAGGCGCATCCAGCAAGCGAGAATGGCTCGCGAAGGGCCACTCGGATCCGCTCGGCGACGTCACGAGCCGTGCGACCACCTCGTCGCTGCGGCAGAAGCACAGCGAACTCATCGCCGCCAAGGCGCGCGATGGTATCCCCCTCGCGCACACAGTCGGTCAGACGCTTGGCAACCAGGACCAGGAGAGCATCGCCGACCTGGTGACCGAGCGTGTCGTTGACCTCCTTGAAGCGATCGAGATCGAGAATGGCGAGATGCAACGGTTCGCCGGACCGGCGAGACACGCGCAGAGCCTGATTCAGCCGATCCTTCAGAAGAAGGCGATTGGGCAGACCAGTCAGCGAATCGTGCAGGGCGAGATGTTTGAGCTTGGATTCATGCGCTTTGGCGGAGGTGATATCGCGCAAGATCGCCATTGCCCAGTTCTGACCGCCAATCGAGATCTTGCGCAACGCCAATTCGACAGGACAGGTCGACTTGTCCGGCCGACACACGAAGCCTTCAAGTCGTTTGGCCGGATCATCATCTGACGCAGCATGGGCGGAAAGGCGAAAGCTTCCGAGATCAGGCAGAAGCACGTTCATGTGCAGCCCGATCAACTCTTCTCGCGGGCAGCGAAATAGGCTGCCAGCGGCTTCGTTCGCCGTCCGGACAATGCCATGCTGGTCAAATGTCATGATGCCATCGAAGCTTTGTTCGACGACGTTACTCATCATCCGGTCGAGCTGCTGCAACTTCGAACGCTGACTGAGAGCAAGGTCGACATAGTGGTCGGCCCGGCGAATGGCCAGCATGGACGTATAACGCTGCAGCAATGAACCACTGCCTGCCCGCTCGTTGGATCCATGCATCATGGCTCGGCTGACGCCACCTCCGGTTCCGTGATCGTTCCGCCATATTGGGCCACTTGAATGACGAAAGCGTTAACGGAAACATGATCGAGAGAGGCCTCACCCTCCCCAGAGAGTGCTCTTCTGTATCTTGACCGCCCACATTGAGGTCTATGTTTACCCTTCCTCAACCCGGCTTGGTTATTGAGGAGGGGTCATAACCAGATCAAATTGGACCGCGCCTGACATAGTCGCCTCGGTGTCGAGGCGAGCAGCCTGCACGCCACCACATACAAGAGCGTCATGACAATTTTCCGCAAGCATATGCCATTTACATTCACAGAACTCACTCAAATAAAGAAAAACGCCAATCATCGCAATTAACACCATCAAACTCCAATAACAAATTTGCAATTTCTATTTTGATTGATTATTTATTGCAGTTCATGCCCTCCATTTATTTTTGATAACCTCCAGACACCTGATCGATCGAAAGTGTCGAACATCGATCCGACTAGACAAGTCCTGTCCGTTGTTGATCGACAGGTGAGGACCAGCTGTGGCATGGTTCTTTCAATCAAAATGGAACTTCCTCATATGCTTCGTATGTCATTCGCGTTTTTCCTCTGTTTCATCAGTGCCTCAGCTGCTCTCTCGAACGATACCGTCGCCGCAGCCGAGCTTCGTCTCATCGGTCAGGAGCGGGAAAGCGCGATCGAACGAGCGCTTTCAGGCTATTTCGATGATGACGACATCACCGGCGCCAACGCGTTCGTCGATAAGCTGGCTGCGGATGGCGACATCAGCGAGACGGAACGGCGAGTGCTCGAGGACAGGATCTGGCATACGAAAACCGAGCGCACACTCCGTTACGCAAGGAAAGTCCGTGAGGCTATCCAAAATTCCGATCTCGAAATGATGCGTGACTATAATGCGCGCATCCAGCGTCTGACGGGCAGTGCTCTCCCGAATTCTGTCGTCGAGGCGGACTCCGAGCAACGTGAGGCCGAAGCGGTGACATCAGCTCCGGATACGCAAAGCGACATCGTCCGTGATGAAGAGGGCGCGGCAGGTGTGATTGCCGATCTGATGCGCCGCGGTGAGGAGGCCATCGCCAGCTACAATCTCATGCTCGCGCCGGAGGGCATGCTGTCGGCGCTCGGCGTGCTGGATCAGCTCAAGACGCTTGGCGGCGAAGGGGAGACCGCGGCGAAAACGCTCGGGCAGAAGATCATGGCGGTCTACGCAGCACTGATCGAACGCGATATCGGGCGAGGCCGGCTCGACAAGGCGCGCACCTTCGCCGAACGCATGAGAACAGTCGCAGAGCACGCCGGCCTGCCGACCGACGAGGTCGACAGCTTGAGCGCGCGGATCGATGAAGTGTCATCGAGAGCGGAAGAGCATGACCGGCTGCTTCGGCAGGCTGCACATCTTCGCGACCAAGGTCAGCTGGTGGCGCCAAGCGAAAACCATGCGCTGGTGTTTGCCGCCAAGGCATTGAAGCTCGATTTGGATCGGGCGGTGGCGAACGACATGCTCAATGATATCATCAAGCGCCAGCGCCGACGGGCTGATCAACTTGCTGAAGCGGGCCGTCTGCGTGATGGCGCCCGCGAGTTCGAGGTACTCGCGGACACCCTGCTCGAGGCAGATATCGGTAAGGAAGAGCTGGTCGCCAGCTTTCGGAGCGAGGCGGCAGCCCTGTTTCGCCGAGCCGGCCTTCGAGACAGTGAGCGCGAGCGCCGTGCTGCTGCCGATGCGCCCCCCGCCAGCGAGGCCCCGGCCGAAAGTGAAGGCAGCCCCAATCCCTTCACCTTCATCAATCCGTTTTAGTTGCCGAGCAACGATCCGGCATCGAAGCCGTAGCGAAGCTCGGCGCGGAGCCGAACGATCAATTCATCGAAGTCGGTCTCGTCGTCGTCGTCCTCGAAACGATAGCTGGAGACGTCGCCACCGACCACTAGCTTCAAACGATTGCTCAGCGGCGTCGCCCAGCTCACCCCCGCGTTCAGGCCGACCGCGTCGCCTTCGATATCGAAATTGACGTTGTCGAGCGGCGCCGGCACGTCGAGCTCGTTATCGAGATCGCCTTCGAGGAAGGTGATGGCGCCGTTGGCGACGAGAGCACCGTTCAGGATGGTTTTCGGAATGACATAACTTGCGCCGATCAGCGGTCCCCTCTGCTGGAAATCGATGGAGAAGTCGACGCCGATGCCGTCAAGAGATCCAGTCCCATCGAATTCGACATCGGCATAGCGATAGCCGACATAAGCGGCGAACTGGTCCGTGACACGGTAGCCGATGGCTATGGCGGTCTCCAAACGGTCGAAGTCAACCTCCTGCGACAGGTTTTCAACGGCCAATTCGCCAGAAACCACATCGAGACCGACGTTGTCCTCGCCGCTGAAGCTGTACTGACCAGAGAGATCGACGAAAAAACGGTCGTAGGAAATGGTGGTTCCACCACCGATGAAGAGCAGCCAGTCATTGAACTCGATATTGTCGATGCTGTCTTCTGCGACAATAACGCGGCCGTCCAGATCGAGATTGTAATAGCTCACACCGCTGGAAAGCCTGGGTTCGATGGTGATCTCGCCCGCACTCGTTGACGCAGCTGCAAAGCTCGACAAGACGCCGAGCATGGCTATTTTCCCTACCCATCCTGACATGGTGCACTCCCTGGAACCAGTTAACGTTTCTTATCGATTTAACTTAAGACAGTTGTTGTAAGGGGAACAGTGGGCGCCTCGGATCATCCCACGCTCGAAGTCGAACTGGTGCCCGATGCCGATGCACATCCTGGCTCGGCTTGGTGATGTGGGCCACTCGTTGGGTTCGCAGAAGCCTGGAAAACAGGCAGTGAAATCAAATCATTAAACGCGTCGTCGTCGAGTGAACCGCTTGATCGAGACCGCTAAAGCACCCGCTCCAGAAATTTCTTGCAGGCATCCGTGGTCGGCGCCGAGAAGAGCTGTTTGGGTGGCCCGGCCTCGGCGATCATGCCCTGATGGAGGAACACCACCTGGTTCGACACGTCCCGTGCGAATTCCATTTCGTGGGTGACCACCAGCATGGTGCGCCCCTCATCGGCAAGGCCGCGCATGACACCGAGCACTTCACCGACCAGCTCAGGATCAAGAGCCGATGTCGGCTCGTCGAACAGCATGACATCCGGCTCGGTCGCAAGCGCTCGGGCAATCGCCACCCGCTGCTGCTGTCCGCCGGACAGGAAGGAGGGGTAGGTGTCCTTCTTGTCGGCAAGCCCCACCCGCTCGAGATAGCGTTCAGCGCGGGCAACCGCTTCGGCCTTGGGCACGGACTGGACGTGGACGGGCACTTCGGTGACGTTTTCCAGCACCGTTCTGTGCGGCCAGAGATTGAAGCTCTGAAAGACCATGGCGACGTGGCGGCGAAGGGCCTGGATGCGCCGTTTGTCGACACGGCCGTCACCAGCGGAGATGTCCTCGCCGCCGATCCTGATCCGGCCGCCATCGGGCATCTCCAGAAAGTTCAGACAACGGAGAAAGGTGCTCTTGCCTGAACCCGAAGCGCCGATGATCGAGACGACGTCCCCTTTCGCCGCCGAGAGCGAAATCCCCTTCAAGACCTCGAGCAAACCGAAGCGCTTATGCACATCGGTAGCTTCGACGGCGAGCGGCGCAGCATCACTCATAAGATGGCTCCGCCCCGGCGCCGAAAAGAGTACCGGCGATCCTTGAAATGACCGATGAGGCTGCCTCCGCTGACGGGACAACGATCAAAGACCGCACGTCTGCATCTGCTGACCGTTGAACCAGAACGTTGAAAACATTCATTGATTCTAACAGACCAGAAGTCACCTCGAAGTCAAGCCTGACGGTTGCACCCGCCCTCCCGTCGACGCAGGTCGGTCAAGCTTACGCTCGAAGGCGGCTGTTATTGTGATCGTAGAGCGGCTCCTGCCCCACGGTCGCAGCGCAGCGTTCGCCGAGAATATCGATATCAAGTTTCGCACCTGGCCGCGCCAGGTCGGTGCGCACATAGCCGAGCGCGATGCTTTTTTCGAGCGTGTAGCTCCAGCCACCGGAAGTCACCAGACCGACGATCTCGCCATTCGAGCGGATCGGCGCGCAAAACGGGGCGTCGGCGACGCCGGGCTGATCGAGAGTGAGCGGTACGAATTTCTCGCGGACACCGGCCTCTTTCTCCGCGATCAGGGCGTCCCTGCCGATGAAGGCGTCCTTCCCGAGGTCAACGAAGCGATCCAGGCTGGACATCAGCGGGCTGTATTCGCTGCCGAGATCGCTCTTCCAGCCGCGATAGCATTTGTCGAGGCGGAGGCTTTCCATGGCGTACATGCCGAAGTCCCGAATGCCATGCGCCTCCCCTGCCCGCCAGAGCGCTTCGTAGGTGGCGACCATATCCTCGGCATTCACATGCAGCTCCCAACCGAGCTCGCCGACATAGTTGACGCGCATGGCAAGCATGCTGGCCATGCCGATCTCTATTCTCCTTGCCGTCAGCCAGGGAAACGCCTCGTTGGAAAGATCGGCATCGGTGAGTGCTGCGAGCACCTCGCGGGATTTCGGCCCGGCCAGCACTAGCGTGCCCCTTCGGCCGTGGCGGCAATTCAGCGTCACGCTGCCGTCATCCGGCAGCCTTTGGCGCAGCCAATCCTCGTCGTGCCATTCTGCGGCTGCGGCGGAGATCAGGTAGAAGCGATCCTCAGCAAGTCGTGTGATGGTGAACTCGCTGGACACGCCGCCCTTGTCGTTCAGCGTATAGGCAAGCGAGATCCGCCCCTGGCGTGGCAGCTTCGAGCAGGTCAGGCGATCCAGCCAGGCTGCGGCGCCGGAGCCTTCGACCATGAACTTTGAAAAGCCGGGCAAGTCCAGGATGCCCACCCCTTGACGCACCGCCCGACACTCCTCGCCGACGATGCCGAACCAGTTACGATCACGTCTGAAGGTAAGATCGTCATCGACGCGATGCTCGTTGACGCTGTCGCGGTGCTTGTCATCGCTGTCGGCGTCCGACTTGAAATAGACGGCGCGTTCCCAGCCGCCTCTGGCGCCGAAGCGGGCGCCTTTGGCCGCTAAACGGTCGTACAAGGGAGACGTGCGGGCGGGGCGGCCGGCGGGCCGCTCCTCGTAGGGGAAGCCGATGGCGTATTCGTTTTGGTAGAGCTCGATTGCCTTCGCTGTGACGTAGGTCTTGGTGGCGTAGGCGGTGTAGCGGCGCGGATCGAGCGCCCAGAGGTCCCATTCGGGCTCCCCCTCGGTGACCCATTCGGCCAGCGTCTTGCCCGCACCGCCGGACTGGGCGATGCCGAAGCTGAAACAGCAGCACTGGTAGAAATTCTCGAGGCCGTGGGCCGGGCCGATATAGGGGAGGCCTTCAGGCGAGTAGGGAATCGGGCCGTTGATGACGCGCTGGACGCCGACCGAGCCCAGGAGCGGCACCCGCTCGATCGCCTTTTCGATATACCACTCGATGCGATCGAGGTCGTCCTCCCAGAGCTGGTTCGCGAAGTCGTCAGGCAACCCATCGGTCCACATGGGCGTGGCCTTCCACTCATAGGGGCCCAGGATCAGCCCGTCCCGTTCCTCGCGGAGATAGTAGGAGATATCGGGGTCGCGGAGCAGCGGCAGCTTGCCGTCGCGGGCCTCGAGTTCGGGGATGGGTTCGGTGATCAGATACTGGTGAGACATGGTGACGATCGGCAGATGCTGGCCGACCATCGCCATGACCTCGCCTGCCCGGTAGCCCGCGGCATTAACCACGATCTCAGCAGTGATCTCTTCGCCCTTATCCGTCCTGATCGACCAATGGCCGCTCGGCAGTCGCTCCAGGCTGCTCACCTTGGTGAAGCGCTTGACCCGTGCGCCGAGATCACGGGCACCTTTGGCGAAGGCCTGGGTGAGCTGCGAGGGATCGATGTCGCCGTCGAGCGGATCGAAGAGGACGCCTTTGAGATCGTCCAGCTCCATATAGGGATAGGCTTCCTTCGCCTGTTCCGGCGTCCAGAGCTGATAGTCGAGGCCTTGCGCCTCCGCCATCGAGGTCACATGACGGAATTCGTCCATGCGATGCTCGGTGTGGGCGAGCCTTATCGAACCGGTCATGTGGTAGTTGATGGGATAGTCGAGGGCTTCAGCGAGGCCTCTGAAAAGGTCAGCCGAGTATCGCTGATACTTGATGATGTTCCAACTTCCCGCGAAGGTCGGGCAATTGCCGGCGGCATGCCAGGTGGACCCGGAGGTCAGCTCGTCCTGCTCGAGGAGCAGGCAATCGGTCCAACCGGCCTTGGCCAGATGATAGAGGCAACTGCAGCCAACGGCGCCGCCGCCGATGACCACCACGCGCACCTGTTCGACCATGCCCTATCCTCCTGTTTCGGCTGCCTTCAATATGTCAGTTAGCAGGCCTTCACCAAGTCGAAAAGCGAGCTATGACAATGCCCATGTCGCATATGCGATATTGAGAGCTCCCAAGCCCGGTACGATATCGGGAAGTTGCCTCCCCTGGCCAGATACAGCGTCGGCGGTTACGCTGACTTTGCCGGGGTAGATGAGAAAATCCGAAGGACATCCGATGCAGTGGTTGATCATTGCGCAGGACGGTGCCGTTGACGACGCATCGAAGCAGACGCTCGCGCCTGACCTGGACGTTCGGATGTGCTCGATGGCATTTCATGGAAATGGAGACGAATGATGAGCCCCCTTTGCGACCTTGCCGCGGTCGAGCTTCGCCGGATGATCGCCGAAAAGGAGATCTCACCGGTTGCGCTGCTCGAGTCCTGTATCGAGCGCATCAGTGAGGTGAATGAACAGGTCAACGCGATCGTCGCCACCTGTTTCGATCAGGCAGGAGCCGAGGCGAGGGAAGCGGAGGCAGCCGTGCTCCGAGGCGACGATCTCGGCCCTCTGCACGGGCTGCCGATCGGCATAAAGGACCTCGCCCTGACCGGGGGCCTGCGCACAACCTTCGGTTCGCCACAGTTTGAGAATTTCGTGCCTGAGGCCGACGAGCGCCAGGTGGCGGCCCTGCGCGCCGCCGGTGCGATCGTGGTCGGCAAGACCAATACGCCGGAATTCGGCGCTGGCGCCAACACGGTCAATCCGGTCTATGGAGCCACCGGCAACCCCTTCGACCCCGAAAAGACCTGCGCCGGCTCGTCCGGCGGCTCGGCGGTGGCGCTGGCGACAGGCATGGTGCCGCTGGCGACAGGATCGGATATGGGCGGCAGCCTCCGCAACCCAGCCGCCTATTGCGGCATCGTCGGCATGCGACCGTCGCCGGGGGCGGTTCCGTATGAGCTGGGACGGCTCGGCTGGTCGTCTTTGGGCGTACAGGGGCCCATGGCGCGCTCCGTCGAGGACATGGCGCTGCTTTATCAGGCCATGGCAGCGACCGACCATCGAGACCCCCTAACCTTCCCCCTCGACCAGAGTAGCCTCTGGCCGCTCGACAATATCGACCTCGGCGGCTTGAGGGTGGCGATCAGCGAGGATTTGGGTTTCGCCCCCGTCGACAACGACATCCGCGCCACGTTCAAAACCGCCATCACCAAGCTCAAACCGTCTTTTGCCAGCACCGAGCAAGTCAACCCGCCCCTGGAAGGGGCTGATGAGGCGTTTGAAGTGAATAGGGCGCTTTCCTTTGTGGCTGCGCACAAGCAGACCTATGAGGAAAACCCGGATCTGCTCGGGCCGAACATCGTCGCCAATGTCGAGCAGGGCCTCTTGATGAGCCTCGCCGACGTTGCTCGCGCGATGGCGTCGCATACCGAGATCTATCGGCGCTTCATCGCCTTCATGGAAGACTACGACGTTCTGATATGCCCTGCGATGTCGGTGCCTCCCTTCCCCCATGGTCAGCTCTATCCCGCCGAGATTAACGGCGAGGGGCTGCGTACCTATTTCCACTGGCTGGCGCTCGCCTACGGCCTCACCCTCACCTGTCATCCCGTGGTTTGCCTGCCGGCCGGGCGTGATCACACCGGCATGCCCTTTGGCATTCAGGTCTGTGGCAAGCGTGGCGGCGACGCCCGTGTTCTGGCCATTGCACGCGCCTTGGAACATAATATGATACGCATTGAAGGCCTCGGGCGACCTGTGCCGGATTTGGCGGAGCTTCGAAACTGAGGCGTAAGATCTATCGGGGAGGAGCCGCGCTTGACCCGCATTCGCGATATTCGCTTGATTCCGCTCGCCTTCGTCATGGACGACGCCAAGGCCTATGGCATGGCCAGAGGCAAGACCGCCAGGCGAGAATGCGGGCTGATCGAGGTCGAGACCGAAGATGGCGTGGTCGGCATCGGCGAGGCCTGGGGCCCGGCCAAGGTCACGGCGGCCTATCTGGAGCTGATCAAGGATGTGTTCATCGGTCGTACGCTATATGAGCGTGAGCTGATCTGGTCCGACATCGTCTCGCGCCGTTATCACCTGGGCCTGCAGAACCAGATGACCGCCTGTTACAGCGGTATCAACATCGCCTGTTACGACGCTCTCGGCCGAACGCTCGGTGTTTCGGTTTCGAACCTTCTGGGCGGACGCGGCAAGGACAAGATCCCGGCCTACGCCTCGGACGGCTACATCACCGATGATCCCGAAGGCAAGCTGCCGACGCAGCTCGAACGCGTCGCGGAAGGCGGTTTTCACGCCACCAAGATCAAGATCGGCCTGAGCCCGGGCTCGGACCAAGCGCGCTGCATGCTGACCCGGGAGCTTCTGGGCGACGACATGCTGATCCTCGTGGATGCCAACGGCAATTATACGGTCGATCTGGCTCTCAAGAGCATCGCCAGGATCAGGGATGTCGGCATTCACCTCTATGAGGAGCCGCTGCCGCCCCAGGACGTTCAAGGCTATCGTGCGCTTACTGCGCGGGCCGCGATCCCGGTCGCCGCAGGTGAAGCACTCTACACGATACATGATTTCGCCCGGCTGATGCATCCTCGCGCCGTCGATATTGTTCAGCCCGACCTCACGCTTTGCGGCGGTTTCGATCAGGCGAAGGGCATCGCCGCCCTCTGCCAGGTTCACAATCTCCGCTATTCGCCCCATTGCTGGGGAAGTGCGGTCGGTCTCACGGCCGCCGTGCACTTTCTCTCAGCACTGCCGGACTACCCGCATAGCGACCATCTCCCCTACCCGCGCCTTCTTGAATATGACGTCGGTGAAAATCCGCTGCGCGACGAGCTTTTGGCAACGCCGCTCCAGCCGATCGACGGCGAGGTCGCCGTGCCCGATGGCCCCGGTCTTGGCATTCAGCTGAACCCGGATGCCGTCGATCGCTACCGAACTGATCGCTGACGGGGCTCGGCATCGATCGAAAACATCCTATATCCATGGGCTGACACCCTGCTCACAGCACCGGACGCCACCACATGACCGAGCCCACTCAGAAAGAACGGACTATCCAGGTCGACATGGTCGCCGACCTCGCCTGTCCCTGGTGCTATCTCGGCCTGATACGCCTGGACAAGGCGCGCGCCATGCGCCCGGCCCTGAAGGTCGAGCTTCGCTGGTGGCCCTATATGCTGAACCCGCAACTGCCCAGGGACGGCATGGATCGCCGCACTTACCTCCGAGCGAAATTCGGCGGCGACGCCAAGGCGAGCCAGGTCTATGAGCGGATCGAAGATGCCGGACGGCAAGAAGGCATGGCGTTTGCCTTCGACAAAATCCGGAGAACGCCCAACACGGTCGCGGCGCAGCGACTGATCCTCCTGGCGCAGGATCAAGGCCGGGGCGACATGATGATCAGAGCGCTGTTCAAGGCGTTTTTCGAAGAGGGCGTCGATATCGGCGATGCGGGCGAGGTGCGCCGGCTGGGCGAAGTTGCGGGGATCGTGCCAGGCGAGATCGATGCCCTGTTTTCCGGCGACGCCCATAGCGCCGATATCCACCGTGGCCATCAGCGAGCTGAGATGATGGGTGTGCAGGGTGTCCCCGTCTACATCGTCGATCAAGAGTATGTCATCGCTGGAGCGCAGGCCCCGGAGGTCCTGGCTGGCCTGCTCGACGTGGCCAGAACCGAGGCCGTCGCCTAAGAGTCAAGCGCTCAAAATTATCGCGACATTTCATTGCCTTGCCGCCGGACATTAGATGGCGCCACTGCGAGGCGACCTGACATGCGGCATCATTGACCGACATATCAGTTGAAATTATTGCAACTGGATGCGCCTATGTCGCCAAACTGTTAAACCCAGGATCATGATCGACCGAACCTGCCAATCCGCCTGCAGGTCGGCGATCTCCTTGCCAAGGCCTGAGCACGAACCTGTGCCTTTGGAGCATTGCCGATGAGCCCTATCATCATTCCTGTCGAGACATTTGACCTGATCGTATTCGGAGGCACCGGCGACCTCGCCCGGCGGAAACTGCTGCCTGCGCTCTATCATCGCGACTGCGACAATCAGCTGCCTGAGGCAAGCCGGATCATCGGTATCTCCCGACGGCCCATCGATCAGGCCGAATATGCCGGACAGATCGAGGCGGCGATACGCGAATATGTGGATGAGGAATTGATCGACGAGGCGAAGCTCGAGCAATTTCTCGCGCGCCTCGACCACGTTGCCCTCGATGCCAAGGACGACGCCGGCTGGCCCGACCTGGTCGAACTTCTGAAAGGCCATGAAAAGCGTATCCGTGTCTTCTATCTGGCGACGGCGCCTGGTCTCTTCGGCGAAGTCTGCCAAAAGATCGGCGAGCACGGTCTGAACACGCCGGACAGCCGGGTCGTTCTCGAAAAGCCGATCGGCCGCGATCTGGCATCGGCGAAGCAGATCAACGACAGCGTCGGCAAGGTCTTCGCCGAAGACCAGACCTATCGGATCGATCACTATCTCGGCAAGGAAACGGTGCAGAACCTGATGGTGCTGCGCTTCGCCAATATGCTGTTCGAGCCGCTCTGGAACGCCGCCACGATCGATCACGTGCAGATCACGGTCGCCGAGACCATCGGTGTCGAGGGCCGCGGCGGCTATTACGATCGCTCCGGCGCCCTGCGGGACATGGTGCAGAACCACCTGCTGCAGCTGCTCTGCCTGGTCGCCATGGAGCCGCCGACCTCGCTGACCGCCGATGCCGTGCGCGACGAGAAGCTGAAGGTGCTGCGGGCACTCACGCCGATCACCGGCGCCGAAGTCGGAAGAAAGACGGTGCGCGGTCAATATCGCGCCGGCGCCAGCAACGGTTCGACCGTGCCCGGCTATCTCGACGAGATCGATGGCGTTCAGGGAAGCAAGACCGAAACCTTCGTGGCCATAAAGGCTGAGGTCGAGAACTGGCGCTGGGCGGGTGTGCCCTTCTATCTCAGGACCGGCAAACGACTGGCAGCCCGGACTTCGGAGATCGTCGTCCATTTCAAGTGCATTCCGCACTCGATCTTCCCGGTGGCGACCGACGACATCACCGCCAATCGTCTGCTCGTACGCCTGCAACCGGACGAGGGCATGGAGCTTTCCTTGATGGTCAAGGAACCGGGCCCAGGCGGCATGCGCCTTCGTCCAGCGCCTCTGAACCTCTCCTTCGCCGAGACCTTCAAGGTGCGTTATCGCGACGCCTATGAGCGGCTTCTGATGGACGTGGTGCGCGGCAACCCGACCCTCTTCATGCGCCGCGACGAGGTCGAGGCGGCCTGGTCCTGGATCGAACCGGTCATCACCGGCTGGAGCGAACAGCGCGAACCGCCGAAGCCCTATACAGCCAGCACATGGGGCCCATCCGCCGCCATCGCCCTGATCGAACGCGATGGCCGCACCTGGCACGAAGACCTAGGTGCGACCTAAAGCGTCCAGGTGCGACCTGGAGCGCTGACTTGCCTGAGACCGTGAACGGAAGGCGTCGCATTTTTCGTCATGATTTCGCCACGGAATGAACGTTTTGCTCATGGAGCGGCTTGAAGCATGCACCCACGCCTGATCGAGATTACCGAGCGGATCGTGGAACGGAGTGCTGCTACGCGTAGCGCTTATCTCGACATGATCCGCGCTGCTGCGCGTCGCAGCCCGAAGCGTGGGGCGCTTTCCTGCAGCAATCTTGCCCATGGTTTTGCCGCTTGCGACAGCCACGACAAGGATGCGTTGAAGGGAGAGGCAAAGGCTAATATCGCCATCGTCTCCGCCTATAATGACATGCTATCGGCCCATCAGCCCTTAGAAACCTACCCCGCTCTTATTAAAGCGGCCTGCCGCGAGGTGGGTGCTGTCGCCCAGTTCGCGGGCGGCGTGCCGGCCATGTGCGATGGCGTCACCCAGGGGCAGCCGGGCATGGAACTCTCCCTGTTTTCGCGCGATGTCATCGCCATGGCCTCGGCCGTGGCGCTCTCCCACGACATGTTCGATGGTGCGCTGTTTCTGGGCGTCTGCGACAAGATCGTGCCCGGCATGGTGATGGCGGCGGCGAGCTTCGGGCATCTGCCCGCGATCTTCGTGCCGGCGGGGCCGATGACCTCCGGCCTCTCGAACCCGGAAAAAGCCAAGGTCCGGCAGCTCTACGCCGAGGGCAAGTGCGACCGCGCCGAGCTTCTGGAGGCGGAGAGCAAGTCTTATCACGGCCCCGGCACCTGCACCTTCTACGGTACCGCGAATTCCAACCAGATGCTGGTCGAGATCATGGGCCTGCATCTGCCAGGCGCCTCCTTCGTCAATCCCGGCAGTCCGATGCGCACCGCATTGACGAAAGCTGCGGCGAAGCGGGTGACGGAGATTACGGCGCTTGGCGAGGATTACACGCCGGTCGGCGAGGTTCTTTCAGAAAAAGCGTTCGTCAATGCGATGGTCGGCCTGCATGCCACCGGCGGGTCCACCAACCACACGATCCACATGATCGCCATGGCCAGAGCCGCCGGCATCCAGCTCACCTGGGACGATTTTTCCGACCTTTCCAACATCATCCCGCTTCTCTGCCGCGTCTATCCCAACGGCCTCGCCGACGTGAACCACTTCCAGGCCGCAGGCGGCCTCCCCTTCGTCATCCACCAGCTCCTCGACGCCGGCCTCCTCCACGACGACGTCAAAACCGTGCAAGGTGGCCTTGCAGCCTATACGCGAGAGCCCAGCCTTGAGGACGGTGAGATCGTCTGGAAAAACGGCCCCAAGGAGAGCCTCGACAAGTCAATCGTGGCGTCGATCGACGCCCCTTTCCGCGAGAACGGCGGCCTCAAGCTGCTTTCCGGCAATCTCGGACGTGCGGTGATCAAGACTTCGGCCGTGAAATCCGAGCATCGTGTCATCGAAGCGCCTGCCCTCATTTTTGACGACCAAAGCGAGTTGCAGGATGCCTTCAAGGCCGGAAAGCTGGAGCGGGATTTCGTCGCCATCGTCCGCTTCCAGGGTCCGAAAGCCAACGGCATGCCCGAACTGCACAAGCTGACCCCGCCGCTCGGCGTCCTTCAGGACAAAGGCTTCAAGGTGGCGCTCGTCACCGACGGCCGCATGTCGGGCGCCTCCGGCAAAGTCCCCGCCGCCATCCACGTCACCCCCGAAGCTGCCAGCGGCAGCGGCCTGACAAAGCTCCGCGATGGCGATCCCGTACGACTGGATGCAATTGCCGGGACGCTCTACGTCCTCGTTGACAAAGACGTCTGGGATACACGCGAGCCAGTCACATCCGACCTCGCCAGGCATCGATCAGGGCTTGGCCGGGAACTCTTCGGCAATTTCCGAGCCCAGGTCACGCCGGCCGAAGAAGGCGCATCCGCCGTCACTTTCCTTGGAGCTTGAGATGACCCTTGACCAGATCATGCGCGCCGCCCCGGTCATTCCGGTCATCATGATCGACGATTTGGCCCATGCCGTCCCGCTTGCCCGCGCTTTGGTCAAAGGCGGCCTCAAAGTCCTGGAAATCACGCTGCGCACCTCTGTCGCCATGGACGCGATCCAGGCGATCATCCGGGACGTCGAGGGCGCCATCGTCGGCGCCGGCACGGTTCTCACGCCGAAGCAGCTCGAGGAGGTCGCGGCACTCGGCTGCAGGTTCGCCGTATCGCCCGGCTCCACGCCGGCATTGCTCGATGCTGCGACCACGTCGCCGGCCTGTCCGCTCCTGCCGGGTGCTGCCAGCGCCTCCGAGGTCATGCAACTCCTCGATCGCGGTCATGAACGCCTGAAATTCTTTCCAGCGGAGGCAGCGGGTGGCGCGGCCTTCTTGAAGTCCATCGCCTCACCGCTGCCAGAAGCGAAATTCTGCCCGACGGGAGGCATAGGCCCCGAAAATGCCGCCCGATATCTGGCGCTTTCCAACGTTCTTTGCGTCGGTGGATCCTGGGTCGTGCCAAAAGAGGCGATTGCTGCCGGCGACTGGGGGCGGATTGAGAATCTAGCGGCGGATGCCATACGGTTATAGAAGTGTTAACCCTGACAAAGCGGCAAGCTTCGTCGGCAATCTCTAGAGAAATAGGAAACCTGATCAGTCGATGTTTCTCACACGCACGAAAATTCGCCCACAAAAGGAAGGCCGGGCGTTACGTGACCAGTCGGTGCTGGCAATGGCCAAGCTTCGCGCCGAGGCCTTGGCGCTCCGGTGCTTCTGGCGCCTTAGCCTGATGCTCGGGCCCGAACGAGCCTCCAACCTGGCGGCAAGAATGATGGGATGGATGGTCAGACCGGGAAGCGAATCCCTGCGCCGGCTCCGCCACAATCTCAAAACCGCTCTCCGCGATGAGAGCGAAACCGACATCGATCAAATAACCAGGGAAGCGGCTTCAAACCTGGCGCGGGTGATTGCCGAATATCCTCATCTCCGGCGTATCGCCGGCCCGGAATTACCTGACTTCATCGACTTCGTTGCAGATGAGCCGGGAGCCGAGCTTACGCCCGAGCGACCGCCAGCCCTCTATATCGGCGTTCATCAGGCCAATTGGGAAATTCTTTCGTCCCTGGGTGCCCCCCTCGGCAAACCCATGACCATCGTGGTCAGCCCCCTTTCCAATCCCTTCGTCCATCACTTGGTCAGCAAGGCGCGTCCCGAGGCCTGGGTCGAGCAGGCGGAACGGGATCAGGCGACCCGCAGCCTGGTGCGCTGCCTGCAATCCGGCCGCAGTGTCGGTCTGCTGGCCGATCAACGCTACGAGGGCGGCAATCTGGTGCCTTTTTTCGGCCGCGATGCCATGACCGCCATCGGACCTGCCAAACTCGCGATCAAATTCGGCTGCGATCTCGTCCCCACCCGGGTCGAGCGGATCGGTCCGGTACGCTTTCGGATCACCACCTTCGCCGCCATCCGCCCGGATGAGACGATCGACGATGCTCAGGAACAGGCGATCGACATGATGAGCCGGGTCAATCGGCACTTCGAAGCCTGGATCAGGGAGAAACCAGGCGAATGGATGTGCATGAAGCGTCGCTGGCCGAAGCCTGTCTACGGCAACCTGAACGGACCAACCTCGCTTTCATCAGAAAGGCCGGTGATCGCAGGTTCCAAAGCGGTGACGGGTTAGCTGCTCTCCACCATGCCGAAACGTCAGCGCGGCACGCCTCGATTTAGACTTTTCCTCGTAATGGGCGTTGCGGAAGCCTTCACATGTCAAAGATGAAGGCTTCGCCCTTGTTATCATCTGCGACATCGGCTCAATTTAACAACTAGAAATCGAAGGAACAGACATACGGGGGGCTTTTGTCATGATGAGCAATACCAGCCGACCTATTTTCGCCACGGCGCTTCTGGCCCTCGGCCTTCAGGGCTGTGTGCAGACGCCTGGCGGCGGTGCCTCCGTGTTCGGTGAGGGGGCGTCTGACGCCGCGACCATCACCATCCTCCATACCAATGATGTCTATGAGATCGACGCCAAAGAAGGCGTCGGTGGTGGCATGGCCGAGCTGATGACTGTGCTGGAAGAGGCGCGCTCGGCATCGCCGAACAGCATTACGACCTTTGGCGGCGATCTCTTCTCACCTTCAGTGATGTCCGCGCTCACCAAGGGCGGGCAGATGGTCGACTTCTATAATCGCCTCGGCACCGATGTCGCCGTGCTCGGCAATCACGAGTTCGACTTCGGGCCGGAAGTCGCCCTGGATCGCATCATGGAGTCTGAGTTTCCCTGGCTCGGCACCAACGTCATGGGGGCCGGGGGCCGGCCGGCCCTGGGTACAGAATCGGAGTTCATGATCCAGAAGGCCGGCTACAAGATCGGCTTTTTTGGTGTCCTGGCGCCAGAGACCGACGAGCTCTCCTCACCCGGTGACAACATCCAGATCACGCCGCCCATCGAGGCCGCGGCGGCGGCCGTCGCCAGTCTGGAGGAGCAAGGGGCCGACATCATCATCGCCCTTACGCACGACGATCTCTCCGATGACCGGCGTCTCCTGCGCGAGGTCGACGGGATCGATCTGCTGCTGGGCGGCCATGACCATGACCCGATCAGCATTATGGAGGGTGGAACGCTGCTCGCCAAAACGGCATCCGATGCCCACTATGTCCTCGCGGTCGACCTCCAAGTTGCCCGCGTCACGGACGACGACGAGGAGGTGGTCAAAGTCCTGCCAACCTGGCGTTATATCGCCACAGCGGGCGTGGCACCCGATCCCGAAATCAAGGAGATCGTCGATGCCTATAACGCAAAGCTTGACGAGGACCTGGATATCCCGGTCGGCACCACCACCGTCGCCCTCGACAGCCAGAGAAGCACGGTGCGCGGTGAGGAGAGCACCATGGGCAATCTGATCGCCGACGCCACCAGGGAGACGCTTGGCGCTGATGTCGCCATTGCCAATGGCGGCGGTATCAGAGGTGATCGGACCTACGATGCCGGCACGGTGCTGACCCGAAAGGACATCCTCTCGGAGCTGCCGTTCGGCAACACGGCCGTCCTGATCGAGCTCAGCGGCGCCGATCTCCTGGCGGCGCTGGAGAACGGTGTTTCCGAGGTCGAGGATGGCGCCGGCCGCTTTCCGCAGGTCTCCGGCCTCCGCTACACCTATGATGCCGCCAAGGCGCCGGGTGAACGGGTGACCGAGGCGACGGTCGGCGATGCGCCGCTCGACCCCAAAAAGACCTACACGGTGGCGACCAACGACTACATCTATGGCGGCGGCGACGGCTATGAGGCTTTGACCCGCGGCAAGGCCATCATCGATCCCTCAGGCGCTGTGCTGCTGGCAAGCGTCGTGATGGACTACATCGAGGCCAACGGCGAGGTCGCACCAAAGGTCGAAGGCCGCATCACCCGCCAAAACTAGGTGGCGTGGTGGCGTGGCCACACCATTGACTTGGACCTCGACTATCCACGAACGCCGTGGAGCGGCTTGATACTGGCTGAGAATCAAGGAGTTGGAATGAAGAAGATTGGCTTTATCGGTACGGGTGTGATGGGTCTGCCGATGGCGCGCAATGTCATCAAGGGTGGGTTCGAGGTGACGGCGTTCGACATCAATCCGGAAGCGCTCCAGACAATACGGCAGGATGGTGGGTCAGCCGCCGACTCTGCGAAGGCTGCGGCTGAAGGCGCCAATCTGGTCGTCACCATGCTGCCTAATGGCGGCCATGTGCTCGAGGCGGTCTTCGGCGAGAACGGCGCGCTCGAAGGCATGTCTGAAGGTGCCGTCCTGGTCGACATGAGCACCATCCTGCCCACTGTCACCGACGAAATATCCCAGCGGCTGGCAGCCGCGGGCCGGAGGCTGGTGGATGCGCCGGTCGGGCGGACGTCGAAGCATGCTGAAGACGGCAAGCTCCTGATCATGGCCGGTGGCGAGGCCAAGGACGTCGAGGCGGCACGGTCCGTGCTGGAGTGCATGGGAGACACGATCATCCATTGCGGACCGGCGGGCTCGGGCGCGCGCATGAAGCTGATCAACAACTACATGTCGATCGCCTGCAACGCGGTGACGGCCGAGGCGCTGACGCTGGCCGAGCGTAGCGGCGTGGATCGCGATCTCGCGATCGAGGTGATGATGGGCACGACCGCGGGCCAGGGCCATCTCGCCACGACTTATCCTGCCAAGGTTCTCAAGGGCGACGTCACGCCCGGATTCATGGTCGATCTCGCCCACAAGGATATGGGCCTTGCACTCGACTTCGCCGCCGCCATGAAAACGCCGATCCCGATGGGTGCTGCGGCGCGCCAAGTCTACACCAGCGCCCAGGTGCAAGGGCGAGGCCGAGACGATTGGACTGCGATCCTCGAAACCGTCAGAACGCTCGCCGGCCTAAAGTAACGCCCGTGCCGGCCCGGCACCGCTGGTTAGCGCCGCCGCGGGGCGAAGCCGTATTTGGACTTCACGACCTCGCGGATGATTTCTTCCTGCTCATCGGCCATGTCAAAGCAGGTGGTCGCCTGGCGTTTGACCGCATCGGACGAGGCATCGGCGGCGATCAGATAGGACCAGCGGGCGGCGTGGGTTCTGGACATCTGATCGACCATGTCGGCGGCGAGATCCTTGGAGATCTTAGCACTCGCAAGTTGGATCGCCGCGGTTTCGGCGTCTTCGGCAACCGCCGTGTAGAAGGCGACCTTGGTCTTGGTGCCGGTGGCGAGGTCGGCCGAAGCCCGATGAAATCCAGCGCAGCGCGCATGATCTTCAACCCTTTCGAAGACGGCATCGCGGCTTGGCCCCAAATCCTCGGTCTCGACCAGGGAAAGGTAGGGCGAAGTCTCCTCCTTCTTCACGCCGCAGGCCGAGAGCGCCAAAGCCGTGATGAGAACTGTCCATCGCATGTCACATCTCCATAATTCTGAGATTGTTCAGACGATGGTCTCAGAAAAAGATTTAGATTTGCTGAAAATTCTCCAGAAACTGCTCCTATGTACGTTTTTATCTATAATTAACAATTCATTATGAAGTTTCATTAACCTTAAATATGAAATACTGACCGAAGGAGGCTGGTGGTATGTTCGATGCAAGAGATTCCCATCTGCATTCCTCAATCCTGGCCGCATACCGTCGAACTAGGCGATAGCGGAGGGAATCAAATGATGTGGACATTCCACTAGATCACTTCTTCGAACAGCATGGCTGCCGCCTCCTCCGTCAATTCAACGGGATTCCCCCCGGCCGTCGGATCCTTCGGTGACATTCTGGCCATCTCCGGGATTTTGTCGGACGTCACACCGAGCGCCCCGAGTTTTTCAGGGACGCCGAGCGTCTCCCTGAGGCCGAGGATAACGTCGAAAAAGCCATCAAAGCCGCCCTCGATGCCGAGGAATGCTGCGAGCCGCTCGATCTTGGTCTCGATCGCGGGTCTGTTGAAGGTCAGCACCGCCGGCATGACGACGGCGTTGGTCATGCCGTGATGGGTGTTGAAGAGGGCGCCGGCCGGATGGGAGAGTGCATGGATCGCGCCGAGCCCCTTCTGGAAGGCCGTGGCGCCCATGGCGGCAGCGCTCATCATATGGCCCCGCGCCTCAATGTTCGATCCATCCTCGTAAACCAACGGCAGATTCTCAAAAACCAAGCGCATGCCCTCGATGGCAATGCCCTCGCACATCGGATGATAGGTGGGCGCGCAATAAGCCTCCAGACAGTGGGCAAGCGCATCCATGCCGGTGCCGACGGTGATGACAGGCGGCATGCCGGTGGTGAGTTCGGGATCGGCAATCACGGTATGCGGCAGGATCTTCGGGTGGAAGATGACTTTCTTCACCTTCTCAGCCTTGTTGGTGAGCACGCTTGCGCGGCCGACCTCGGAGCCGGTGCCGGCGGTGGTGGGAACGGCAACGATCGGCGCAATCACAGCGCTGTCCGCCCGTGTCCACCAGTCCCCGATATCCTCGAAGTCCCAAACCGGACGCGTTTGGCCGGCCTGGAAGGCGATCAGCTTGCCA
>JBPCVQ010000421.1:0-41071 GCA_051010395.1 Geminicoccaceae bacterium | reverse complement strand
ACAGAAGATCAAAGCCCACTGGGAAGAAAACGAAAAAAGGGACACGGCCGAAACACTGCGCCAATGGTGCCAGACGCAGACGGACTTCCCAAGCATAGGCAAGGTCACGATCAGTAGGATGCTTGCGAAGTGGATGAGCAATGAGGCGATGTATGAAGCTTCGGCGACCGCTCCAGGGACGAAAAACCCATGGACGCAACTGTCGAGAACAGACAAAGCCGACCACGAACAGAAGATCAAAGCCCACTGGGAAGAAAACGAAAAAAGGGACACGGCCGAAACACTGCGCCAATGGTGCCAGACGCAGACGGACTTCCCAAGCATGAGCAAGGACACGACCAAAAACATGCTTGCGGCGTGGAGGAGCAACAAGATGCTGTATGAAGCTTCGGCGACCGCTCCAGGGACGGAAAACCCATGGACGCAACTGTCGAGAACGGACAAAGCCCGCTTCGAACAGAAGATCAAAGCCCACTGGGAAGAAAACGAAAAAAGGGACACGGCCGAAACACTGCGTCAATGGTGCCAGACGCAGCCGGACTTCCCAAGCGTGAGCAGGACGACGATCCAAAGCATGCTTTCGAGGTGGAAGATGCATGAAGCTTCGGCGACCGCTCCAGGGACGGGAAAACCATGGCAGAACCTGTCGATGGCGGACAAAGCCCACTTCGAACAGAAGATCAAAGCCCACTGGGAAGATAAGGGTGAAGGGCATAGGATCGGGTCCCAACAAAGACTGCTTGAATGGTGCCAGGCGCAGACGGACCTCCCAATCATAAGCAGGAACACGATCAGTAGGATGCTTGCGAGGTGGATGAGCAATGAGGCGATGTATGAAGCTTCGGCGACCGCTCCAGGGACGAGAAAACCATGGCAGAAGCTGTCGACAGCGGACAAAGTCCACATCGAACAAAAGATCAAAGAGCACTGGGAAGATAAGGGTGAAGGGCATAGGATCGGGTCCCAAAGACTGCTTGAATGGTGCCAGGGCCAGACGGACTTCCCAATCATAAGTCTGACGACGATCCAAAGCATGCTTTCGAGGTGGATGAGCAATGAGGCATCCCCTTTGACGCGACGCACCATCGTGCTCTGACAACAACCAGAGCATGACGAAATCACGCGTTAATTCAATGACTTATGCTCACACCAGACGATAACCTTTGTTATCGTCTGGTGCACCCCGCACGGGATTCACCCGGTGGCGCGAAATGGGGGTTTTCAGCGTGGTTTCGCGGAAAGGTGAGGATTGGGGCCGGAGATCGCGATGAGAGAGCGCAACAGATGAGCGGTAGTGATCTCGTCATCCCCACTGCCCTGCCGGCGATCCGCGGCGAAGGCTTTGTCATTCCCGATCAGGTCGCTTCAGCCGGCGCGATCGCCACCGAACGATTTGTCGAGTTCTTCATCGCCACCATCCGCAACAAAAACACCCGTAAAACCTATCACCGCGCCGTCATCAGGTTTTTCTCATGGTGTGCCCAGGTTGGAATCGATGAACTCGGCGCCCTGCGTCCCATCCATGTCGGCGCCTATATCGAGAGCCTCGAGCAATCCCATGAACGCGCCTCGGTGAAACTGCATCTCGCGGCCATCAGACACCTGCTCGATTGGCTGGTCGCCGGCGGCATCCTCCCGATCAACCCGGCAACCTCGGTCAAAGGCCCATCCCTCCAGATCAGACGCGGCAAGACCGCTGTCCTTACCGCCGCTGAAGTACGCACCCTCCTTGACAGCATTCCCCTCACCCGTGTCGGCAAATCACGACAAGTCGAACCCGAGGCTGCTGGCCTGAGGGATCGAGCGCTCATTGCCCTCATGACCTTTACCTTCGCGCGCATCGGCGCCGCCCTCTCTCTAAAGGTCGAAGACGTCGAACGTCGCAACCATCGGCTTTGGGCAAGATTGCTGGAGAAAGGCGGCAAGGTCCATGACGTCCCCTGTCACCACACCTTAGATGCCTATCTCACCGACTATCTCGAGATCACCGGTTTGGGCGCCCTTCCCAAGGCCCCGCTCTTTCCGACCATCGACCGCTTCACCAAGACGCTCAGCGACAAGCCGATGACCGACGGCAATGCCAGGGAGATGATCAACCGCCGTGCCGGGGCCGCCGGCATCACAGCACGGATCAGGAACCACAGCTTTCGCGCCTCTGGCATCACCAACTATCTGGAAAATGGCGGTGTCCTCGAAAAGGCCGCCGCCATGGCCGCCCATGCCTCCACCCGCACGACACAGTTGTACGATCGCCGCGACGATCAGCCGACACTCGATGAGTTTGAAAAGATCCAGATCTAAGGCCACCCGCTTCGAGCGCCAAAACGGCCGATTCGTGCTTTCAGGTGCATCGGATAGACAGGAACGCATCGGGCGCGACCGTCATGCTCCCGTTTCCTGCCCCAAGTCTTCCTTCGGCTGTGTGCCAGTGCGCTGACCATCGTTGAAGATTTGGCTGGGGTCTTGGTACACTGCATTGATGCCTCCATTTATGAGGTGACCTGTGTATTGTCCTTCCCTAAAGCAATTGACGTTGCTGATTGCCATGATCTCCTCTCAGAACGCGGCATCTGCTGACCGGCTCTTGGAAGACGTGCCACTTCCGGCTGATGTGGAAGTGGCTGAGATCTCGGACGGGAACCCGAACCAACGATGGCTGGGCGCTTGGACCGGTGCTTGGGGCGGGAGCCTCAAACATGTGATGGTGGTCGAGTCGATTGCGGGCGAAGGTGAGGCGCGCGTCATTTACGCAATCGGTGACAACCTTTCTCTTGACATTCGACGACAGTGGAGTCGGCACGTGGCTGAGATCTCTGGTCACAAGCTCCAGATTGCCAAGGGAAAGTTTTCGGCGACTTATGAGCTGCTGCCGTCTGGTCAAGCAAAAGCATTCTATAAGCTTGGAGAAATTCGTTCGTTTGCGTTGCTAAAAAGGGTCGCTCTCGATGAACTGATCGACCCTGGAACTCGGGTCGATTGGACGTCGGGAGATTCAGAACTTGTGCTGACTGATCTGATCGAAGATGGAAAACCTGTCCATCTCGAAATCGTGACTTTCACCCCGGCTGGAGATGGTCCCTTTCCACTGGCTGTATTGAATCATGGATCAACGGGCAGAGGCACAGATCCGCAGAGTTTTACCAAGACTTGGGTTGATCCTCGGCTAGCCGTTTTCTTAAACGAGCGCGGCTGGATGGTAGCTTTCCCACAGCGTCGAGGTCGGGGGCGATCGGAAGGCCTCTATGACGAGGGATTCTACGCCGATCGTACGAGAGGCTATACATGCGACTCCGAGATATCACTTCGCGGTGCAGAACGGGCCCTAGATGACCTTTACGCTGCCGTCGCCGCACTCCGACACCGAGGAGATGTTGCTCAGTCTCGAATTTTGATCGGAGGCCAATCACGCGGCGGCGTATTGTCAATTGCTTACTCGGGAAGACATCCAGACCAGGTAGCAGGAGCCATCAATTTCGTTGGCGGTTGGCTTGGGGATGGGTGCTCTTCAGCACATCTCGTCAACACGACGCTCTTCAAGCAAGGAGCTGGCTTTGGCCGGCAAACTCTTTGGCTCTATGGCCGCAACGATCCATTCTACACCATTCAACACAGCCGAAAGAACTTTGAGGCTTTCGAGAGCGCTGCAGGTGAAGGCTTATTCATGGAGTTCGATGTTCCAGGCGGCTATGGACACGGACTCATTGGATATGATGCGCTCTGGTCGGAGCCGATAGAGAGATATCTTCACTCAATGGCTGAACGAGATCGTAGATGACGATCCAAGCCACTCTGCACCCCCGGATAGCGACCACCTTGGGTCAGACCCTTCCGGTAGCGCTCCGCCACCGTGTGCAGGCTAAGCAGTGCTGAGCTGCCTCTACAGCGGTAGGTTGGCTCGGCGCTCCGGCTTTACAGCCCATTCCGGCCACAAGGATCTTTCTCCCGCTCCGTGGCAAGGCCTCGTCGTTTTCACCGAGAAGCGCTCTGTTGTAGGCTGTCCGGACGAGCGTTTCGCGAGGAATTGAGCATGAAGAAGATTGGCATCATTGGCGGCGTCGCTTGGCCGTCCACCGTCGAATACTATCGCCTACTGTGCACCTGGACGAATGAACATTTCCGAAAGCTGGGTTCGGACCTGCCTTACCCAACGCCGCCAATGACCATCGAATCTGTGGTCATGCACGAGACGGGAAAGCTGAGGGCAAAGCCAACGGATGGAGACGATGCGTGGGCAGCTTACGACGCAGCATTTCGTGATGCCTTGCTCAGGCTTCAGCGGGCGGGATGCGATTTTGGCATCATCGCCAACAACACCTCCCATACGCGTCTGCATTCGATCCGTAGTGGCTTGGACATGCCGATCATCAGTATTTTGGATGAAACGGCCAAGGCGACCCGATCCGCAGGCGCCCACAAGGCGCTGGTGCTAGGAACGAGCGTGACAATGCGCAGCGACGACTATTCATCTGCGCTCATGGCGAATGAGGTGAGTGCGAACGATCGGTTACCCGAAGACGTGATCGATTTCATCCAATCTCTTATCGACGTCGAATTTGAGCAAAAGGGAACTGCGCGCGGACGCAGAGAATTGCTCAAACTGTGCGAGGACTATGTCTCAGACTCTTCCGATACGGCCGTTTTACTGGCGTGCACGGAACTCCCTTTAGCTTTCCCCGAGCATGCTGAGAAAAGCATCTTCGAAAGCGACGGTTTCAAATTCGTCAACACGACGGCCGTCCATGTACGAGCCGCCCTGACCGAAGCTTTGGATGCTGCCGTCTAGCGGCGACTAATGGGATGGATCGGCTGCTCCACCGCGTGGTTTTCCATCGCGCATGAACACGCATGAACAGGAGCAGTCAACATGCCACGAACGTCAAAGGCCCCATCCCAATTGTCAGTGACTGGTGATCTGGGCATCAGCAAAAACACGGTCTCGGACATCGTTAGGAGATCTCGCGAAAAGTGCCTGTGAAACTGAAAAGGGATTTCTCGGAATGTGGATCATGATTGCAGGCCCTTATACGTCTGGTGCCAATTCTGAATCTGAACGACAAGCCAATCTTGATGCGATGAATGAAGCAGCCCTGAACGTTTTCGAAAAAGGACACGTACCCATCATCGGTGTCAACTTGGCGTTACCGATCATCAGAGTGGCAGGCCACGAAAGATTTGAAGAAATCATGATGCCGGTGTCACTGGCGGCAGCAGAAAGGTGTGATGCGTGTCTTCGTATTGGCGGGCCGTCCGTCGGTGCCGATCAGGAAATGGAAAAGTTCCGTTCACGCGGATTGGACGTATTCCAGAACGTCAGCGATGTTCCTGACGCGTAAAAATGAGTTGGTAGCGCTCCACACCAGCCACGCCTGGGCGCTCGATATCCTTAGAGCGTGTCATCTCGCCCCTTTGGCTTATTTGGCCGGTGTCCCGCATGCTGCGGTTACAATCGATATTTGACGTGACTGGCCGCTTCTAGGCGACGGTCTGACTTCGTAGCTGACTAAAAGGCACCTTCGGCATCAGTCTCCTTCGCTATCTGTCGATACTGGGTTACGTCGGCTATATTGCCGAGCGGCATGTTTTTATCATGCCAATAATATTTTTTTAATATGCTTTTAACATGCAGAAATTTTGTGGCGTAGTTTATATATTATTATCATGACAGTATATTTTTATTATGCTATCTGCGTGCCAGAAATATGATTTTATCATGTTAAAATAATGTTTCTGGCACGCTATCGGCTTGCTTTTGTAGGGTTGAAAAGGAGATTGTAGAAATGCGTGAGATCGCGCTGACAAAAACCCTGGAGAAGAACGTCATGCATAGACGGCCGGTCATTTCCTTTGCGACGTCGAAAGGAGGGTCGGGCAAATCCACATGCCTGATAACTATGGCCGGCGTTCTTGCCGATCAGGGCGGCCGAGTGGCTGTAATCGATACGGATCCGACCCAGACAGTAGCCCGCTGGGGAAGCAAAGAAGCAAAGCCGGAGAACGTAACAATTTACAGTGCAGACCAGGAAGACGTCCTTCTCGATGCAATCGATAATGCGAAAAAATCGCATCATGTCATTCTTATCGACGTGGAGGGCAGGGCATCGACGGTTGGTAACATCGCAATGGCCAAATCGTCTCTTGTGATTGTCCCGGTCCAACCTTCTGAGCCAGATGGGCACGAGGCGGCCAAAACCATTAGAGCTATTCGCACCGCGGGCAGAGCTCACGACAAGAGCATCAAATTTGGCGTCATCATGAACCGAATGCCAGGAGCGATTGTCTCACGAACTTATCGAGAGGTCGCCACTGCATTTGACGAAGCAGGGATACCGGTCGTGGCACATCTCGTGGATCGAGAGGCCTATCGGCGTATGCTAATGGTTGGCGGCACCATATTCACGTTAACTGACGCCCAGGCTCCCAATCTCGCCAAAGCAAGGAATGAGGCTTATGTATTTGGTGAAAAAATTGGGCGTATGGTTGGCCTGATCGCCGAAGGCGGCGGAACGAATGCCTCAGATGAACTCGCTGACAAAGCCCCCGCAACTTTCAAACGTGCTGCAGAAGTCAATGTCTCCGCTCATGCGGAGGGGCAGGGGGATACGCTGGATAACCTTGCCGATCACGAACTCGAACAGTTCAGAATGGAGGACACGTCTCGATGAGTGCTCGGCCTCCGTTTGAAACAGTAAAACCCACTTTCAATTTCGATCCAGCCGAGGAGACAGGTACAGCCGAGTCTCTTTCAGACGAGCGTGAGGCCTTCAAGGCGAAGACTGCGGAGGCATTCGGAAAAGCAGATTACGTTCCACCTGACGGAAAGCCCGTGAAGGCCCGGGCCGTCAAACAACGCTCATCCCCCAAAAAAACCACGAAGGGTTCAGACGAAAAGCTACCATTTCGACGACCAAGGGGCCGCCCACGAGGGCATAGAAAACACTCATTGAGCGTCAAGACGACCGAACAACACTTGGCATTCTTGTATGCCGTGGCCGACCAGGGTGAACTCGTTGGTGTCCTCGAGGCTGCTTTGGAAGCTCTCGCTCGTGAAGTCGCACAGACCGGTGATTTCCAAGGGGCTTCTTTGAATGACGGTGCTCTTGCGAAGGCTAAAGAACTGATAAAAACATGCCGATAGCCTATTTTTATCATGCCAATAATATGTTTTTTGCAAGGAATCAACCTTGAACGTTTGCGCCGAGCGTCTTCGAGCAAGGACAGTCTGGATCAGCTGGCGGGGCGCAGCGTTCATTTTCTCGGCGATGGCGCCTATGACGGCGATCCGACCCACCGGCATTTGAAGCAGCGCCGACAAGCTTTACCTCTGCCGAATGCACCAAAGCGTCGCCAGACCGAGGGAGTAACGCCAGAACAAAGGCGATTTCCATGACGCGCCCTGCTGATGTGCGTACCACTTGATGGTGCGAAAAATACCAGAGGACAGCAGGCTGCCTGTGGTCTGGACAAGACAACCGTGCCGGCCTATGCACGAAGCCACATTGTAAAAGCTACGCTTTCTTGAAAAATGGCGCCACTGTGCGCAAGCGCTGAACACTCCGAAGTCTGAGAATCATCATTTGGCGAAAAATGCCATGCGGGTCACAAGCTTCGATCCGGTCAGGATCCTTCAAACCGGACTGCGTGCCTCGGCTGTCTGGAAGTCGTCTTCGATAAACCGTAAGATTACGTCCTCCGTTCTCATCATTGCAGCGGCGACGCTTTTTGTGCGCAGCCTGACGGCGGGGCGCGAGATCGTCGTCGCCTATCACTTCGGCACGAGCGACGCCATCGACGCATTCGTCATCGCTTTCGTCGTCCCGTCGTTCGTCTTCAGCATCGTCGTCGGTTCGATACGATCATCGCTCATTCCGACCTTCGTCCGGATCAGCGATAATGACGGGGAGCTGGCAGCGAGCCGAATGGCGTCGAACGTCATGGCCGTGATTATGGCTGTCAGCGTCGCCTTGACGGCGTTCATCTGGCTGATCGGCGACATGCTGATCGACTTCCTGGGATCGAACTTCTCGCCGGAAAAAAAGGCCCTCACCGTCAGCCTTCAGGCCTGTCTGCTGCCCCTCATTCCCCTGCACGGCCTGGTAACCTTCTGGGGCGCGATCCTTGCAGCCCGCGAACGCTTCGCCGCCACGGCCCTCACGCCGGTTTTCATCCCGGCCGCCGTCATCATCCTTCTGATCGTCTCACCCAGCGGTGGCATCTATCTGCTGCCGGCCGGCATGGTTATCGGCTATATCCTGCAGGCGCTCTGGCTTGGCATCCTTTCCGGGCGTCAGAGTGACTGTCTGATCGTCCCGCGCTGGTCCGGCTACGATCAGCCGACCCGGACCGTTTTCATGCAGTATCTTCCGCTGCTCATGGCCGTTCTCATGACCAGCGGCATGCCGATCGTCGATCTGAGCATGGCCGCCATGCTCGATGCCGGAAGCGCGTCGTCGCTGAATTACGGTCAGAAGATCGTCGCCGTGTTGATGGCGTTCACCGCCAAACCGCTCGGCGATGCTCTGCTTCCCTTCCTGTCGCGGCAAATGGCCAGCGGCGATTTACGCAAGGCCCGTCATACCATGGGCAGCTGGATCGCGATCTGCACGCTTCTCTCCGTCCCTCTGACGATCGTCATTTTTCTCTTTTCAGAGACCATCGTTCGCGTCGCCTTCGAACGGGGAGCCTTCACCGCCGAGGACACGGTCCTCGTCACCGCGGTGCAGTCCATGTACATCTTTCAAATCCCGTTCTGCCTTATCGGCATGATTGCTTCACGTACATTGGCCGCCATTCGTTTCAATCAGGCCTTGGTCCTTGTCGGCGGCATAAGTTTCGTCGTGAACATCGTCCTCAACGTCGTCTTGATGAATCTACTGGGCCTGCCGGGCATCGCGCTGGCGACGACAGGCGTCTACTTCTGCTCGTCGATCGTTCTGATGTCGCTCGTTCTCTACCGGCTGCGCAAGGAAATCCGCGAAGGCGGTCCAAAGCCAGAGGCGAATCCCACGCCGCCTTCCGACATGACGCCAATCGCGTGAGGGTGCCGATCGCGCTTGTCCGGAGAACGCTCCCGCTACGAGCGTAACGGAAATTCCAGGTAATTCAGGACCGTGTCGCACATGGCGGTAAACTTGCCGAGCGAGACCACGTCGCCGTCCGGTCTCTTCCGGTCGGCTTCGCCATACGCAATGACATCGGCAACATCACGCGCCGACTTCTCGGCTTTTCTCTTGGCTTTGGTACGAAACGTCATGTCATGCCAGCTTTTGAAATCGTTCGCATGGCCGTTCTCGGTGAGCTTTCGATAGAGACTGATCGCCTCTTTGGCCTTGAAGCCGGCGATATAGGCATATTTGCCGCGCTCGGCCTCCGGCAGCTTCTCGATGCTGTCGACGATGCCTCCTGAGCGCAGCGGATAGATCGGACGATTGGTTTCAAGCTCGTAGAATCGCGCCCAGGACTTCTTATCGAGCGCCGACGTCTCCAGCCACGTGATCGCGGCTGGGATCGGCTCCAGATAGCGCGTCTCGCTGGTGTAACCGACGATGTCGATCAGAGTCAGAATGTTGCGGCTCGTCGACGAACTGCTGACGGCCACAGGCTCGAAAGCACGGGCGGCGGCGGGCTCCAGATCCCAGTCATATTGCTGCGCCCATCCCGACTGCGGCGGCGGCAGCTGACTGGCTATGATGAAGTCGGCGCCGCGCAGGGCGCTCTCGAGATAGCGGGACTCACCTGTTCGCGCATGCGCTTTGAGCAGCACGTCGATCACGTTGTTGATGGCGCCGTCATTGAATGTATAGAAATCGTGATAACCGCCGATCAACGGATAATATTGCGGCCAGCCACCAGCCTCGAGCTGGCTCTTCAGGAGGAAATCAAGACCGAGATCGATGGCCTCGTCCAGCCACGGCTGATCGATCTCCTCGTCCAGATCCAAAAGGAAGCCGAGCGCACCCTGCGTGGTGTTGTCATCGAGCGTGTCATTGCGGGGCCGGCGCTGGATCCCGACCATGCCCTCATCCGCCGCCGGTGGCGTCGACGCCTCTTCGATTTCGATCGGCCAGCCCCCGGTCCGGCTCTGATACCAGGCGAGCGCCCGACCGACCTCTCCGGCCGCGTCGAGAAAGTCCTGATCGCCCAGGATCGCGTGGGCGCGCAGCAGGCACTGGCCGACGTCGGGCGTCCCGGGATACTGAATCCGAATGGTTTTCAGCTCATCAGGCGTCGCCTCCGGCGGATAGAGGCCGGCATAGCCGCCATTCAGCGAACGTGAGCGCAATGCCTGGGTCATGTGCCTCAAGGAGGCGCTGGCTTTCGCCGCGACATCCTGACGATCCTGCTCACCATCGGCGTGGACATCATGCGCACAGGCGGTGAGCATCACCATCGCCCCGGTGACGAACGACAGGGCCGGACGGCGCTTATTGCGCCTTTCTCGAGGCGGGCTGACGGCGAATTCCTGATTCGATCTCATATTATTGAATAATCCTTTGCGAGATCAGGGATGCTGTTCCGACTATCGACGTATTCTTTCATTCGGCATAACAGCGTCATAGGCAATATACCAGTTCCACCCAATCAGTCGGTATTTTTTCGTGAGATGAGGTGGACGTTATCGGTGATGGCATCGTGCCAGCCGCCTATCCTTTTGAATCCACCTACTCAAGTAGAATTCGGCATCATGTTCTTGGATGCCGAGATGAGCGATTACCCGAGTTCGAAGTCTGTTTTTCCGAAGACGAAACTTGTGCCCGCTGCCTGTCGCAGAAGCGTTGGCCCGGTGGTTTTCGCCGCCCTGCTTGCAGTCACGGTAAGGGTTTCGAAGCCGGGCGTCTGATGAGCATAAGCGCCGAGATTTGACGATCACGAGCGGCTTCAAAAAGAATTCTCACGCATCGCTGCATGCTTGGCATTCTTATAAGAAATCAATCCATTAGTTTTCTTCAGAATAATGATTCAATCAAAATAACGCATTCGCGCCAAACTTCGCGGCATGATATCAGCACCATCGCTTCAAGTGAACGAGCGAAAGATAATAACTAATGGTTGATATCAAATATACCAAGACAACCATTTTGCAGTAAGGCTAGATGATCTGTGCGTCGTGTTGACGGGTGTTATCAATAGTGTTATTTGATTTAACAGCGAAAAATCGGAAAGATGTGGAGCGCGCAAGTTTGTTTGTCCTGTTGCAGTACTTGAGGTAAAAAACTCGACTGCATATAGTAGAATATAAGAAAATACTAATAATACCTAAGAGTAGCCAACAAAACATACTGATAAAGATAAATAAATAGACTCAATTCGCATGATTTAAAACATGCCGCACCCACTGATCTCTGATGTTCAAGAGGCCATGAAGCTCGAGATTAAAAAACTAAATGTTTTGAAGAGGGCGGAGAGATGTTCGAGGCGTTTGGAATATTAGTATTCATTCTCGTATTCTTGATATGTGAATTCGCCGGTAATATTGGCTCAAGACTTGGCGTTGTCGATCGTCCTGATAACAGTATTAAGAATCACGAAATGCCGACTCCTCTGGTAGGAGGATTGGCGTTTCTTCTTCCGCTGATTGTTCTTTTGACGATGGGGGCGCTGGAAACCCCCAACTATGCGTTGTTTTTCATCACGCTTACTATCGTTGCGTCCAGCTTCTGGTTGCTGGGTTTCCTTGATGACCGTCACAATTTGTCGCCGATTCATCGATTGACCATATCAGCGGCCGTGCTCGTGATCGCCGGGATCGTCGAACCTCGTTTCTGCCTCAACTGGCTGAACTTCGAGGCCATCGGCTATATCGACCTCGGGCTTTTCGCCCTGCCGTTTTCCGTGCTCTGCATCGCGACCTTGATGAACGCCGTCAACATGTCCGACGGGCACAACGGCATCGTTCTCGGGATGGCGACCTTCTGGCTCTACGGTTTGAGTCAATATGCGCCGCCCGAGCTGGTTTCGATCATGAACGCGCTCGTCGTCTGCTGTGCGATCATTTTCGTCTACAATTGGTTCGGCAAGCTCTTCCTGGGCGATTCAGGCACCTATGTGATCGCAGCCGTGGTCGGTCTTCTGACCATCTACATGCACGACCATCCCGAATCCAACCTGCCGGAATCCGCCGGAATCCTCTGGTTCATCATTCCGGTGCTCGACGCCACGCGTCTTGCAATCACGCGGACTCTGAGAGGAAAATCACCGTTTCAGGGTGATGAGCGCCATTTCCATCACTATCTCTGCCGCCGTCTGCCTTGGAAGCAGGCTTGCCCGATCTATTTCAGTGTTGCCGCCGGACCCGGGTTCATCGGCGTCGTCGTGCCGGCGATGTTTCTTCCGCTGCTGGTGATCACGCCGCTGGTCTATGCTCTGGTCCTTCTCTGGGCCAAGAACGGTGAGCGTCATCTTGTCGACGCGCCCGCCGCCAGCTCGACCGCCCGCCGCCTTCTCTTCATCGTCAACGACACGCGCTTCTTCGTTTCTCATCGGCTGTCGTTGGCGATCGGCGCTCTGGAAGATGGCTACGACGTTCATCTCGCCGCCTTCGACAATGGCGATCTGGAGGTGCTGCAGCGCCACGGCATCCACCTTCACCGGCTTTCGATCGATCGAACCGGGCTTAATCCGCTGAACGACATTCGGTTCTTTCTGGATCTGGCGCAAATTATCCGGCATGTCCGCCCAGACCTCACCCACTGCGTCACCATCAAGCCGGTCGTTTACGGCGGATTGCTGAGCCGGATTTTGCGTGTTGATGGGTGCGTTCTGGCGTTGAGCGGGCTTGGCCAGCTCTTTCAGGAGCGAGCCGGGACCTGGAAAATAAGGATGGCCAGAACGGCGGCAAAGCTGCTTTGCCGCGTCGCCATGGGCCACAGGAACGGCCACGTGATCTTTCAAAATCATTGTGATCGCGACGAATTCGTCAAGGCCGGTCTGGTGGCGGCCAAGCGCACCACACTGATCCCTGGTTCGGGTGTTGATACGGCGATCTACGAGGCGACGCCGGTCGTCGACGACAAGCCGACAGTCATCCTGCCGGCGCGCATGCTCTGGTCGAAGGGCATTCAGCAGTTCGTCGATGCCGCCCGTGTCATCCGTGCCTGTGGTCACGACGTTCGCTTCTGGCTGGCTGGCGAGACCCCCGAGCACAATCCGGACGCCGTTCCGGCATCGACACTGCGCGCCTGGCATGACGAAGGGGTCGTGGAATGGCTGGGGTATTGTGACGACATGCCTGGCCTCTACGGCCAGAGCACGATCGTTTGCCTGCCAACCTACTACCGGGAAGGCCTGCCGAAATGCCTGATCGAAGCGGCGGCCTGTCAGCGGCCGATCGTCACGACCGATATTCCGGGATGCCGAAATATCTGCCGGCATGAAGAAAACGGCCTACAGATTCCAGCGTGTGACATGCCAGCTATCGTCAAGGCGATCATGCATCTTCTGACGTCCCCCGATTTGTGCCAGCGCATGGGTGAGCGCGGTCGGCAAATCGTCGAGCAGGAGTTCCATGTCGATCGGGTGGTCGGCGATACTCTGTCGATTTATCGAAAATTGCACAAAGACGTCCGACGCCATCCGGAAGCCGATCCATTGCTCGCCGCGACCCGCCCGGTTTGACGCGGCGCCGTGCTCAGGCCCCGCAGTGCTGAGAGGGCCAAGTGGGGAGGTTCAATCTGAAAGGAGCTTGGTGGTTTGACGAAGCGTATCGTGCTCTGCACAACGGGCAGGCATCCTGTTTTCGACGCTCTTTTGCAGAGTAGCCATCAAATCACCGCCTTTATCGATTTTGGGAAACCAGAGTGTCAGCTGAGCCAGCGCCACTTCTTGTACAACCGGTTTCACGAGCATGTCCTCCGCCGCCCTAAGACAGCGGCGGCCGTCTGTCGATCCCATGGCATACCCTATCTCCATGTTCGAGGCCGGGAACTGGAGCAGGCGAGCCAGCTGATCAAGAATATCGACGTCGACGTCATGGTGGTCGCCCAGGCGCCGATCCTGCCGCGCTCCTTTTTTTCATTGCTGTCGGACCAGGCGATCAACCTGCATCCTTCGAAACTGCCTCACTACCGCGGCGCGGATCCGTTCTTTTGGATGGCGGTCGATCAGGTGACCGAGGTGGCGGCGACCGTCCACATGCTGACCGACCAGGTCGATCAAGGCGACATCCTGGCTCAGGCTACTCGTTCGGTCGAGCTTGGCCTGAGCCAGCAACAACTCAGCAGAATCGCGGTCAAAGAGCTGGGGGCTCCTTTGGTCGTCGAGACCCTCGATCGCTTCGACGATCTCATCAAAGCCCGCCAGCCGCAGCCTTCGTCGAACGGCGTCTCATCCACGCGCCGTGTCAGCCCCAAAAACTTTCATGATGTGGTCGACCTTGCATCATTTACGCTCGATCAGGCCTGGAACGTGCTCCGATTCACCCAGAACTGGTCGAATGTGATCGACTCCCGTCACGGCCCGGACAGGATGTATCGCTGGGAGGTTTTGGGACGGGATCGCGTGGTTCCAAAGCGGAACCAGATCGGAGACGATGCCGAAAGGATAGAAATACGACAGGGCCGATGGTATTACCTTCATCCTGAAGGCGATATAGAGATCCAACGCAGGTTCAACCCTGGTGGATTTATTAGATCTTGCATCACGTAGATCGGCGACTGTTGCAGGCAGGACATTATCGAGGCTAACGCTTTAGAATACCGAGGAAAACCGACCTTGGTTGTTGAGAAATAGATGACTATATTCAAGGTCAGAACAATTGGCTCGCTGGAGGCTCTGGACGGCGAGCGTCAGTATTACGACACCTTTTTGGATCGACTCCGTCTTGATTGGTCGTTCTACTACCGCGTTCCTTTTTTGAAAGCCCATTTCGAACAATCGGTTCGAAATGAAAAGCTGTCCTTTTTATTTGTCACCCAGGACGAGAAACTGGTCGCTGTCGCGCCTTTCGTGCAGATTGTTCAGAAATGGTCGCGTTTTTGGATCAGGCGCCTGGAGTTCGTCGGTGTCAGCATCAAGGATTTGGCCAACGAATATCCAGCGATCCTGATCGATCCGGAGGTGGACGAGACGGCAATCCTGCATTGCCTTTCCTCCTTTCTCGATTCCAAAGCATCCAATTGGGATCAGCTCGACCTCAGCGGCCTGATCGACGGGACGCAGTTTCGGTTCTTTCAGGACTGGATGAAGGGGGTGACGACCATTGCGCTTGATCCTGGATTCCAGACGGCGTTTCCGGACGGTCTTGCCGAGGTCATCGACGGCCATTTGCCCAAGAACCGGATGCGCGAGGTCAGGCGACTTGGCAGGAAAGTCCTTCGCGATTACCCGTCGGCGACCTATCAGATGGATTACGGCCTGACGGACGCGCTGTTCGACGAGATCTTTTCCCTCCATTCCGAGCGGCAGCGGGAAAAACGGAAAAGAGGGGCTGTGAGCAGCCAGAGCTTCTTTGACGACCCGGAGCGATGCCAGCGGATGAGGATGAAGCTCATGTGTCTCGCAGAGATCGCCGACATGCGCGTTTATCGCCTCATGATCGACGGCCGGCTGGTGGCTTTCAATCTTACGATCCGATCCGGTGCCACGGAATATGACCTGTTCATGGCCTTTGATCACACCTTCTCAACCTACTCGCCCTCGAAACTCCTCATGCTGCACATCATGCAGGGCCTCGACGAGGAACGGGCCGTGACGACCCTCGATCACATGCCCGGTCGGAGCATGCTGAAAAAAGACTTTTGCAATGTCGAGTTCGCCCGGCTCCGCCTCGTCGCCTACAACCACCGGCGGCTGATGTCCTTTGCGAAACATAATTGCTTTCTGGCGACGCGTGGTGCCTACAAGCTCGGGGTGGAGAGCGTAAACACAGCGAAGAAAAAACTGCGTTCGAAAGGGGCGAAACAGGCCGGGACGGCCGCGTCTTGACGTTCCAGGCGCTGTCTCGCCCTCGATCAGTTTTCATTGCCGTCGTCAAAGTGGCTCGGCATCAGATGCGCGCGGGGCTCACGATACGGCCAGTCCGCCGTCTTCGGTTCTGACGCCGACACAGGCGATGTAAGGTGACGTCAGGCGGTTTGACGGCAGGCTCACGCCTAAGCGCTCGAACTGCCAGACGAGCCGCGTGGCTCCCTTCAGCATCACTTTGAGCGCGCGCCGCGGCAGACCGCGCATTCTCGGCAATGCCACGACGCCCCAGTTCGCCGACATCAGGTAGTCGCAATGTTTGAGGTCCAGGCTCGCCTCGGCATGGGCTGTAGCCAGATCGTCAGGGCCGAGAGGAACGTGGATGTCGTAGGTCGTTTCGTCCAGATTTTGCTGCAGCCAGCCGATGCTGCCGCGCATGTTGGGAATGGTCGTCAGCAGAATGCCGCCAGGCTTCAGGAAGCTGGCGCAGACCTCGAGGCATTCTGCGGTATCCTTGAAATGCTCGATCACGCCGAAGGACGCGACGACGTCGAACTTGCCTTGCAGCATCGCAGGCGCCTTGAACATGTCGGCGTGATGCACTTCGCCCGAGACGCCGGCGGCCTCGAGCATCCGGCGGGCCTTGACGCAGCCGACTTCGGAGTAGTCGAGGCCGGCGACATCGAAGCCGAGCTCATTGTGAAAATAGGGCAGCCATCTCGACTGCGCGCAACCAATCTCGAGGAATGACGCGCCGGGTCCGACATCCTTCAGGGCTTTGCGAAAGAATTTGTCCCAGGTCAGGACGACGGTGTTGGCGGGTCGTTTGTCGCTGGGATCGACTGGTTTCGGCAGCGGAACGTCATGCTGCCAGAGTGATGACCAATAGGACTCGTCGGTCAGGTTTCGGGAGCTCATGCTCGGTTCTCCAGTTCTTCATTGGCGGCCGTCGGTCGATCACTGGTGAAACTGGGACGGCCGCAGATCATATTATGGTCCCCGACCAGGCATCGACAGGCGCGGACGCTGCCATGGGGGGGGTGGTTAACATTTTCTCAAAATGACGGGTATAAATTCGAATATACCGAAGCAGCTGTCAAATACGGAATGCAGGGATTGCACTTGGATGATTTGGAGGTGATAAGAGAATCTCCGCAGCTGCTTGTGTAATTATGTCATTGAGCTGGCGTGTCTGGCAAAGCCGAAAGTCGAGTTTATGGATCCAATCAACGTCATTTACGTAGTGGGTTATGGTCATAGTGGTTCGACCATTCTTACCGTTCTGCTCGGACAGCATGCTCAGGCCTTCGGCACGGGCGAGCTGTCCCGGCTGGTTCGGGCCTGGCAGGAGGAGCGACACTGCTCCTGCGGCGAGCATGTCGCGGCCTGCCCGATCTGGAGCCGCGTGGTCGAACAGTGGCGGGATCTGTCCAGCGTCGACCCTCTGGCGGTCTACCCGAAGCTGCAGCGGACATGCGAGAGCATGTCGAGCGCCTTGCCATTGGGCGGAGGGGGCAGCGACGTCCAGCTCTATGGTGAGCTGACGCGCAACCTCATGATGGCGATCGCCGACGTTACCGGCCGGCGCGTCATCGTCGATTCGTCGAAGCTCACCGGGCGTAGCGCCGCGCTTTCCAAAGTTCCGGGGATCAATCTCAATCTGGTGCATCTGGTGCGTGACGCGCGCGGTGTCGCCTGGTCGATGTGCCGCCCGCTCAAGCCGGAAGACATGGCCGGTGCGCAAGGGGCCCGTCCCACAGCGAAGACCAGCCTCGCCTGGACGCTCAACAACCTGGCTTCGGAAGTCTTCTGCCGCCGTGTCACGTCCGATCGTTCCGTTCGGGTTCGCTACGAGGATGTGGTGAACGACGTCGGCGCGGTGCTGCAGCAGATCGGCAAGGTCGCGGGGTTGGATTACGCCGACGTCATCCGCCAGATCGACGACGGTGAAGCCTTCGAATCGGGGCATGTGGTGGCTGGCAACCGGTTGCGCATGAAAGGCCCGATCCGCTTGAAAATGGATACGGAGTGGCAATCGAAAATGCCAGACGGGCAGCGCAGAATCACGAGCCTGATCTGCAGCCCTCTGCTCCGTCGCTACGGCTATATTTGAGATCTTCGGACTGACGTCTCAGGCTGCTTTCGCGACCGTGCGCCGGCCGATATCGAGATAGAGATTTTCATACTGCCCGACAACGGCGTCGATCGAGAATTCGGCGATGATCCTTTTTCTGGCCGCAGCCCCAAGCCTGCTGCGTTCGTCCGGACCCAACTGCAGCAAGGGGCGCAGCGCATCGTCGGTGAACGCCTGAACATCGCCTGGCGGCACGACGCGGCCGGTGTCGCCGACGATCCAGCGGCTGTCGCCGACATCGGTCGCGGCACAGGGCACGCCTGACGCCATGGCCTCGCCCAGGACATTGGGAAAGCCTTCGCCCCAGCGGGATGGCATGGCGTAGACGTCCAGGCCGGTGACCAGCTCGGCCATGTCCTGACGATAGCCCAGCAGCGTCGTGCGCTCACCGAGGCCCGCCTCCGCGATCTGCCGGCAGAGATCCGCATTCGCCGGATCCACCCCCTTGCCCGCGAGCACCAGATGCAGGTCATGGCCGTCGGCCTGAAGTCGCGCGGCAGCCTCCAACAGCAAAGCATGATCCTTCATGGGATGGTGGCGCGCCGCCATGCCGATGATCCTGCGTTCGGGGTCGATGCCCAGGCGCGCACACAGCTTCTCCCGGGCGCCGGTTTCGGGCTTGAATTGCGTGCAGTCGAAACCGTTGGGAATGACGGTCGCGTTCTTTTGGGAAAAACCGACGTCGACATGCTGCTGCACGCTGGTTCTGGAGCAGTAGACCACCTTGTCCACCAGACGTTCGAGGACGCCGCTCGCCCGGATCACATAGCGCATCGAGCGTTTTTCCCGCCGAATATCATGCAGGGAATGGCGAATGTTCCAAAGCATTGGCGTGCGCCGATCCGTCGGCAAACGGCTGGTGACGGCGGCGAGGTTGGCGTGATAGAGCCAGGACTGAACCAGGCATGGCCGGTGATCGCGCAGCGTCCTGGCTATTCTCATCCAGGCCTTGAGCGTCGCCTTGCCCCGATCAAAGCCGAGCTGCTCCAGCGAGACGCCGGCCTGGGACACCCGATCCCGATTGACGCCGCCGTCGAGCAGCGTGACGACGCTGTGTTTGATGCGGTGATCGATGCTGTGCTCGACAAGCTTGCAGAGCATCGTCTGGGCGCCGCCGTCATCGAGATCATTGATCAGATGAAGCACATGGACGGGGCGCATGCCTGCGGCCTCGCCATTCGTGGGAGCCGAGGATGCGCTGTCGGACGCTGGTCCGTCGTGGGTCATCATGCGGCGTCAGCCCGTATGAAATGCGGCCGGTTGTTCTTCAGTCCTGATAATATTTGCTGATGTTCTTTTGATAATCGGCCCCGTCTTCATTCTCATACAGAAAGTATTTTTTCTGGTTCGCCGCCACCAGAACAGCGCCGGCCAGATTAGCGCCGGCGTCCTTCAGAATGTTGAGAGAGGCGCCGATGGCGGAAAGCGGCGTGCGCCCCCAGCGCGCGCAGAAAACCACACGGTCGACGGATTCGACGATCAGCCGGCTCTCGCTGACGGCCAGCATGGGCGCGGAATCAACGATGATCCAATCGTATTTCTCGCGCAGCAGGCGAAACACGTGGCGCATCTCGTCGCTGCTCATGAGACTGGCCGGATTGTCCGGCCTTTTCTCGACCGACAAAATATCGAAGCCGGCTTCGGACTGAACCACGGCATCATGCACGTACAGATCCTCTTCGACGACTTCGGTAATACCGTTTTCGGCGGTTATGCCCGTCGTTTTCCCGATGCTGGGATGGCGAAGGTCCAGATCCATCAGGAGGACCCGCTCCCGCCACTGCGCGACCGTGGTCGCCAGACTGGTTGCGAAGGTCGTCTTCCCGTCCCCCGACAGGGCGGAGGCGATCATGACGACTTGACAGGCGCCGCGCGGTTTTCCCGGACGGAGGGCAGCGTAGATGAGGCGTAAATCCTCCGCATAGCGAGAGCGCGGGTGGTTTTTGAGGTAGAGATGAGGCTTTTTGGTTTTCGCGGTCTGGTCGTTATAGACGACGGTGCCCAGGGCTTTGACCTTGAACAGGCGTTCGATCTGCTTTTTGCTGCGCACCTGACGATCGAGAATTTCCAGGAGCATCGCGAAGATCGCGCTGCCGGTGAGCGATATCGTGAATCCCAGGATCGCATAGAGCTTGGGGCTGAGAGAGCTCGGAAGCCTGGGCGGTTTGGCCAGCGAGCTCACTTTGGCGTCTGGCTCAATGATGGCGCGCTGCACGTCGATGGACTTATAGTGCTCGAGGAAAAGCTGCATCAGGTTGCGGGCGGCTTCGGCTTCCCGTTCCAACTCACGCAGGCGAATCTCGTCGGCGCCCTGGCGATAGGTCTCTGAACGCGTCTGTTTGAGTTCGTTTTCGACCAGCGCTACGCGCTGACGTGCGAGACCGGCCTGACGTTCCAGGTCCAGTTCTATGCTCGTGATTTCGGCCTCGATCTTGCCACTCAGCAGGCTTTGCTGCTGCACGATCTGCTGCATGCGGGGGTGATTGGTCCCGTAGGTCTCGGCAAGCTCGCCGTAGGATTTCTCGAGATCCAGCTGCTGGGTCTGAAGCTGCACCATCAGGGGCGACGAGACGATGCTGGTCACAGCCTTTTGCTCGTCCAACCCTTCTTTTTCCCCGAGCTGGCGCAGCAGGGCGAGCTTGGATTCCAGATTGGACAGCTCACCGCGTGCGAGCGTCAGGTCACGGCTGAGCTCGATGAGCTCGACCTGATTGGCCTGTGCCGACTGGGTGGTGGTCAACCCATGCTCGGAGCGATAGGCCTCGATCGCCGCCTCGGCCTGCCGAACTTCGTCCGTCAATGTTTCCAGTCGTTTGGACGTCCAGTCCTCGACCTTGTTGACCTTCGACAGTTTGGTTTCCAGCTGCCCTGCGATATAGGTGTTCGCCGCAGTATTGACGACGCCTGCCGCAAGGGCCGGATCGGGTGAAGTAAAGGCGATGTTGATAACTTGCGATTCGCCCACCTGGTTTACGACGAAGCGCTTGCTGAACACCTTCAGAACGGTGGTCTCGTCGACTTCAACGACGTCTTCGGCCGAGTCCACGCCGTCGAGCGCGGCAAAGACCCCGCCTTCATGCGATTCGCTTTCAAGCTGATTGGCGGCCACCTGAAACATGCTGGTCGCCCTGTCGACCGCCATCTTGAGGGTATCCATCGACAGCCACCCGGCATCTTCCGGCTCGAACGCAGGATGGTTCGTCAGATCCAGCTCATTGATGATGCGGCTGATGAACGGTGCGCGCAGCATCAGATTGACCTGGGTGGCCATCGTCTCGGGGTCCGGATACAAGGTGCCCGCCACCTCGCTCATCCCTTCGATCGGGGCGCCCGACGACCCCTCGATGACGACGGACGCTTCCGCCGTATATTGCGGTTTGAACTGATGGGCGATGAACGCAGCCAGGCCTGTACCTATGCACGTCAGTATGATCACCAGCCATTTCCGCCGACGGAAAATGAGCAGGATCTCGCTGATCGACGGCGCAGAAGATACGCTCTGCAGCTGCTGTTCCTCATCGTGAGACACAGCATTAGTCATCGTTTTCTTCTCTTCTTTCGCGGCAATCTTTGGAAAGATATCATGCAAGAGAAGATCTCCAACCTATAGTTGAGTATCTTTGCTTTAACGGAAGGACTATTACAAGGTTGCATCTGTCAAAACAAGCGTCTAAAGCGAAAGAAAGCTCAAAGCGACACTGTTGTATCCAAAAGAACGCAATACTATAACCTGTAATTGAACAATAATAAAAAATTAAACGCCAAGGTGCTATTGCTATGTGAGAAATACAATCAATAACGGTATAAACGCGACGTCTTTCTTGTCGAATGTCAATTGACGGAGAATGTACACAGATGTGCGGTATTGCTGGTTTCATCGATCGCGCCAAGTCCAGGTCTGCGGATGACCTGCAGGCCCGGGCTCTCGCGATGTGCCATCAGCTGGCCCACCGAGGTCCCGACGACGAGCAGGTCTGGGTGGATGCCGAGACCGGCATAGCGCTGGGGCATCGACGGCTCGCGGTCATCGATCTGTCGGTGAGCGGTCGTCAGCCCATGATATCGGCGGATGGCCGTTACGTGCTCATCTACAACGGCGAGATCTACAATGCGGACGCGCTGCGTCCGGAGCTGGAGGGGCGGGGTCATCAGTTCCGGGGGCATGCCGACACCGAGGTTCTGCTGGAAGGCATAGCAGCCTTCGGCGTGGAGGCCTGTGTCCGCCGTCTGATCGGCATGTTCGCCTTTGCGGTGTGGGACCGGCGCGACAGGCGTCTCACCTTGGTGCGGGACCGGTTGGGGATCAAACCGCTCTACTGGACCCGGGTCGGCTCGTTTCATCTGTTTGGCTCCGAGCTGAAGGCCCTTCGCGCCTATCCGGACTGGCAGCCGGAGGTCGATCGCTATTCACTGGCCATGTTCATGCGCGATCGCGTCGTCGGCGCGCCGCAAAGCATCTATCAGGGCGTGGAGGCCCTGGCTCCCGGAGAAATTCTGGAGATTTCGAGCGACGGCGAGGAGAGGCGGACCGTCTATTGGGATCCGATCGCGGTTGCTCAGGCGGGGCCGGTGTCGCGAAGCGATGGCGAGGCGACGGACCAGCTCGAAGCGTTGCTCAAGGACGCAGTCGGCCGCCGCATGGTCGCCGACGTTCCTCTGGGCGCCTTTCTCTCCGGTGGCATCGACAGCTCGGTGGTCACGGCGCTGATGCAGACCCAGAGCGCCCGGCCGGTGAAGACCTTCTCGATCGGATTCGATGAGAAGAGCTTCGACGAGGCGCCGTTCGCGCGAACCGTCGCCGAGCATCTCGGTACCGAGCACACCGAACTCTACATCAATTCCCAGGATGCGCTCGATCTCATCCCCCGCCTCACCGACATCTTCGACGAGCCGTTCGCCGACGCCTCGCAGATACCGACCTGCCTCCTGGCGTCGCTGACCCGCAATCATGTCACGGTCTCCCTGTCCGGCGATGGCGGCGACGAGCTGTTTGCGGGCTATGAGCGCTATCACAAGGCCGAACAACGCTGGCGCATGATCCGGAACATTCCCGGCCCATGCCGCTCGCTCGGCGCCAATGGCCTGGGTATTCTCCTCGAGCTGGTCAGAGGGTCGGCCGCCGGCCGCGCCATCATCGAGAGGCTGGGAACCGGGGTCTTCAATCGGATGGCGATCTGGCGGTCCCACTTGAAGGCGACCAACGCCTATGACTGCTATCAGCAGCACAGCCACCCCTGGCGCCAGCCGGGCGACATCGTTCGCGAGATTGCCTGGCCGGGCGATGCGGCGTCCCGTGACATCGCCGGCGTGCCCGATCATCTGACGCGGATGCAGCTGAAGGATCTGATGGGCTATCTGCCCGACGACATTCTGACCAAGGTGGATCGCGCGACCATGGCCGTGGCGCTGGAGGCGCGTGTGCCGATCCTCGATCATCGCGTCGTCGAATTCGCGCTTCGCCTGCCGAAGCACCAGAAGATCCGGAACGGCGAAAGCAAGTGGCTCCTGAAGAGGGTTCTGGGGCGCCACGTCCCCGATCATCTCTATGATCGGCCCAAAAAGGGCTTTTCGGTGCCGCTCGCAAGCTGGCTGCGCGGCCCTCTGCGCGATTGGGCCGAGGATCTGCTCGACGAGAGGAAGCTGCGCGAGGATGGCTTTTTCCACAGTACGCTCATCCGGGATCGGTGGCGTCAGCATCTCGACGAGGAGTGGAACTGGCAAACGCAGCTTTGGCAGATTCTGGTGTTTCAGGCGTGGCTGCATCAGGGAAGAGCGGCTTAGAGGCGGATCGAACCGAGAGCCGGCTTTGCCGCCGGCACAGATGAATTGCAGGTGGACACTTCCATGATCACGACGATGTCCCAGGCCGGGCCTTTCAGCAATCGCACCAAATGGTTCAGCGATCGGCCGCAGGTGACGGACGGCTTCAAGCTGATGCGCTATACGCAATCCCCTTGTCGGGACCAGCGGCTGGGCTTCGTTCGACAGGATTTTCAAACCAAGGTCGTCGACCTCACGGTGACCCCGGAAGAGCTGAAGGCAGAGACCAGCAAGAACACGCTCTACAAGGCGCGACGGGCCGAGCGCGACGGCGTGACCTGCCATTTCGACGGTGATGTCGGCCGTTTCCGGGCGTTTTACAATGAGATCGCGAGCGCGCAGTCGCGCACGCCGATTGCCGAAGGCCTGATCGAAAGCGCCTCACCCGCCTGCCGCGTCGTCCATGCCGACCTGGAGGGCGAGCCCCTGGTGATGCACAGCTATCTGGTCGATCCGGAGCAAAAGCGCATCCGGCTCTGGCACTCGGCCTCGCGCCATGTGATGGGAGGCGATTCCAACGCACGCAACGCCATCGGCCGGGCGAACCGCCTGCTTCATTGGGAGTGCCTGCTCCGCTTCAGGGATGAGGGATTTCACCATTATGATTTCGGCGGCTATTCCGCCGATACCAGCGATCAGAAGAAGATGGCGATCAACCGCTTCAAGGACGGCTTCGGCGGCGAGTTGCGCGCCGAGTCGAATTACGTCTCCTACCCGCTGATGACCCTTCTCTACATGAAGAACCTGGTCAACGGCCTGCGCGATCGTGAGGCCAAGGCGACGGACGCATGACCAAGCCCCCGTTTATCATCACGATCGACACGGAAGGCGACAATCTCTGGTCCCGGCCGCAGGAGATCGAAACGCGCAATGCCGGCTATCTGCCGCGCTTTCAGGAACTCTGCGAGGCTTATGATCAAAAGCCCACCTATCTCGTCAATTACGAGATGGCGATCAGCCCGGCCTTCGTCGACTTCGCCAGGGATGTGCAGGCGCGGGGCACCGGCGAGATCGGCATGCATCTGCATGCCTGGAACAGCCCGCCGCTGGCGGCGCTGACCGACGACGACAATCGCTTTCACCCCTATCTCATCGAATATCCGGATGAGGCGATGGCGGAGAAGATCGGCTTCATGACCAAGCTCCTCGAGGATACCTTCGGGACCAAGATGGTCAGCCATCGGGCAGGGCGGTGGGCATTCGACGCGCGTTATGCCCGGATCCTGCTCGACCATGGCTATAAGGTCGACTGCTCGATCACGCCCCATGTCTCCTGGAGCAGCCGTAGGGGCGACCCGGCGGGTCGAGGTGGGTCGAACTACCGCAATTGCCCGGAAACCCTGTATTTCACCGATCCGAACGACCCGAAACGGCCCGGTGCGTCGGCCTTGTTGGAAGTGCCCATGACCGTCAAGCGGCGGGGCGGGCGGTTCGGACGCCTGGTCGACGACCACACCGCGGACCAGTCATTGATGCGCCGTGCCGTGCAGAAGATCTGCCCGCTGGTCTCCTGGCTCAGGCCCAATGGACGCAATCGGTCGGACATGCTCGCGCTTCTCGACCAGGTCCTGGCTGACGGCACCGGCCATGCGGAGTTCATGCTGCATTCCTCGGAGTTCATGCCGGGCGGCAGCCCGACCTTTCGGGACGACGCGTCGATCGAGGCGCTCTATGACGACATGGCCGCTTTGTTCGAGGCCGCAAGAGACCGCTTCACCGGCTCGACCCTCGCCGAGGTCCATGCCCGGACGATCGCCAGCGACCGCGCCTATGCAGCGGCATCCTGAGGGGGAGTGACCGGGATGACCGTCGATATCGTCGTCGCGCAGACCGCAGAAGAGCTGCAGCCTCACCGTGAGGCCTGGCTTGCGCTCGCGGCGCAATCGGTAGAGCGCAACGTCTTCTACGAGCCGGGCGCCTTTCTGCCGGCCTGGACCTATCTCGGGGCGGACAAGGCCTGGAAGGTCGTTCTGATCTACCAGGGCGACGTCCTGATCGGACTCTTTCCGATCAACATGCGCAGTTCGGCTGGCGGGCTGGTGCTGGAGATGGTCAGGCATTCCCACAGCTTCTTGCACGCGCCGCTTGTGCACCAGGCCCATGCGCCGGCGGCTATCGACGGCTGGCTTCGCTGGTGCCGGGAGCGGAGCGGCGCCGGCCTGGTGATCTGCACGGGCATCGACATCGACGGCCCTGCGGCCGTAGCGTTGAAGGCCGGCCTGGAACGCGCCGGCGTCGCCCGCCTCGAACGCACTCCCTTCACCCGGCCCTTCCTGGCCAAGGAGGATCTCGAAGGCAATTATCCGCGCACGGTGCTCGGCGCCAAGATGGGCCCCGATCTGAAGCGCCGGCGCCGACGGCTGGAAGAGAGCGGCGCCGTCGTCATCAAGGAGGTCGGGGCAGGCGAGGACATCGCGCCGACATCAGCAGCCTTTCTGGCGCTGGAGAAGGCCGGCTGGAAAGGCGAAAACGGCTCGGCGCTGGCCTGCAAGCCGGCCCATGCCGGTTTTTTCGGCGCCATGACGCGCGCGCTTCATCGAGACGGCCTCATCAAGATCCACAGCCTCCTCTATGACGAGCGGCCAATCGCGATGGTGGTGGCGCTCATGGTTGCCTCGCCGACCGTCGGCGCTTTCAGCTTCAAGACCGCTTTCGACGAGAGCGAGGCGCTGCGCGCGGTCGGTGCCGGCAACATGCTCGCCGCCGAAGCCCCTTCGCTGCTGCAGGAAAGCTATCCGGATCTCAGCTGGAACGACAGTTGCGCGCGCGGCGCCAACAAGGTCATCGCCAAACTGTTCCCGAGACGGCGAAGCTTCGCCACCCTGGTGTTCGGCGTTCCAGGGATGAAGGGACGGGTGACCTTCGAAACTGCCCGCCTCGGCCTCGAGGCGAGAACCATGTGGAAGAAGCTGGCCGTGCCGTTCGGCCAGCGGCCCGCCGCTCAGGCGTCGAAGACCGGCTCCAGCGCCGCTTCATAAGAAGGATCATCGATTGTCGACGATACCCGCCAGTATCAGGACCGAGTCCGTAACCAGCGCTCCCGCCTCCGAGCGACGGCGTGTGACGTTGGTGATCGCCAATTTCGGTTGGGGCGGAGCGCAGAAGATCATGGCCATGATGGCTAACTATTGGGCCGTTCGCGGCTGGCATGTGACCTACATGTCGCTCGACGAGCAGCGCTGCGAGGCCTTCTTTCCCATCGATGACCGCGTCGATCTGGTGGCGCTCGGGGTCAGGCGGCACACGAAATCGGTGCTTCAGGCGGTCTGGCAGAATGTAAGGCGGCTGATCGTCCTCAGGCGCGCGATCCGCGCAAGCCGCCCCGATGTCGTGATCTCCTTTCTCTCGGTCACCAACATGCGCGTTCTGATGGCGACCATCGGGCTTGGCCTGCCGGTGATCGTCTCAGAGCGCGGTGATCCGAGGCGGCGTTCGATATCGGCGATCTGGCGCCATCTGCGCTCAGTCCTCTATCCGCTCGCCCGCTCGCTGGTCGCGCAGACCGACTATGCGCGCGACTGTTTCCACAGCCGGATACGCAAGCGTTCCGTCGTCATTCCCAATCCGGTCGTCCTGCCGGATCAGCCGGTGCCGAGGACGGAGAAGATCGTCGTCGGCGTCGGTCATCTCGCCCCCGTCAAAGGGTTCGATATTTTGGTGCGCGCGTTCGGTCAGGTCGCCAAGGCGCATCCGGACTGGCGCCTGATCCTCTGGGGGCAGGGCGATGAGCGTGAGCGGCTGACGACCATGGCCGCCGATCTCGGCATCGCCGACAGGCTCGACCTGCCTGGCCTTAGCGATCGTCCCGGCGCCTGGGCTGACAACGCTTCGATCTTCGTCCTCGCCTCGCGTCATGAGGGCTTCCCCAATACCCTGATCGAGGCGATGGCGGCGGGCCTGCCGGTGATCGCGACCGACTGCCCGATCGGCGGGCCGCGTGTGATGATCGATCACGATGAAACCGGCCTGCTGGTGCCGAGCGAAGACGAGACGGCGATGGCCGCCGCGCTGAACCAGCTCATAGCCGAGGAAACGGCACGCGATCGTCTCGCCGCGGCGGCGAGGCGCCATGCCGAAACCTTCGCCCTGGACAGGATCATGGGCCGCTGGACCGACCTCGTCCATCAAGCGGCGACACGCGCCGTGCGGTCTTAGAGCCCGTTCTCGGCATCTGTCGAGCCTGATGACGATGTCTGGTCTGGCTGTAAAACGATGAAATCATTCGATAACTTTTCGTGCAGGCTCTAAGGGCGCCTTCTCGGTCGAGGGGCTTCAACCATCATCGCCGGCCTTTTTGAGCCAGGACAGGCTCGTGACGAAACCGGCTGAGAAGAGAAAGGCCGGATATTGCGCGATACTGTGCGAGAAGAAGCCGCCGATGATGGCAATGACGGCCAGGGCGACGCCTGCAGGATATTGTCGTCGATAACTGACGATCAGGAGGCTCAAAAGAAACCATATGTAACAGAGAAGACTGATGATTCCGTTATTGACCCAGAACTCCAGATACATGTTGTGCGGGCGAAACGGCATGGACCGGCTGAAGCCTGATCCGTGACCGAAAATCGGCGCGTCGTCGATCAGCGCGAAATATTGGGGAATCAGATTAAGCCGTATGTTGTCGGTTTCGTAGACGCCTTCCGATTGCGTGCCGAAACTGAAGGTTTCCAGCCGGCGCTGCGCGTTTTCACCTTCGAACATTTCGGATGATTGAATCAGATGATCGACCGAAAAGAGCACGACCGGAATGATGATCGCCGCGATGAAGGGCAGGACCACCATTTGCGCCAGCCGATTGTGCCGGCCGGTGAAATATAAGTAGATCACCAGGAAGATCGCATAGGTGAAGAGACCGCCGCGCGACAAGGTGAGGAAGATCGAGATGCCCGCGGCGAAGAGAATGACCAGATCCACGACGTAGACGCGATCATAGCGCACGACCATCGCGAGCAGCATCGCCGTGACCAGCGAGCTGATGTTGGGATTGCCGGGAAAGCCCGAGGCACGGTCGGCGACCTGGCTCTCGAAGGTGGGATCGTTCAGATCCCAGAAGACGGAGTAGATGAGCAGGGCAAGGGTCGCTGTGAGAACCCAGCGGGCTCCCTGCTGGCGCAGCAGCAGGGCCATGCTCATCGCGCCCAGAAGGACCAGAAAACGGTAGACCAGGATGAACACCGACTTGGTGGCGCTGTCGCTGGCCATGGCGACGCCGGGCAGGACGGCGCCGCCGAGGCCGATCAGGACCAGGCCGAGATAAGGGAGGATGATATGCTGGTTGTCGACGACGAAGCGGCTCGTCGAGCGCAGGCCGTTACGGAAATAGTCGGGCAGATGAACCCGGAGCACGAAGGGAAAGAGGGCCAGGAGGCAGAGCTCGATCGGCTTGGAGAACAGGGGGGATGACCTGGCCAGGTGATAGATGGCGTCGGTGGCGTAGAGGCCGACGAAGGGCACCGCCCACAGCATCAGGCTGAAATCGAAATAGGACCTGAAGTCGCTCGGCGGCCGGGCGCTCATGCCGCGGGGTCCGGCATCAGGGCTTCGGGCCCGGCTGACGGTCGTCCGAGGCAGAGGCTTTCGAGATGCGCTTCGGTGTGCCGGACCATGGCCTCCATGCTGAAGCGCTCGACGATCCTGGTCCTGGCCTTCTGCCCGAGATCAAGGCGCGCCGTCGAAGGCAGGGATGCCAGGTCAAAAAGCGCCTCGGCCAGGGCGTTCGGGGTCGCGGCATGCACCGTCTTTCCGGTCTCACCGATCATCAGCCCGACATCGCCGACCTGTGTGGCGACGGGCGGCACGCCGCAAGCCATGGCTTCGGCGACGACATTGGGAAAGCCCTCGGACCTGGAGGAGAGGCAGAGAAGATCGAGCGCATTGTAAACCGCCCGCATGTCGTGCCGGGCACCCGCCCAGATCACCTTGTCCTTCAGTTTGAGCGCGTCGGCCTGCTCCTGTAGCTGGCGGGTATAGCCGGAGGGGCCGCTGCCGACGCAGACGAAGCGCGCCTCCGGTCTTTTCGCGGCGAGCCTGGCGGCAGCATCCAAGAACAGCGCGTGGTTCTTGACCGGCATCAGACGGCCGATGCTCCCGAGCACCGGTGCGTCGCCGCCGACGCCCCAGGCCTTGCGGACCGCCTGGCCGGCTTTGGCATCGGGGCGGAAGATGTCGACGTCGATGCCATTGGGAATGACCGCGGTCTGCCGGGGCTGAAAGCCGCGTTTTTGATAGGCCTCGAGCCCGGCATGGGAATTGGCGAGGATCAGGGGCAGTTTGCCGGAGGCCAGGCGGCAGAGCTCCACCGAGACCCGCTGCTTCCAGGGCACGGCCTGTTTCGAGGCCCGAAGGCTCCAGGCGACCGGCAGGCCGCAGCGTCGCTGCCCGGCCAGCCAGGCGATGAAGTCGGAGGTATGCAGCGCGCTGTAGACGACATCGGCCTCGCGTTCGCGCAGGAGCGCCGCCAGACGGCGGGGGGCGCTCAAGAGCTGAACCACCCGATGGGCCATGGTTATGCCCCGCTCCTGATAGAGGCCTTGCAGACGAACGTTCCCGCGCTCGCTCAGCCAGTCCCAGTAGGGGCCGCCGCCATGGATCGTCGCGAAGGTGACCTGATGTCCCCTCTGCGTCAGGCCTTCCGCCAGTTGGGCGAACTGCCATTGGGCGCCGCCGATGCGCAGCGAATCAATGAAGAGAACGATATTCATGATAGTTGCGGCCGATCATCAGGGTCTGCGGTCGATGTCTGATGATGGACGTCCGCAATCCCGGCATCTGTAAGCAGACATTTGCGCCTTTGCGATCGCTCGTTTCTCGTTGGTTAAATAATCCAGAACCCATGTGCCGTTCCAAGACACGCTGCGCCGGAGTGTCGGTCAAATCATCCCGCAACGCGATCGTGTATTTGCAGCGGAATTAACAGTACGCGCACTCTGGCCTCTTTGAAGGACTTTGACAACCAGCGCCTGCTGCTGGCGCAGCTTCTGACATACCATTTAGCGCCAGCGCCGAACCCTTTCATTGCCTTGTCGAGGGGGCGTTGTCTGGCATCAGGCTGGCCGTGTGATAATCGAGGAAGACCAGGGGCCGATTGTGTGCTCCGATCACTGAATTGGCCCCCGCAGACACGAACACGGGCGCTCGATGGAATGCTGCGCGGCATGTTCGCCAAGGGGCGTCCTGGCATGGCCGCCGACACTCAAGAAACTTCAACATGCACCAAGGCTGCCTGAAAACGCTCCGTTAGAATTTGATGCTTTCCAGATCTGTCGGCTTTGCTCAGGACGGTGGGCCGCGCCGCTCATACCACTTTCGGCAAAAGCCCAAAAAGGCAGCGTCCGGATCGCGCGGCGGTTCGGTGATCCAGTCGCGCCATTCACGCTCGAGGGCCTGGATATCCCAGCCGGGCGCCAGTGTCCGCGCGTCGTGATAGGTTTCAGAATCGAGGTCGCCGATATCCGAGGTCTCGGCTGCAGGGCAGGGGATCGAACCCCGGTTTCTGAACACCACGAGGTCATCGCCCTCGAGGCTCACCGAATAGTCCGGCATGTAGTTATGCGTCTGTTCTTGGCGCACGATGTTGGTGACCAGCCGCTTGAACTCGCGCGGCGTCGAGCATGAACCGCATTTGCGCTGCAGGGTGCCAAGCGAAATGCTCCATTCGTTCTGGCGCCCGCAATGTTTTCGCGCGAGCTCGTACATGCGGCGTTCCAGCGGTTTTCTAAGCCGGAAATAGGCGCGGTTCAGGGTCAGCACTTCCTTGTGATTGATCGCATCGAACACCCAGTCCGAAAGCTTGACCTCGATCTCCTGCATGCGCCCGTCACGGGTTTCGCGCACGACGGTCGCCCGGTCGATGATGCTGAAGATGTCCAGCTTTTCCGTGCCGCCGGTCACGATATTGGTTTCGATCTGCGTGCCCTGCAGCCGGGTGAGCGCCGCCTTCAAGCCCTCGTAACCACGCCCGTCGGTCACCCGGTTGGTCGCTTTGAGCAGATCGAAGGCGCGCAGGCGCACGGTCTGCGAGACTTTTTCGTTGCGATTGAGCTTGGCGATGATCTGGCTGATGCAATAGATCAGCACATCCCGATCATGGATGGTCGCCAGCCCCTCGGCCGACGGCTTCACCTCGACATAGTCCTTACCGCTGACATAGCGACGAATCCGCCGATCCGGTTTGGTCGACAGAGAAAAGATCGGGTGCGCCATCGAGGCGATGTCCGCTTTCGGTGCGGCATCAAAGATATCGCAGACGAAAAAATCCCCCTTTTCCGAGCGATCGGGGAGGAGCGGACTGCGTACGTCTTTCGTGATTTCACCCACCATGCGCGGACTATCGTGATTTCACACACAAAATGCAAGCCTTTCGTGATTTCACCCACAAAAGGGGCTTTTTCGTGATTTTACACACACCCGGCGAGGCTTCGTGACTTCACCCACAGATTTTCGTGATTTCACCCACGGGCTTTCGTGATTTTACACACAAGGCATCTGGAATTCTGCAGGTTTTACAAACGGTTAAAGGGAAAAAAAACGGCTTAACACATATATAACACAGTATATAACACCTCAAAGCCTGTGGATAACTTCAAAAATCGCATTCGGCTATGCCTCATCTTCGCTTTCAGCGCCTACCCTCCGTTCGCTCTGCTCACTCCGCCCCAGCACTTTGCGCTGGCCTAAAAAGCATGCCCTCCGGGCATAACATTTCTTTCCTCTCTTCTGAGAAGATACCACGGCTCCAAGAACGATCGGTCAAGGATAGACCTTCGGGCTCCCAGCATAGCTGGCGCTGCGCGTCCTTGACCAATCGTCGAGCCATGGTGCGCTGATGGCGTCGAGAGGGGAAATGTCGCTTTCTCGCCCTGCGGGCTGGGAGATACGCCTCCGGCGGATCTCCAGGGGAAATGGACCTTGACGAAGCCAACCTAGTCCCAAGGAGCGGGGTATCTGGGCCGACCTCCAATTTGTGCGCGGCAAGCCGCAGGGCCGGCTGAACCCGAAGCACCACCCGCGTCAGATCGAACGGCACGATCTAATCAGCCTGTGAGAAAGACAATATTAAGAATAACCCGATAGCATCACCGCTCATTGTTGATGCCGTCGACCGGGCTGGGCCCGACGGAAAAATCGAGAAATGGGATGATGAGCGACTCCGACGACAATCCGGACGAACCGTCCGAATCCAATGATGCCGAGAGCTCGGAAGACGAAGCCATTAGCTTCGATGAAGTGAACCCGCTCGATGATGAGGATGATAGCCTTGGTCAGTCGGAGATCGATGATCTCTTCGGCATCAGTATGGATGACGATGATGATCTGACCGGTCTGGAAGCCCTCGTCAACAATGCGATCGTTCGACACAAACGCCTGCCAACCCTCGAAGCCTGTATTGAACGCATGGTGAGGTCCTTGACCAACAGCATGCGCAAATTCACAGCGGGGAATGTTGAGCTTAACCTTGCCGAATCGACCTCGATACGCTTCGGTAACTACATCGACAGTATCCCGTTGCCGACGCTGATTTCGATCTACAAAGTGACCGAATGGGGAAGTTACGGGCTGATCACCATCGACAGCCCGATGATCTATTCGATCATCGACGTGCTGCTCGGCGGAAGAAACGCATCCAAATCCCTGGCGATCGAGGGACGCTCCTTTACGAAAATCGAAGCGATGCTGATCGAGCGCATGATCAACCTCATCCTTGATGAGATGACCATAGCGTTCGAACCGCTGAGCAAGGTCCATTTCCAGCATGAACGTCTGGAGGCGACCCCCAGCCGCGCGATGATCGTCCACCCTTCCGACAAGGCGGTCCTGTTCAAGGTCGATATCGACATGGACAACCAAGGGGGGGGTATCGAAATTCTTCTCCCCTATGCGACCCTCGAACCGTTGAGCAGCGTCCTGCATCAAATGTTTCAGGGTGACAAGTCAGCCCAGGCCTCGATCTGGGAAACCCATCTGGCCGACGAAACGCTTCTGGCCGAAACCGAACTCGAAGTTCTCCTCGGCGAGCAGATGGTGCCGCTCAAGACCATCATGGGGCTCGAAGTAGGTGAGACGTTGCAGTTGAGTAGCAAACCGGACGATCTTATGGTTCTCAGATGTGGCGACACACCGCTGATGCAAGGCAAGGTCGGTCGGGTCGGTGACCAGATGGCGATTGTGGTCGACGCGTGGTTTAGCCAGGCAGACCGCCAGATTGCCAGAAGCGAAAAAGCCGCATGACCGTCTGGACCGATCAAAACAGTGCGCCGGAACGCAGCCATTCGCTGGCGTCGGTCATGGCGTTTCTCGGTGGAGAAATCGATCATTCCTCGGTGATGCTCCGCGATCTCGCAACCTGTCTGTCCGACGCCATCGTCAACCTTGGCGAGATATCGGACCTCTCGCCAAGCCTCGCACATGCCACGCAAGCTTTGCAGAACGAAGACCGTATTCAGCAACGCCTGAGTGATTTGAGGCGTACGCTCCTGGTTTTGGAACATGTGCTGCAAGCCAGCACCTACCCGTCCGCCATTGATCTCGACCGCACGATCATCGATCAACTACGCCTTGATGAGATGCGCGAGGCCTATGCAGCAAGTGTTGGCATGCCCGGTCATGAGGTGAAGAGAACGGCCGAAACCACCACACCTTCCACAGGCGATGTCGACCTTTTCTAACAGTTGTGCGGACCTTGCATCCATGCCTTTGGCGGTAGTGTGCCATGGCGAGTTAAAACTTTGTTTTTAAATCATCTTTTTAAGTAATTCTGACCGGCCAGCCGAGGCCGCGGCTTAGCGATTATCGGTTTAGGCAATATCGATCGCGTAAACCAAAAGATAACTATTGTCACATAAGCTCCGGGCGGCTGGCTGATGGCTGATCGAGAAGGGCACGATCGGATGAATGGAATCCAATCCGAAATCATAGACGACATGTTGCACATAACCATGCCGCGGGTTCTGGATATTCCGGCGGCAGCCGACCTCAAGGATATTGTGCTTGAGATGGTCGAGCCAGAGATGGCGGTCTCTATTCAGTCTGCGGACGTCGAGCAGATGACCACGCCAGGCATCCAGGTTCTTTTGGCAGTCGCTGCGTATATCGATCACAGGAAAGCCAAGCTGAAGGTCGTCAAACCTTCCGAAGTCTTCATCAATGGCTTTAGCGACCTTGGGCTTTTTTCCCATTTGATGGCATGGAACGTAGAGTGATGCAGAAAAGAATTCTGACGGTCGACGACTCGAAGACGATGCGGGACATGCTGCTCGTGACCTTGAAGAAGGCTGGTTACGACGTGGTCCAGGCCGAAGATGGCCAGGACGGGCTCACCAAGCTCACGGACGGCGGCGCCGACGTGATCATCACCGATATCAACATGCCGGTGATGAATGGGATCGAATTCATCAAGGCATGCCGGGCCCGGGTGGACTACGCCTCGACCCCGATACTCACCCTGACCACCGAAAGTTCCGATGCCAAGAAAGACGAAGGCCGAAATGCCGGGGCCACCGGCTGGATCGTCAAGCCTTTCAACCCGGAAAAGCTTCTTCGGATCGTAGAGAAGGTTTGTCCATGAGAGAGGTCCTGGAAGCGTCGGAGAGCCTTTAAATGGATGATCTCGCGGAATTCAAACAGACATATTTTCAAGAATGTGAAGAGCTTCTGATCGACCTGGAAAGCCAGCTGACGGCTTTGCAGGATGGTGAAACCGACGACGAAATCTTGAATGCGGCTTTTAGGGCCATTCATTCGATCAAAGGCGGCGCCGGCGCTTTCGGCTTCACCCAGCTTGTTGCCTTTTCCCATGTGTTCGAAACCGTTCTCGATCAGATGAGGAGCCACCAGCTCGACACCAGCCCCGCGAATGTCGCCTTGATGATCAGGGCGGGCGATATCCTGGCGGATCTGGTTGCCGCGGCGCAGAATGATGAGAGCCTGCCGGACGATTTTGGCGAAGAGCTCCTCAACAGTCTTCATGGGCTCGCCGGCACCAAAGCCGACCAGGACGATGACGACGACGATTTCTTCGACAATATTGATTTCGGCTCTGGTGATCAGCCAGACGGCAAGGGTTCCGGCGACCAGGAGGATGCAGCACCTACTCGCGAGGTCGGCATCACCTTTGCACCGACACCTCAACTGTTCCACCGTGCCAACGACCCGCTCATTATCATCCGAGAGCTCCGCTCGCTCGGCACACTAGAAACTACCGTTGATGCCGCCAGCCTTCCGCCACTGGAGGACGTCGATGCCGATGGCGCCTATCTGACCTGGCAATTCCACCTGACGACGGCTGCCAGCAAGGATGACATCCAGGCGGTATTCGAGTTCGTTTTGGACGACTGTACGCTTGATATCCAGGATGGTGCCGGTGGCGGCGAGGAGGTGCCTTCAAGCGGGAACACTGCGAAAGCTGCTGAGCAGAAGCCGCCGTTTGTGAAAGAAGCAGCCTCCCCTTCAGAACCAAAGGCGGCTAAGCCTCCGGAGAAGGAGCCGGCCCGTCAATCGGCCGCGAAGGCATCCGTAGAAAAGAAAGCGCCCGTCTCAATCCGGGTCGATCTGGAGCGGATCGATCGCCTGGTGAACATGGTCGGCGAGCTGGTCATCACCCAGGCGATGCTAAGTGAACAGATCGGGCAGCTTTCCATCGATCAGCACGCCAGTTTGCTGCACGGTGTCGAAACCCTTTCTTTGCAGATGCGTGAATTGCAGGAAAGTGTCATGTCCATTCGCGCGCAGCCTGTGAAATCCGTATTCTCCCGGATGACCCGGCTTGTGCGTGAGTTGTCCTGTTCCCTCGAAAAAGAAGCCAAACTCGTCATCACTGGCGAGAATACCGAGGTCGATAAGACCGTAATCGAAGAACTGTCCGATCCATTGACCCATATGATCAGAAATTCAATGGATCACGGCCTGGAAACCCCTAACGAGCGTGAAGAGGCTGGTAAGGTGCGTGAGGGGACGATCCATCTGGTCGCCGAGCATCGCAGCGGCAAGATCGTCATCTCGGTCAGCGACGACGGTCGGGGAATCAATCGGGACAAGGTTCTTGAGAAGGCCGTGGCTAAAGGGTTGGTTCCCCCCAATGTTCGACCGAGTGACGATGAAATCGACAATTTGATTTTGCTGCCCGGCTTTTCGACGGCCGATCAGGTTTCGAATGTATCCGGCCGCGGTGTCGGCATGGACGTCGTCGTTCGCAAGATTCAGAATATGGGCGGCCGTATCGGCATCACGTCCGTGCCTGGGAAGAGTTCGCGGTTCAGCCTTACCTTGCCGCTGACGCTCGCGGTACTCGACGGCATGATCATCCGGGTCGGCGACGAGAACTACATCATACCGATCACCAGCATCGTCGAGAGCCTGAGGCCTAGCGGCAGCGCCATTCACCAGTTGGCCGGCGGCGGCGAAGTTCTGGCCATACGCGATGGTTTCATCAAGGTCATCGACCTTGCCAATCTGTTCGGTCTTGGGACCTTGTCCAAGCAGGTGAGCGACAAATTGATCATCGTCGTGGAAACCGGCGCCAGCGGTCCGATCGGACTTATGGTCGATGAGCTCGTCGGACAACAGCAGGTCGTCATCAAGAGTCTCGAAGCGAACTATCGCCGTGTCGAAGGGGTGGCCGGCGCCACGATCCTGGGAAATGGCATGGTCGCAATGATTCTCGATGTCGACGGCATCAACGCAATGTCACAGCACAGCTGCCATCCCGCCCCGATCAATCATGCCGATTTCGAGACAGCAGAGCATTTTTAGTCATGACCGATGATCTGATCACTATCGCATCAGCAGCGAACGTATCTAATCGAGATGCCAAGCCTGCCAATGGCTTGTTGCCTGACTCCCCTCGCTGGGAGGTTGGTCATGGCGACGCTGATTGATGATAGCACCCGGAATTTCCATCTGAGCGGCACTGATTTCGAGATGATCCGCGAAATCATCTATCGGCTTTCGGGGATACAACTGAGCGAGCACAAACGGGAATTGGTCTACAGTCGGCTGACAAGACGGCTTCGGGAATACGGGCTACCGACGTTCAAATCCTATATCGATTTTTTAAACGGTCCGGAGGGCAGCGTCGAACTCGAGCATATGGTCAATGCTCTGACCACCAACCTAACCTCGTTCTTTCGTGAGAAGCATCACTTCGATCATCTGACAAATGCCGCCCTGCCATCAGTTCTGGGCGATCCGGGCGCCCCAAACCGGCGGCTGCGCATCTGGTCGTCAGCCTGTTCTACCGGTGAAGAGCCATACAGTATAGCCACTACTCTTTTGGAAAGTGAATTCGACTGGCAGAGAATAGATGTACGCATTCTGGCAACCGATCTGAACACGGATGTTCTCAAGCAGGCAGCAGAGGGCCGCTATACCGCCACGGTGATGAAAAAGAGTCCGGACTCGTGCCGAAAATATTTCGAATGGACTCCCGAAGGCCATGCCGAGGCTAGTCGCAGAATCAAAAGTCTCATCAGTTTCAAGCAGCTCAATCTGCTGAACCCATGGCCGATGAAAGGGCGATTCGACGTTATCTTCTGCCGAAACGTCCTGATTTATTTCGACACGGAAACCAAGAATAAACTGGTTGATCGCTTCGTCGACATTCTCAACCCAAAAGGGTGGCTCTATCTCGGCCATTCGGAGTCCGCGAGCGGCAATCACCCGGGATTGGAGCTCATCGGGCAGACAACCTACAGGAAGATATAGTGACGACCATGCAGGACAAGGCGCTGTTTCGACACCGGGGAAGCCACGATGTCTCCGATGATGAAAATGGCTCGAAACAGTTTTTTGATCCCCGTTTCGGCACCAATGTCACCATGGTGCTTCCGGGGCGGCACTACGTCTCGACCAGCTCCGATGAGATGATCGTCACGTTACTTGGATCATGCATCGCGGCCTGCGTACGTGATCCGATTGCTGCGGTCGGGGGCCTCAACCATTTTTTGCTGCCGGAAAGTGACAATGGCCAATGGGGCAAGACGGCTGATGCCGCGATGCGCTACGGCAATCATGCCATGGAAACCCTGATCAATGACATCATCAAGCTTGGGGGGCTGAGATCCCGCCTTGAGGTCAAGGTGTTCGGGGGCAGTCAGATCATCAAAGGCGCGTCCGCGACATCCGTCGGTCAAAAGAACGTGGAATTCATCAAGCGCTACCTATCCAACGAAGGGCTGCCGATCGCTGCCGAACATCTAGGCGGCACGCTGCCCAGACGCATCCATTATTTTCCGATAACCGGCAGGGTCCAGATGCGGCTCATGCAGCGTAGCACGGACAAAGATCTGTTTAAGAAAGAGATGGTGTATCGCAGCGAAATCAAGATTGAGGACGATTCGGGCGATGCAGAACTCTTTGATTAATCGGCAGAGCATCAGGGTTCTGGTCGTCGATGATTCGGCGCTGATGCGTCAAATGCTGCGGTCCGTCCTGGACAGCGATCCTGATATCGAGGTGGTGGGTGCTGCACCCGATCCGCTATGTGCCCGTCAAATGATCAAGGATCTTGATCCGGACGTCGTTACACTCGACGTTGAGATGCCAAAGATGGACGGCTTGGCCTTTCTCGAAAAACTCATGACGCTCCGTCCCATGCCGGCGATCATGGTGTCCGGCATGACTCATCGCGGTGCTGAGATCACCATGCGTGCTCTTGAGCTTGGTGCCGTAGATTTCGTCACCAAACCAAAAGTCCCGGCTGACAAGGGGCTGGCGATCTTGAAGGACGAACTCATTCCCAAGGTCAAGTTGGCGGCTGGCGCCAGGGTCGTCGTATCTCACCGTGGGCAAGGGCCGTCGTCGAAGCCACGGACATTCTCCAAACAGACGGGAAGAAATGTCATAGCGATCGGTGCCTCGACCGGTGGTGTCGCGGCACTTCGGTCCTTGTTGTCCGGCCTACCGGCAATCTGCCCGGCAGTGTTGATCACCCAGCACATGCCGCCGGCTTATACCGGGCCGTTCGCCGCGCGCCTCGATCAGAGCAGCGCCTTGACTGTCGTCGAGGCAGATGATGGTCAGCGTATTGAACCCGGCCATGCCTATGTAGCACCTGGAGGTCGTCATCTGAGGCTCGTGCGGGACCGGCAGGGCTTCCGATGCAATTTAACCGACGATCCGCTGGTTTCTGGGCATCGCCCCTCGGTTGATGTGCTGTTCCGATCTGTTGCGGAGAGCGTCGGCGCGCATGCCTTGGGGGTACTCTTGACCGGTATGGGGCGCGATGGTGCGGAAGGCCTCCTTGAGATGCGTCGGTCTGGCGCCATGACGTTGGGGCAATGCGAAGCGAGTTGCGTCGTCTACGGCATGCCGCGTGCAGCGCTGGAGATCGGCGCCGTGGAAGCTGAGATGCCGCTCGATAATATGGCCAAAGCCATTCTTCAGGCGACCGACCTGATTCTGGAGAAGCTACCCATTCCATGAGGATGCTCTCGATATGTCGGTTAGCGATCACATCTCACGGCGCGACATGCCAAACGCATAGCGGAGAATAAGACAATGTCTTCTGCCAAGAATTTACAAATTCTGATCGTTGATGATCAACAGAGCATGCGCGAACTCACCAAGCACTGTTTGAATCAGATCGGTATCAGCCAAGTGACCGCAGCCAAAAGTGGCGAGGAGGCGCTGGACAAGCTCGGTAAGGCAAAATTTGATCTTATTATCTCCGATTGGAACATGGATGGCATCAGCGGATTGGAACTGCTGACGACGATCAGAAGCAATCCAGTGATCAAAAAACTGCCTTTCATCATGGCGACCGGCCAGAAGGACAAGGCTCAGGTGATGGTTGCAAAGGAGGCTGGAGTGAACAACTATATCGTCAAACCATTCAGCGCCGCCGATCTGAGAAAGCGCGTCGAGGCCGTGCTTGGCGCCCTCAACTAGCTTCTGGCGCGATTCGACTATCATTGTTGGTCATCTTCTCTTCTCAAGGATATCCCAACGGCAATGTAGCGAACTGCGCGCGCTGCGCGACGTTGCAAGCATCGCATTGGAGGCCTCCAGTGCATCGTAGGAGCAGGTTTCGGCACCGGTCGAGAGGGGGTGATGATGGCTGTGAGGAGGTTTAACCCGGCCATTCGGAAGCGCTGTCCTTCTGCGGGTCGTTTGCGGGAGGGGGCGAAATGACACGCTAAGCGATTTGGCGATGTCGTTTGACGATGTCAGCGACGGTATTTTTGCTGATTCCGAGATCCCGTGCGATCCATCGATAGCTTCGTCCTT
>JBPCVQ010000420.1:0-11362 GCA_051010395.1 Geminicoccaceae bacterium | reverse complement strand
TCTCCCGACCAAGCTTTCGCCGAACCGCTGAACTGATTCCCATCCGGAGGCCAAGCGCCTTCGCCTCGATCGCATCGAGCTCGCCTGTGCATCTCCGCCCGAGCAGATGGGAAGTGCCGCTCGCCGCCTGGTCCATATCCCTGAGGTCGCCCTGCAGATCCGGCATGAGAAGATAGCGCCCGCCCAACGCCTCGACGGCACGGCCAAGGGCCGGCATGGGCGAAGCAGCCCGGCTGCCGATCGGCGAATTGCTCAAGAGAACGGTGCAGCCGCCGGCAACCGGCAGGCCGGCGATCAGGGCTTTCGCCGTCGTGGTGCGCGCCTGGCGCAGCGCATCGGCGAGCGCCCTCTCCTCCTCGACATAAGGACGGCTGCGGCAGGCGCCGACGCACGGTCCAAGGCCGGCATGATCAAGTACGGTGATCCCCCGAAGGCCGGTTTCCCGATCATTGAAGGGGACAACTTCCCGGCGCTCATCATCAGGCGGTAACCCGACGGCATCCATGGCCGCACTCCTCGATGCAGGTTCCTCGTCATGAAGCGGACGCAGCGCTCGATCGCCATGCGTCGCCCGGCTTCACCGAATTCCCGCAGAAGTTTATCGGCCAATGGTTAATAGTTTATCAACCAAAAGTATAATTAAAAAATCACCGTGGCACTTTATAAGAAACATGCGCCGGATGTCGGATAGATCAGGCGCGCCAGGTCGGCGAGCGCTTTTCGAGAAAGGCGCCGAGGCCTTCCTTTGCTTCCGACGTCGCGCGCAGCGCTGCGATGCGCTTGGCCGTCTCGTCGACCAGATCGGGCGAAATCGGCAGATCAGCGATATCCTTTATCAGGGCTTTAGTTGCCTGCACGGCGCGAGGTCCGCTGCTCAAAAGCTCACTGACCACCTCTTCCACGGCGTTATCGAGGTCGCCCGCCGCCGTCACCCGATGCACGAGGCCGAGGCGCAAAGCTTCGCCCGTGAAAAACCGTTCCCCGGTCAGCATGATGCGCCGGGCTTCGCGCGCACCGATCGCCCGGATGACATAAGGGCCGATGACCGACGGCATGATGCCGAGCTTCACTTCGGTGGTGCCGAAACGCGCATGGTCGGCGGCAATCACGATGTCGCAACAGCAGATGAGACCGACACCGCCGCCAAGCGCAGCGCCATTGACCTTGGCGACGGTGGGTTTCGGCAGCCGGTCCAGGGTGGTCATCAGCTTGGCGAGCGCGCGCGCGTCTTTCAGGTTGTCGTCCTCGCCATAATCCGCCGAGCGCCGCATCCAATTGAGATCGGCGCCAGCGGAAAAGCTCTTGCCGCGCCCGGTCAAAAGTACGGCGCGGACACGGTCGTCGATGCCGAGCGCTTCCAGGGCTTCGGTCAGCTTGACGATCAGCCGGTCATCGAAGGCATTGTGAATTTCCGGCCGGTCCAGCGTGATGACGGCCACGCCGTCCGCGCGGTGTTCCAACGTGAACGGGCTGTCGTCGGTCATGGCAATCTCCGGCAAATTGATGGCAAGGGCATGATGCCGAGCGCTCCCAGGCGAGGCAAGTCATGCCGGCAGCGCCGGACGCGGACCCAGGCCCGACACCAACCTCAGATGACGCCCGAGATGATCTCGCTCGAGAGCTCGCCCAGGCGCTCGACACATCGTTCGACTCTCGCCCCCCACTGATGGCCGCAGCTGAGACGCAGGCAGTTTCGATATCCCGCACTCGCCGTGAACAGCCGTCCCGGCGCAAAGCAGATCCGCTCACGCAAGGCGCGTTCATAGAGAATGTCGCAATCGAAGCCTTCAGGCATCTCCAGCCAGAGGACGAAGCCGCCTTCCGGCGCCGTCATCCGTGTTTCGGCCGGAAAGGCTCTGTCGACGGTTCGACGCATGCGACCGACATTTTCGGCAAACGCCCGGCGGATGCGCCGAAGGTGATTGTCGTAGCCGCCCGACTGCAGGAATTCCGCCATCGCCTTTTGCGGCAATGCCGGACCACAAAGCGAGGTCGCGAATTTCGCCGCCAAAAGCGCATCGCGGCGCCGGTTGGCTGCGATCCATCCGATGCGATAGCCAGGCGCGATCGTCTTGGAGAACGAGCTGCAAAGGATAACGTCGGCATCCGGGCTGACCGCTGCGAAGGGAGGCGGGCGTTCTTCGCTAAAGCAGATGTCTCCGTAGATATCATCTTCGATCAGAGGTACGCCATGGCGCGCCAGGACCGAAATAATCCGCGACTTCGCGGTTCGGTCGGTGAGGCAGCCGAGCGGGTTGTTGAAGCTCGACGACAGGAGGCAGGCCGCCACCCGATGGGCGCCCAGAGCCTTGTCGAGGGCGTCGACATCGATGCCGCGCACGGGATGAGTCGGCAGCTCCAGGGCGCGAAGGCCGCGGGCTTCGATGATCTGCAAGAGGCCGAAATATGTCGGCGATTCGATGGCGACCGTGTCCCCCGGACTGGTCGTGGCGCAAAGCGCCACGTTCAGGGCTTCCGTGCATCCATTCGTGATGATGATCCCGTCCGATGCGACCGCATGGCCGAGACGAAGGGCGCGTTCCGAGATCTGCTGGCGGAGATCGGGGTCGCCATGGGGATTTGTGTAGATATTGTAGTCGCGGCCATGGGTTCGAGCACAGCGCGCGAGGTGACGGTCCAGGCGCTCTGCGGCGAGCAGCCCGGCACTTGGAATGGCGCAGCCAAGCGGCGCGAATGCCGGATCCGACGCAAGGGCGAGAATGCTGGAGACATGGCCTGTGATCGAAACCGGCATGCCGCGTTCCGGTGGGCATGTTTCGGCGGGCAGCGGCCGGTTTTCATAATCCCGCCTCGTGACATAGAAGCCGGATTTCGGCCGCGCGTGAAGGATCCCGCGGTCCTCGAGCTGGCGATAGGCCTGCAGGACCGTCGACAGGCTGACGCCGTTCTGGCCGGCGAAAGCGCGTACAGACGGCGCCCGCATGCCGGCGCGAAGCACATCGGACTCGATCAGGTCCAGGATCCGACGCGTCAGCATTTCATAGAGAGGCGGCTCAGGCATCAACTTTCCATACAGATAGCTGACATTGCATCTGTTCTGGTTACAATTTGCAGAAATTGTATCTGTTTACCACCCCTTGGGTGATTGTAGCCTCGGGGCATCGTGACCGATGGAGCTTTCGACATGACCCAGGTGCCCGAGCGCTTTCCGCATAACGACATCATTTCCCTGACGTCAGCGCCCGTCCGCTATGATCTCGCCGAGAGCATCGGGCCCAATCTCAAGCTCGGGGATATGCTGGATGACGAGATGCGAGCGGAGTTGGACGATCTTGATCTCGCCTATGGCTCGGCACGCGGCAGCGAGGTTCTTCGTCGATTGATCGGCGAGCGGCATGGCGTGGATGGCGATGACGTGATCACGACCGTCGGCGGCATGCAGGCCTTGTTCCTGATCGCCTTCATTCTCTGCGAGGCGGGGGACGACGTCCTCATCGCGAGCCCTGGGTTTCCGAACACCCGAACCGTCCTCGACGCCGTGCGCGTCCATGCCGTCGAGCTGCCGATCTCCTTCGACGACGGCTATCGCATCAGCATCGAACGCCTCTGCTCCAAGCTCACCGCCAACACCCGGCTCCTGATCCTGGCGTCGCCGCAGAACCCCTCAGGCGTGGCGCTCACCGCAAGCGATATCCGATCCGTCCTCGCCAGCATGGACGAGATATGCCCGGACGCGTTTCTTCTGATCGATGAGACCTATCGGGAAGCCGCCTATGGCGACGCGGAGGTTCGCCCCAGTCTCCTCCACCTGGATCGGCGCATCGTGAGTTCTGCATCGCTGTCCAAATGCCACGGTGCGCCCGGCGTCCGGACGGGCTGGGCGATCACGCGCCATGAGGGGCTGAGAGGCCAGCTCATGCTGGGCAAATTCAACACGACCATCGCCAATTCACTCGTCGACGATGCGCTGGCCATTTTGATCATGCGCGATAGCGAACGCATTCTTGCGGATCGGCGTCGCCTTTTGCATGCGGGGCTCCAGCGGATATCGGCTTTCGTCGAGCGCCATGCCGAACTCGTGGAATGGGTCCGGCCCGATGCCGGCGCCTTGTGCTGCCTGCGATTGAAGCACAGCGCCTTCGACCAAGCTGCCGTCGAGCGATTTTACGCGGCCCTCGCAGACTGCAGCACGCGGGTCGGCCATGGTTCGTGGTTTGGCGAGGATGCGCGCGTGTTTCGTCTCGGTTTCGGCCTGCTGCCGATGCCCGACCTGGACGAAGCCCTGTCTCGCGTTTCCCGATCAATGACGCTGGCATACTCGAGGGCGTAATAAGCTGCGGCGGGCCGCCCTCACCGCGACATCAATGAACGGTGAACCTTTGCGAACAGAAGCGCGCCGGCTTTTGTAGCGATCGTCACTTTCTTCGAACCCTCTATCCCATAGCGTGAATTGAAAGCACCGATCGGCGTGCCGACATCAGTAGATGTAACCCATCTGCCTGCAACGGCATCTGATAGATGAGCCATTGAGCGTGTCTTTGGATGGGGGGATCGATGTTGCGCGTACTAAGAAACATCATTCTCACTGCGATCATTGTCGGGTCGACGCCGTCTGCCGCCTGCGAACTCTTCGGAGACGAGGCGCGCTATCGGATCGAGCACGAGATGTTCGGCAGGATCGGCGAAGAAATCCTGACACTTCGCTGCCTGGACGACCTGGTCATCGTCGATCGCACCGTTGACATCGACGTCCAGGTTTTCATGGCCTCCTTCTATCAACGTCATGCGCGCTACACCGAGGTCTGGCGGGGCGATCGCCTCATCCGATTTCAGGGCGACACCGACGACGACGGCAAGCCGATGACGCTGGTAGCCGAGGTGTCTCTGGACGATTTGATCGTCATCAAAGGGCCGAAGACGCTGATCGAAGCGCCGCTCACGGCCATGCCGACCGACCCCTGGCACCTGAAGCTCGCCCATCGAACCCTACTGTTCGATCGCCTCGATGGTCATGTCTCCGACGTCGAGGTGACCGACCTCGGCACGGAGCGATTGACCATCGACGGGCATGTGATCGACGCGCGTAAATTCGCCGTCTCGGGGCCGCGCGATCAGGAATCCTGGTTCGATCGGGCGAGCGGTCTCTGGCTGAAGTCGATCATCGCCCATAGCAGCGGCGATATTACGATCACGCGCCAAAATTGGCGCCTTCCACAACACGTTGCCGAAGCCGGCGCCGATGGACAGGAGGGATAAGCCGATGTCGATCGATTCCGGAGCGCCACAAGGCGGGGCAGGTGTGCGCGGGATGGCGTCATCGCTCGGCCTGACCGCCGGCCTCGCCATGATCGGAGGCCTGATTCTCTGGTCGGGGATTGGCCAGGTCGCGGCCATTCTGACGACGGCCGGTGCTGGTCTCCTGCTCATCGCCTTTCTCGCGCCACCGGAAATCCTGGCGATGTCGGAAGCCTGGCGCCAGCTCTTCCCGCCTGAGCGAAAGCCGGCATTCTGGAAGGCCCTCAGCGCGTCCTGGATGGGCATGGCGGTCAACACGCTGCTGCCTGTTGCGACCGTGGGCGGGGAGGTCGTGAAAGCGCGTGTCCTCGTCCTCGCCGGCACGTCGCTGAACGACGCGGCCGCGGCGACCCTCGTCGACAAGACGGTGCAGGCGATCGCCACGTTGATCTGGGGCCTTGTCGGCCTGTTCGTCCTGGCGTCGCTCAGGCCTGACGAGGGCATTCTCCTCGGCGGTCTGATCGCCGCGGCACTGCTGACGCTTGGGATCGGCGGGTTCATCGCGGTTCAGTGGTTCGGCGGCTTTTCGCTGCTTGCCCGCTTCAGCCAGACCGCCCTGAAACGTCTTGGCGATCATGATCCGGCGAGCATCGGCAAAGGCCTCGATCTGGCCGTCCGCGCGGTCTATCGACGCCCGGCCGCCCTCCTCCGCTCACTCGGCCTGCGCCTCTTGGGCCAGGTCTGGCTGGTCAGCGAGGTGTTGCTCACGGCCTGGCTCCTCGGTCTGGCGATCGGCTTTGCGGAAGCCTTGATGCTGCGCGCGTTGATCGGTGCGGTCCGCGGCCTGTCCTTCGTGGTGCCGGCGGGCCTCGGCCTGCAGGAGGGCGCCTATGTGGCGCTCGGCGCGCTCATCGGGCTGCCGGCTGACATGATGCTTGCCCTGTCGCTCGCAAGCCGTCTGCGCGAAATCCTGCCGAGCCTGCCGGGCCTCCTTCTTTGGCAGCATGTCGAGGGGCGTCGTCTCTGGCGCCAGCATACGGCCAACAACGCAACCCTTGCCGGCAAGATGCCAAGCACCGGCTGAGGCTATATCGGCCTGGCGAAACCAACCGCCGATGGGAGAGAAACGATGTCAGAGCACCCATCCACGTTTGTTACATCAACGACCGGGTCCAGAACCGGCATGCGCGATGACCGCGGAAGTGTCAGCGTTGCCGTGTTGGTGGATCTGGTGCGCCACCCTGGTGCCGGCGGGCATGTGAAGGCCTGGGAGCGGTTCGCGGACGCTGCGCGCGGCTTCAAGGCCGAGCTGGACATGACCGTCTATTTCCTCGGCGACGGCCTCACCGAAACCCGTCTCGACGACCATGTTCGCATCCGCACTGTGCCGCCGGCTTTCGGGACCGCCAGTCTTCCCTGGCTGCAAAATGGCGGTGGAGACACGGACCTCGCTTCGTATAATCCCCATCTTGCAGGGCAGCTTCTCGAACATGACGTGTTTCACGCAACCAGCGCTTTCGCCTTCGCCAAGACGGCGCAGAAGGTCGCCGGCGCTCAAGGACGTCCTCTGGTCAGCTCGCTGCATACCGATGCCGCCAAGTTCGCCAAGGTCTATACCGGCGAGATCATCGAAAGGCTGACGGGCCAGGGTGTGCTGAGCCGGTGGCTGATCAATTCCGTCGGCCTGCCGGATATGAGCGCCCACAATCTCAACCGCGCGCGCGACCGCATTCTGGCGGCCAGCGACCGCATCCTGGTGTCCGATCCCGCGGATGAGCGGCAGCTGCGCGCATCCATGCCGGGCGCCAACATCTCCTATCTGAGGCGCGGCATCGACAAAGCGCTGTTCTCGCCGGCAAAGCGGGATCGGGCCTGGCTGGAAGACCGCTATGGCGTGCCGAACGATGCTCCCGTCTTGCTGTTCGCCGGCCGTGTGGATGAGAGCAAACGGGTCATGACCGTCGCCAAGGCCGCGCGCCGCTTGATCGACGAGGGTCGCGAGCTTCATGTCGTCATGGCGGGCGACGGATCGGAAAGGACGGCGATCGCGGACATGCTGGGTGACCGGGCGACGCTCACCGGCAATGTCGCACAGGGCGACCTCGCCAGGCTGATGGCGAGTGCCGATGTCTTCGTCTTTCCTTCGGAAAGCGAAATCGTCGGCAATGTCGTCATCGAAGCCAAGGCGTCCGGCCTGCCGGTGATCGTCACCGGAGCGGCCACGACCGGCCAGCTGGTGAAGTCGCCCGGCGTCGACGGCCTGCTGACCGAGGATGGTTCCACGGGGGCTTATGTCGATGCGATCAGGAGCCTTCTGGCCGATCCCGACCGCCGACGACGCATGGCGCGAGAGGCGCGCGCGAGCATCGAAACGGCCTGGCCCGCCTGGAGCGATGTGCTGGCCGAAGATCTTCTGCCGGTCTGGCGGGAAGTCAAAATGGGCTTTGCTGAAAGGCAGCACATGACGAACCATGTCCCCGGTGGAATGTCCACACCACTACGCACCCCCAAAGGCTGACTTCGGGGCCGTCCAACGTTCGGGGCCGTCCAACGGCATTTTGGCGGAAAAAGGGTGGTCTGGCCCCCATGGGTTGAGAAGCGGGGGGCTACCGCAGAGACCAGACCACCTTGTAGCCAGAAAACGGGATACTCACTATGCTCAGAGGAGCATTGGTAACAGGAAGAGTTTACATGCAGGGCTGAGGCAAAGAAGGCGTCACGGCGCGCTAATGATCACAAACGCGTGATCCATGGAATAAATTTTGTGGAAAAGTGTGATTGCACCACGAACGGCTTTGGCTCTATCAGCGATATCGATCGTCATCGCACATGGTCCTCATCGGCACTCAGTTGGGTAAAGAGGCAGGACCGGTCGCCTGAACGGTGGGACCGAACGCGATCATAGCGCTCAAGCGCTGTGCCCAGGATTTGGTCAACATCTCCTTCAAGCAAGAAGCGCTGGCCCACCAGCCTGTTGGCGGCGGCACTGATTTCCTCGGCATAATCATTCCGCGAGCGATAGCGGATGCTAAGCGAAGGACGAGGATCGTCTGTGCTGAGGCGTGCGGCCTCGTCGTCGGTAAACGGGAGCATGGAGCCGGACCAGCGGGCGAGCTTTTCTGAAGCACCGGTCTCGACGCGACGGAGGTTCCAGCCGGTATAGGTGGCGACCGGAACCGCAATCTCGGGCAAGCGGACGCCGCCTTGATCGATGCCGTCGACATCGGGCATGGGAACGGTCGTCATATAGGGCTGGCCCAGGCGATCGGCCTTGAGATCGACGATACCTTCGCTTGCGAAACGCGGCCCCAGATCGAGGCGCGGCGGCTGGAGATTGCCGATCGGCAAACGGGCGGAAGGGATATCCGGAAACCGTTCCCGATATTGGGCGACGCTGCCGAGAGTACCCGCTCTTATGGTCGGGTAGACGCTCTCGGGCGGGTCGTTTTCGCCATCGATCCAGTGCTGCAGAGCGATCAACAAGACGCGCATGCCGAAACGGTGATCGAGGGCGTTGGTGCAATGTTCATAGGGTCCGCGCACGTCCCAACGCCAATTGCCGTGCTGGGCGCCGGCGAAGAAATAGAGCCGCGTATCGGGCGCCATCGGCACATCCTGCTGGCCTAGCACGTCGGTGTGGAGCAGTGATGCTGCCCGCGTCCAATATTCGGTGGATGTCGTGGTGTAGACGATCTTCGGCAAGACGCCGAGCTCACGCGCCCTATCCAGCATGCTGTCCCGTTCGCCAGTCACCGGATCGGTGATCGGGGTGGTGGTGAAGGGAAAGACGTCGGCCGGATATTGATGATCCTCGAGATGGCTTGGATGGCGGGTGGTCTGAGCGAAGCGGTGATTGAAGCTTCCCTTGCCGGCGCCGGCGACGTGAACCAGGGCGCCGTCGATCAGGTTTCGGCCGGCTTCGTCGACATGCAGTCCCTGCCAGATCATGTGATTGATCACGCGGCCGGATTGGGAGATGCCGAAGATGAGGGAGGAGGAGATGGCCGGCCCGGTCGTCGCGTCCTCGAAGCGAAAGTGGCTGATCGCATCCCGGATAGCGGCGAGCCCCAGACCGACCACACGGGGATCTCCCGCCTCGTAGGCGACCTCGTAGATGCGGCCGGGCAGCAGGGGGTCGCTCAACGTGATGCGGGTCGGTTGGGGCGGGCTGCGCGACGTGTCGAAATCGCTGAAACGCCATGACGTTCTTGGCATGACGTTGCGCTCACCGGCGGGCTCATCGCGCCAGCTGAGTTCGGCCTTCGGATCATCCGGATCGACCGGCGGATAACCTTTCGAATGGCCCCACATGAAGGGGGCGGAGAGCGTGGGCTGTGTCGGAACGAACTCAGCGGCGATCATCCCCGTGATCGGCTTTCCATGTTCGCTCGCAACGGGCAGGTCGATCAGGAGCCGCTCACCGCCGGCGACCACGTCCCAGTTCCAGGCACTCCAGAGCATGGTGTAGCCTTGCTCGAACAAGAGCCCGTCGCCGGCATGGTCCAGACCTCTAGGATTGTTGCTCCGAGATGCGAGATTGAACATCGGGAGAAGGCCAAGCGAACCTCGATTGTTGACCTCGTAGAGCAAGGTCCCGTTACCCCGATCGGCATCCATGGGACGCAGCAGGATGAAGTCGCCCGAGAAGGTCACCAGGCCGCGGTGATCGACAGGTGCAAGGTCGATATCGACGATCGACCGGTTAGCGGGATCGGCCGGATCGACGGCGTAGTGAAGCTTGCCTTTGAGGCGCTCGTAAGCACCCGCATCGCCGAAAACATGGCCGCCCGCAAAGGGCTCGCGGGCGACAAGCTCGACCCGCTCGACGGCAGCCTCGGAGAATGCCGGATAGCCGATCATGCAGACCAGATACAGCACGAAAAGAGCGCATGTTTTTCCTTTGACGTGCCGCATGAAAGAAAACCTCCGAGGAAGAGTGCGCTGGATCCCCAGGCCTTTATCGGCAAAAGCCCGCATACCCCCGGATATCCCAGCGATTTCAGCGAATGCGGTCGAAACCACATGATGTGGTCACACCACAAGCTTGGCGTGCGTGGTTTCCGACGTATAGCCGCCTTCTCGAACCGTCAGTCAACGGTCATTCACATACCCGACGATCCACCTATAGTATCGTGAGCGATAGATGCCTAATCCAGCTGATATCGGCTGGGAAAAGCTGATGATGAGGACAAACGGGCGTGCGAGGGAGGAAACTTTGGAGCGGCTTCTTGGTGGCTGTCACCATGTCAGCCAGCCTGTCCCTTCCCGCGTTTGGCGTTGCGGCTGCGGTGGGCGACGCCGGTAGCGGGCCCATACCCCTATTTCTCGGACGTTTCGAGGACTGGACAATCTGGGAAGTCCAGGGGAACGAACATCGGATCTGCTACATGATCACCGGGCTCAACGGCAGGGAGAACTCCAGCAATTTCTGGCCAGCGCTTTTCGTGACGGTCAAGCCCGGAAAACACGCCCAAAATGAGGTCAGCATACGATCCAAGAAAATTGCCAGCCACGACGGCGCCCTACGAGCCGAGATCGGCGCACGCAGATTTCCGTTGTTCAAGCGGCGCGAACGCGCCTGGCTCAAGGGAGACGAGGAGGACGAGAAAGAGCTGCTCAAGGCGATGCGCAAAGGTCTGACGATGACGGTGCGGGACGCGTCGAAAAAAACAGGATTTGCCGAGAGCTTTTCACTGATCGGTTTCACGAAGGCGGAAGAGGCCTTGCCCGACATCTGCTCGTTGTCCGCAGGGAGGACATGACGTCAATTTCCCGGCCAGGTTATACAGCCCCAACTGGCGTATTACCGTTTTGCCTCAATGTCCGGTCAGGCTGTCCGTGTCGGACATCGTCTCCGCATTAACGCTTTGTCAACATTTGCCTGTCACCCTGGCCTTCTGGTCCGTGCGACCCTGGGAATCCGTCCTCCCGCCAAGAAAGCGGGGGCGGGGCTCGGATTCCCAGGATCGCATGGACCACCAACATGCTTGGCAGAGCGAGGTTGATACCGGGTTAACGGTTAGAACCGGGTTAACAAAGTGGGATCAGCCCGCGGGCGGAGGAGATCCAACAAAACGGTCATTTTCATGTCGGGTTGGTACTATTCTCTTGCTGTGATCATACCACTGGCATCACCACGAACCCGGTGATCTTCAACGTTTGGATA
>JBPCVQ010000419.1:0-3182 GCA_051010395.1 Geminicoccaceae bacterium | reverse complement strand
GATGTCCCGCTGACCCTGAAGGATCTGTTCGATAGCTTGGCTTGCCATCGATTCCAGCAACAGCTGGGACGGAAAGATAATGGCTGCATCATCCTTCATTTCCGCGCTCAAGCGGGCTTCTCGCGCCAGCGCCGCGGCATATTGGGATCGCAGGAGCCCCAACGTCGTTCGCGCTTGCGTGTCATCAAGCTGAATCAAGATCTGATCAGGTGCTACCGAGTCACCCTCTTGCACGTGGATCTCGCGAACAATCCCTCCCTCGAGATGCTGGACTGTCTTGCGACTGCTGGCGACGCTGACGACGCCGGGCGCAATCGCGGCGCTTGAGAGCGGAGCGAACCCTGCCCAGAGCAATCCGCAGCCGAAGAAGGGGCTAATCACGACAAAGCCGGCCAGAATCAGCTTACCCGTGCCGATGCGCTTGTCGGCGACATTCGTCCAATCACCCTCGGTCACGAAGGGCGAGGATATGGATCCTGCTCTCTGACGATCTGTCGTGATTTCCGTCGATCCGTCATGCCTCAGCAGCGAGCGATCGTCATAGCGTGACAAAGACCGGTCCTTCGCGGCCGGCTTGACCAGGCCGCCGCGGCTAGCCACGGTTAGGTCCCTCTTCGGTTGCCTCGATCGCAGGCCGGCTGCTATCGCGCGGCAAGGCAGCCTCGCCGCCGGTTCTGCTGATTTCGGCGCCGCCGCGGGCAAGCATGAGAATCTTGTCGGTGTGCTGTAGCATCTCCGGCCGATGCGTGATCAAAACGATCGTCGTCCCTTGGCTCTTCAACTGTAAGATAGCGTCACCCAGCGCCGCCTGACCTTCACGATCGAGATTAGCGTCGGGCTCGTCCAGCACGATGAACTTTGGCCTTCCATAGACGGCGCGGGCCAGGGCGATACGTTGGCGTTGACCGCCTGAGAGAATGGCGCCGTCATCGCCGATCTCGGTGTCATAGCCATCGGGCAAGCGTATGATCATGTCGTGGACGCCAGCAAGCCGAGCAGCCTCTACCACAGCGTCGTCGTCCCCTTCGCTCATGCGGGCGATATTCTCACGTACCGTACCAGCAAACAGTTCAACATTTTGCGGCAAGAAGCCGATATGCGGACCTAGGTGCGCGCGATCCCATAGGTGAACGTCGACCCCATCCAGCCGAACATGACCGGAGCTCGGCTCGAGATTGCCGAGTAGCATCGCAGCCAGGGTCGATTTCCCGGCGCCCGACGGTCCCACAACGCCTAGCGCTTCGCCGGGTTCCAGGCTGAAGCTCACCCGACGCAGCACCGCGCTGGAGCTTCCGGACGGATAGTAGGACAAGGAGCGCACGCTGACCTTGCCTTCCGGAACCCAAAGGGGCACCCGTCGCTCTATCTTCTCGGCGCTCTCCAGACGCCGCTTGACTCTGTCATAGGCGCGACGCGCCGATACGACCGTCTTCCAGGAGCTGATCGAGCGTTCCAGCGGCGCCACGGCGCGGCGCATCAATAAGACACAAGCGATCATCGCCCCGACCGTTATCTGCCCGGCGATCGCGAGGTAGGCTGCGGTGCCGAGAACGGCGACCTGCAGGCCCATGCGGGCGAACTTTGCAAAGCCCTTGATCTGCGCCCCGCGCGCGCTGGCTGCGCTTTGCAGAGACAAGGCCGCTGCGTTCTTGTGACCCCAGCGCCGAACCACATTGCTACGCATGCCCATCGCTTCGATCACCTCGGCGTTGCGCGTGACGGCGTGCGCATGATCGAGGGCGTCATCGGTCGTATCGCTCGCTTCCGCATGCTTGCGCCGCGTGGCGATTTCGTTGGCGACCGCGAGACCGAAAAGCAAGACAGCGCCGACGATGGTCATGATGCCGATCAGAGGATGCAACATGAAGATCACGGCAATGAAGATCGGCGTCCACGGCGCATCCAGGAGCGGTAGAAAGCCTGAGCCGGTGAGGAAGCCGCGCAGCGTTCCGAGATCGCGAAGTCCTTGAATTGAAGGTCCTCGCCCCCGCCGCAACGAACGCTGGATGCCGGCGCCCAGAACATCGCCGCCGATCTGCTCATCGAGCCAGTATCCGATGCGCACCAGAATGCTGTCCCGGATGGTCTCGAGCGTGGACAAAACGAGAAGACCGGCGAGAACGACGCCAGTCAGAAGGAGAAGCGTGTCGGTGCTGCGGTTGGGAATGACGGTGTTAATGAGCTGCAGCATGTAGATCGGAATGGTGAGCATCAAGAGATTGATGCCGAAGCTAAATGCAACGATCGCCAGAAAGCTGGTTCGACATCTGGCCAATGCTACGGAAAGGCTATTCGATTTTTCGGCCATTAGCTCACAATTTGGTGTTGCTGCCTTAATCTAAACATCTCGCGTTTTGCATCAGCCCACGCATCAGAAACTTGGAAATCGGTAAGGATGAAGGAGCGCCCGATCCGACTGTGTAGCCGAATCGGGCGATCACATCATGATGCTAGCATCGGTCTTCAGGGCTACCAGTCGTAATCGTCGTGATGGTCGCCGCCGGAGCCCTTGCCGCCGGAGCCACGGCCACCAGAGCCCTTGCCGCCGGAGCCTTTGCCGCCCGAGCCCTTACCGGAACCCTTGCCCTTGCCAGAGCCCTTGCCGCCGGAGCCTTTGCCGCCCGAGCCCTTGCCGGAACCCTTGCCCTTGCCAGAACCCTTGCCGCCGGAGCCCTTGCCGGAACCCTTGCCGCCGGAGCCTTTGCCGCCCGAGCCCTTGCCGGAACCCTTGCCGCCCGAGCCGCCCGAGCCGCCACTACCGCTCCCGCCACCACCGTGACCGCCGTAGCCACCACCGCCTTTGCCGCCTAGATAGCTTGCTGAGAAGCCCATTATCGTTTCCTCGCTAGTTTTGAGGTTGCTATTTTTGGAGCGGACGGACCGCGAATGCCAAACCATAGGCGCTAGCAAAACGGCCTTGATCCTTAAATTCACACCGCCGCATCCACACCTCTTTGCTGTAGGACGGATTCATAATAAACTCAATAGTGATCATTTTATTCCGATAGGCAATTCTAAAGAGAATAACACAATGCCTAAGGCGAACAACGCAGTATCAATCAAAGAGTGAAAAGTGGCTGGAACTAGTAACTATCTACCATTTTACTCTCGCTTTACCCGGAGCCTCAGGAGCCGCTCTCTCTTTTCTTCTCCCCGTCGTCTGACCTCTTTCGCTCGTCCTC
>JBPCVQ010000418.1:0-4356 GCA_051010395.1 Geminicoccaceae bacterium | reverse complement strand
GGGCGACAACGCGGTTCGCCGAGCCAGGCACATAAGACCGCTCGCCGAACGTGATGCCGACCTTATCCTCGATCACGTTGGCAATCGAATCGGTGCCGCCGCCGCGCGAATGCAGCAAGATCGGCTCGCCATCGAGGTCTTCGAGTTTTGCATATTTCTTGTTGGTTACCGGGAAGAATTTCAGCTTCGAAAGCTGGAAGATGATCCGTACCGGCGCTTTCGCGCGTTGCATGGCGGCATACGGCGTTCCGAAACCGATATCCATCTGCCCCGAAAGCACGGCCTGGATTGCAAGTTCTTCATCGGAGAAGGCTGTCCATTCATAGTCGAGGCCGTTTGCCTTTGCGCGGTCGAGAGCCACAAAAAAGGCCGCGAGTTCGTCCGACGGCGTTTCCGCCAGGGCGATGCGGATCTTATCGGCACTTGCCGTGCTGGCGGCAAGCGCAATGGGAACCGCCAATGCCGCCGCCGCCAGGCTCTTGAGTAGATTTCTCATGTTATCCTCCTTCTGGTTTTCTTGATGTGCCCAATCGATCGGGTTCTGATTTTTACTGCCGCCTCAAACCTCGCCAAACAGCCGCGCCGAGACCGAACCGAGATGCGTCCGCATCGCAGCATGGGCTTTTGCCGGATCGCGCGCGGCGACGGCCCCGGCAATCGCCTGATGCTCCTTGAAACTCGAGTGGTCCGCCGGCGGCCTTTCCGTGCTGCGCACGACATTGTTCCATGCCACCGCGCGCCGAACCTGATTGAGCTGGTCGAAAAGCGCCAGCAGCAGGACATTGTCGGTCGCCTCGGCAACAGAGCGATGGAAAACATCGTCCTGCTTCTCGTAAGCGTCCCAGCTCATCGCAGCTTCAGCACTCTTCCTCGCCTGCTCGAGCCGTCTGACCGCTTCATCGGATGCATTGATCGCCGCTTCCCGCGCCAGTGCCGGCTCGAGCGAAAGGCGCGCACGCATCATGTGCACCGGCGAGGTCCGCTTGCTGAGGTCCGTGACGTTCAGGGCGTTGTCGTTCCCTACAGCAATGAAGGTCCCCTTCCCCACATGCCGCCAGATCACGCCGCGAAATTCCAGCACCTCGAGCGCCTTGCGCAGCATATTGCGGCTTATGCCCATGTTTTGGATCAGCTCGCGCTCCGCCGGAAGGCGGTCGCCTGGCTTGTAGCCGCCGGTGTCTATCAACGCCTCGAGTGCGCTGACGGCCTCCCCACGGTCTGCAGTTTCCACCTTGTTCAGCATTGGCGCATGGGATTGATCGATCAATTCAGTTGAATTGGTTCAAGTTTGCGCAAAATTGATCCTTGACGCAATCAAAAATGACACGCACATCAATTTGGTTCGGATTGATCCGCCCTGTCGACGGCTGAGATCGCGACGCAAAATGGTTCAGGAGGGGTAGCAGATGGCGCAATACGCAATTCAAGCACCGCCACAGATGGCGTTGCCGATTGCCGGTTCGGACGACCTGTTCCCGGTCCGCCGGGTTTATTGTATCGGGCGTAATTATGCGGCTCACGCCATCGAAATGGGACACGACCCGGACCGCGAGCCGCCCTTTTTCTTTCAGAAGAACCCCAACAATCTGGACCCCTCGGGCACGTTTCCTTACCCGCCGCACAGCGCCGATGTGCATCACGAAGCCGAGATTGCCGTCATGCTCAAATCGGGTGGAACGGACATTCCGGTCGATCAGGCGCTCGGCCATGTCTTCGGCTACGCTTTGTCGCTGGACATGACACGGCGCGATCTGCAGGGCGAGCAAAAGAAACTCGGGCGGCCCTGGGAGATCGGCAAGGCCTTCGAGCGCTCGGCACCGGTCGGACCTGTTCATCCCGTAGCCGCGGTCGGGCATCCGGACCAGGGCGCCATCACGCTGACCGTCAATGGCGAGAAGAGACAAGAGGGCGACATCAATCAGATGATCTGGAAGATACCTGAGATGATCGCGTATCTTTCGGCCTATTTCGAGCTGGCCGGCGGGGATGTGATCCTGTCGGGAACCCCGGCCGGCGTCAGCGCTGTCGTCCGCGGCGACGTCATGGAGGTGGCAGCAGACGGCCTTGGAACCCTGACCGTGAACGTGGTCTGAGCGGGGCCGACAGACCGGCTGGCCTCGCAAGGTCGTGTCGGTCTGTCAGAGGATCGAGCGTATGGCCTCTTCCGGTGTCGGATCGATGCCGATGACATCCTTGGCGATGCCGGCGAACGTGCCATCCTCGATCATATCGGCGAGAGCGCCGTTGACCGCGGTGACCAAATTGGGTTTGCCCTGCTTGACCGCCCAGCCCATCTGATAGCTCTCGATATAGCCTTCGATCAGCTTCAGCGGCAGGCCTGCTTCCTTAATGGCGTAGGCGCCTGCGACCGCATCGGTGATCACCGCATCGATATTGCCATTGGCGAGATCCTGCAGGGCTTCGGGGTCGGACTTGTAGGACCTGACCTCACCGCCGAGTTTTTCAGCCATGGGAACGAAGGTCGAGGCGACGATCACGCCGATGGTCTTGCCGTCGGCATCGTCCAGGCTTCCGATATCGCTGTCATCGCGCACCACGAGCCTGGCACCGGATTCGACCCAGGCGTCGCAGAATGTGACGGCTTGCTGCCGCTCCTCCGTGATGCCCATCGGGTTGCTGATCATGTCATATTGATCCGCATCCAGCCCGATCAGGATCGAATCCCATTTGATGATGACCGGTTTGTGTTCGAGGCCAAGGCGCGAGGCGATTTCGCGGATGATCTCAAGCTCCAGCCCACCGAGGTCGCCGCTGGCGTCGCGAATGGAAAAGGGAGGAAAGCTGCCCTCGGTGGCTGTGCTGAGAATACCGGGCTCGATCAGCTCGAGGTCGGCGGCAAGCGCCTTGCCCGGGCGGATTGCAGGCAAAAGGGGAAGCGCCGCCAGGGTCGCTCCCGCCTGAATAAGTGACCGACGTTTCATGAGGTGCCTCCTGATTTTTTTGTCTGGCCCGTCAAGGCGCTTGGTGATGCCGAGCTTCGTACCAGCTGGCGAACCAGCTTAGTAGGGATGTCATCAAGAGGTAAAGCAAGGCGGCGAGGATGTAGAATTCGAAGGGCCTGAACGTCGCTGCGATCATGGTCTGGGCGTGCAGGGTGAGTTCGACGACGGTGATGGCTGAGAGCAGCGAGGTGTTCTTGAGCGTGTTGATCGCCTCGTTGGTCAGCGCCGGGACGATGATCCTGACGACCTGGGGGAGTATGACGAAACGCATGGCGTCGACCCGATCGAGACCGAGCGCTGTCGCCGCATCGAACTGTCCCTTGGGGATCGCGTTCAAGCCGGTGCGGATGACTTCGGCGACATAGGCGCCGCTGCTGACGCCAAGGGCGATGACGCCGGCGATGAACGGCGAGAAGCTGACGCCCAGCTGCGGCAGGCCGAAATAGACGATGAATACCTGGATCAATGTCGGCGTGCCGCGAATGAACCAGATGTAGAACTCGGCCATCCAGCGGATCGGACGAAGGGGCGAGCGCTTGGCGAGAGCGGCGATCAGGCCGCAAAGCCAGCTCACCAGGATCGTCACCAGCGCGATCTGCAGCGCAAGCCAGCTCGCGCTGAAGAAGCCGGGCAAATAGGGCCAGAGATAGGCGATAGCGTCGATCAATGATCTTCCTTGTAAACGGACCGCCCGCGGCGGCGGCGGTTAGCCGAGGGCGCTTGGGCGGGTGATGGCGTCCTTGAACGCAGCTATCGCTGTGTCGCTCCAGTCGGCCTCCGGTCGCGGCTCGAGATCGAAATGGCCGAAACGGTCGGCGCCGCGCACCAGGGTCGCCGAATCCCGGCCTTTGCTCTGACGAACGTCCGGCCTGATATAGCGCATCACCACACCCATGCGCGGCGTGTCCGAATGATTGGGCTGGGAGCCGTGGACGGCGGCCATGTGATGCAGCGACATCTGGCCGGGCTCAAGCTCCATGTCGACGATATCCCGCTCGTCGAGCTCGATCCTGGCGGTCTGTCCGAAGAACAGCATGTTGGCCTCGGAGGACGTGGTGTCATGGTCCAATTGGCCCTGTCGGTGCGAGCCTGGGAGGACACGCAGGCAGCCGTTCTCCTTTAGGCTCGGCGTCAGGGCCAGCCAGCAGTTGACGATGCCGTCGAACGGCTCGAGGCCGGCATAGGTGGTGTCCTGGTGAAAGGAGACGAACCCCGGATCATGCGCCTTCTTGATGAAAAAATCGGAGGACCAGCAAAGAATGTCCGGGCCCAGGATGTCTTCGACGACGTCGAGCAATGTCGGATGGTGGACGATGCGGTCCATCCAGCCGACCAGGAGATGCGCCTTGAAGCGCTGCTCCTCGCCAAAGAGTCTTTGCGCGCGCTGCTGAAA
>JBPCVQ010000417.1:0-7617 GCA_051010395.1 Geminicoccaceae bacterium | reverse complement strand
TTATCCATATTATAGAGGAGACGCTTGGTCTTGACCGCATCGAGCTTGGCCAACGTCGAGAGGGAAGCTTCGAAGCGTTGCACATCACCATCCCGAAGAAAGCCGAGGATGTCTAAGGCCGATAGCTCGCCCGTCGTCATGCGTTCATACATGGAGCGAAGCGTCGCTTTTTCCATCTGCCGTCTTTTCGATAAGGATGCCGAGGTCCGCTCTTTGGTGGCGGCTATCAGGCGCCGGGCCTCGCTGAGGCTCATGGATCGATCGGTGACCAGATTCCATTCCAGTTTTTCGCCGATCGCGTCGAGCAGATGATCGACGAGTTCCGGCGGCAGGTCTGGTCGTCGGGCCAGGCGATCCTGGATCTCCGCAACATCCTGGTAGTCCTCGGCGAGAAGACAGAGCGCATCGTCCGAAATTTGGGCGCCTTCATTGGTGATCAGGCGCACGATGACGTCGGCCTCGTCCGAACCGATCAGGGCATTGGCCAGATCCTCGCTGACCATATCGCGGCCGGCCACCGCCAAGGCGTATTGCATGGCATGGCTCTGAACGATCTCGGCTAGTTGCTCGTCCTGCAGGATCGGGCTCCGCTCGAGGATCGGGCGTGCGATTTCGATGTCGTCAGAGGCAAGATCAGCCACTAGATCCGGCGGCAGGTTCGGACTCTCGGCGATGGACTCGGCCAGGGCCTGCCTGACGGTCGCTTCGACGTCCTTGGCGAGAAACAGCAGAATGGACCCGGCGAATTCCTTGGATCCATTGGCGACGAATTCATCATATTGCTGGCCAAATTTTCCAGCGAACCCGGAACGGGTCTCGGGAGATGGGTTTGACTGCAATTGTTTTATGTCTTCAGGCGTAATCTTAGCGGCGTCGGATTTGGGCTTTGCGCTTGCCGGATCTGCTGTTGCCTGTTGCTGGGTCATGATGTCGTGCCGTTCGGCAAGTGCAGCATAATCCTGCTCCTTCCGGTCCTCTCGATCGGTTTATCCGGCGGTCAGAGCCCATCATGCCAACGCCGAGTTAAACCTTCCTAAACCCATCAGAGCTTTTCGGATCGACCGACCATTTTGCATAAGGTCGAAAGCAGATGATCAGGATAAAAGGTGGGTTAGCGATAAGGTGAGCGAATTCACTTTACTAGGAAAAGATGCCGGTGCGGCCTCAATTCGCCGCCCGCACGCCCATTGGTAGCCCATTCTTCGGCCTCAGCGTGACGTTCGGATCGAGCTTCAGCACATGATCCGCCACCGGCTCGACATCGAACATATTGACCAGGCTCGCCAGCACCATCACAGCCTCCGTAAGGGCGAAGTTGGTGCCGATGCAGACGCGCGGGCCGAGGCCGAAAGGGAAGTAGGCGTGGCGCGGGCGGTCCTGGCCCTTGTCCCTGGCGAAGCGTTCAGGATCGAAGCGCTCGCTGTCTTGCCAGAAAGCGGGGTGGCGATGGATGACATAGGGGGACATCAGGATCAGGCTGCCCTTCTTGATCCCGTAGCCGCCGATCTCATCCTCCTCGGTGCAGTTGCGATCGATGACCCAGGCGGGCGGGTAAAGGCGCATCGCCTCGTCCAGCACCCTGCGCGTGTAGACCAATGACGGCAGATCCCCGAAGGTCGCGGGGCGATCCCCCAAAATTTGCCTCGTCTCCTCCCGTAGCCTTGCCGCGATCTTTGGGTGCCGGCCGAGCAGATGGAGGGCGAAGGAAAGGGCGTTCGCTGTGGTCTCGTGCCCTGCGAGCAGGATGGTGATCGCCTCGTCATAGAATTGCCGGGTACGCCTGGCTGGATCACGCGCGCCATGATCATCGAGCAGCCGCCCGAGCAGATCGTCGCTTTCCTGGTCGCTGGCCTGGATGATCTTGTCGATCATCTGTTCCAGCGAGCGCCGCGCCGCCTTGAGAACGCGGTTGTTCGGTGTGGGTAGGAACATCGGGGCGGCGACCAGCGCATTCATGCGCTTCAGTCCGGCCGCCATGGTCACGTTGAGAAGCGCGCTGCTCTCCTCGGCCTCCGCCTCGAGGTCGACACCGAAGAGGGCCTTGCTAGCGATGCGCAGCGTGACGTGCATCATCTCCTGATGCATGTCCAAAACGCCCTGTTCGGCCGCAACGGATCGCCAGCGTTCGATCGTGTCGCCGGCAACGCCGGTGATGACCGGACCGAAGCTCTGGATTTCGCGGTTGTGAAAGGCCGGGCGTGCCACGTCCCGCTGGTGCTTCCAGGTCGCCCCGTCGGCTGTGACCATGCCCTCGCCGAGGATAGGCTTGAGCCGCTTCAGCAGTTCCAGATCCTTGTCGTAGAGCGACTGCTTTTTTTGCAGCACATGGTGGACATGGTCGGGGTGGGAGAGGAGGTAGGCGTTGATGTGATAGAGTTTCAGACGCACCACGTCGCCGAACGCCGCACGGCAGCGGAGAAACAGGGCGAATGGGTCTTTCTTGAGTGCACCCAGATGGCCGAGCGGAAATTTCGCAGGCGGCATCGGCGCCTGGTTCGGTGTTCCCGTTCCGATCGAGAGGCCAGCGGTCGCCATCGCTTCACTCTCCTATCTCGAGTTGACGCCTTCGATATAGCGCGGCCTTCATTTTGGCCAAGTCGTCGAACGGGCCTATTGATCCACGGCGAAATGCTTGGACAGCCGTAGCCCTTGATGCTGATAATTCGAGCCTATGCCGCTGCCATATAGCTGCTCGGGCGGTGCTGTCAGGCGCTCATAGATCAGCTGGCCGACCCGCTGGCCATCCTCCAGCACGAACGGCACTTCATGGGAGCGCACTTCAAGCACCGCACGTGTCCCTTCGGCATCGGCATGGCCAAAACCGGGGTCGAAGAAGCCCGCATAGTGCACCCGAAACTCACCGATCGACGTATCATAGGCGAGCATCTCCGCCGCCTGATCCGGCGGTATGCGCACCGCTTCCTTGGAGGCCAGGATATAAAACTCGTCCGGATCGAGAACCAATGTACGATCCCGATTGGCGCGAAGCACATGCCAGAAATCCGCGACATCGTAGTGCGCGAGGTTCCGAAGATCGATCAGGCCCGCATGCTTCCGCGCCCGATACCCAATAACGCTATCCTCTTCAACGTCCCCGGCAAGATTGACGGTAACAGGCACCCCCTCCCGGCCTTGCAGGGTCTCATCACAAGTCACGCCAGCGGGCGCCGCCCGCCGCAGGCGGAGTTGGTTGAGGCGGTCGCCTTCTCTTACGAGGATGCTGAAGGTGCGCGGGGAGATTTCGGCGAAGAGGGGGCCCTGATAGCCAGGGCGGACCTTGTCGAATTCCATCCCGTGATCGGTGATCAGCCGCGTGAAGACGTCGATCCGGCCGATCGAGCTCTTTGGATTGGCGAGCGCTGACATGTCCGGCTCGAGCGCCAGGCTCTCGATCAGCTCAACGATATAGACGCAGCCTTTTTCCAGAACTGTACCGACGTCGCCAAGCTCGAATTCATGCATCGCGAACTGGTCGATCTTCTGGCGGACTGTCGCATTTTCACCAGGAAGAAAACTGGCGCGTACACGAAAAGCCCGCTTGCCGAGGCGAAGATCGAGCGAAGCCGGCTGGATCTGGCCATGCTCAACGGACCGAGCCGGGCGGATGGCCCTCCCGCCGTCGATAAGTTCTTCCAGGGCTTGGCCAGGTAAGATACCGCTCTTGCCGGGGGCGGCCTCAGATGTCGAGAAGATCGTTTCTCGCGCGGTGTTCATCATGGAACTCCCAGGACCTTGAGAAGCTGTACTATCGCCCTGCCGGGTGGATCTTTGCGCTCGCTTTTAGTCGAGTTATGTCTCAAATGCCAGGAGAACAGGAAAGTGAACACGCAGGAGAGGCGCTAGGGCGTCGCTTTGATGTCAGCGGCGATATCGGCAAGAGCTGCTTTAGCGATCAACCCCAGATCAGCCGCATGTTCGGCCATCGCCAGCGTGCTGGAGGCGAGGAGGAACGGAGGCCCGTGGCCTTCGAGATCATCAGCCATCCGGCTTATCACCTGGCGCCGTTTAGGATCGTGGCTGACGTCCCGTATGTAGACGGCGAGAACCCGGTTCGGAAAGTTCTTGATGATCTCGGCATAGATCTCCGGATCGCGCTGGCCGCTGTCGCCGATCAGGATGAAGGGCATGTCCTCATAGTGGGTGATCATCTGGCGTATGAGGCCGATCTTGTGCCCTTTTCCGCGTCGAGGGAGAGGATGCTGCAGGGTCAACCCCCATTCTCTGAGAAACAGGATCGGGCCTATGGGAATGCCATGCGCATTGAAGAAGCGATCGAGCACGCCATAGATCGCCCAAGGCGCTCTCGACACATAGAGCATCGGGTTCGTGTCCTGCTGCATGCGCCCTCGGTGCAGCGCAGAGAGGAATGCCGCCATGCCGGGAAAGGCGGTTCTGCTTTCAGCGCCCTGCACGAACAACCGCCACATCATCATGAGCTTGTTGGCCACGCCTGTGTGCATGACGGTATCGTCGATATCGCTGATGACCACGAAGCTGCAGTCGTCGCGGGGGACGAAGACATCGCCTTCCACCTCGATGGTGGCCGGCTCATCCAGCCGAACGCTGACCTGATGCCAGAGCCGGTCGGTCGGTGGCGGCCCCGGAAGGTCGAGATGCAGGCGGAAATAGCCGTCAGGGTCTGTGCGGATCACCGTTTCGATATCGCCGAACCGTGCCGAAAGTTTGGCGTCGGCGATGCCCCACGCGCACATCCGCCGCCAAAGCACTTGCAGATTGTACCCAAGACCTTCGCCGCCCGATGTCTCCTTGGCTGGTTGGCGAAGCACCCTTCCCATGAGGAAAAGGCGCTTTGCCGAGCCGTAGCCACGATAGGTCTGAACGACGATCTGGCCTTGTCTCGCGGTTCGTGATGCTGACTTCGCAATCGTGCGGGTCGCCCACGTGAAGGCCTGCCGGCAGGCGCCGAAAAACGCGAGAATCGACCGTCTCCCATCTGCATGACATGAGCGAACCGTATCGAGCACGAATGCTGCACGAATTTTGGGTGTTCGACCACTTCTTGCAACGATGTTTTAACAGACCAGTGGCGCGGTCAACCAAAGTCGACCACGCCACGATCAAAGAGACGTATCAGGCAAAACTGGTGCTCTGCTCCTGACGTCGACCGACATCAGATCGAGCGACAGCCACGACAGAATTGCTGGAACCGCAGCCGGATGGCTTAACGGAGGGCGACCAGGTCAGTTGCTGGTCGCTTCCTCGGCGGCCTCGCCTGCCTGGTCGACAGCATTGTCAACCGCTTCACCTGCCTGCTCGGCCGGGCCCTGCTCCTCACAAGCCGCAAGCACTCCTGCAAAGAGGCCAACGACCAGAATCGCGAAGAATTTCCTCATGGCATCGACAATCATCGATGTGATCCCTTTTCGTTATACCCTTACATAGCGTTAACAGTCGCCATGCAGGAACGTTCCAATTTAGTCAATTTAGATGAAAATGCTCGTTTCACGCTATATGTTTGTTCTTACTCAAGAAAATCGAATGAAGACACCGGCAAGCCAACAAGATGCTCGGAATCACTTACCCGATGCTTCGATCCTGGATATCAACAGAGCGGCATAGTTGCCGCCTGAAGTTCATGAGAAGTTCATGAGTGGAGGCGGCAATCGACATCTGTTCGGGAACGCGCTAGAAAACCTTGCAGAATATGTGCTTTATCGATGCCCTCATGCGCAGGCTATCCCAGGGAGAAATCAAGTGACCAAGCAGGCAAGTGAAACCGTGATGACCGACAAGACGGCGTCGCGTCGGAAATTTCTAGGCGGTGCCGCGGGTGCGGCTGCAGGTGGTGGCGCCCTTCTCGCAGCCCCCAGCATCGTCCGCGCTCAGGGCACCGTCCTGAAGATGCAAGGCTCCTGGTCTGCATCTTCAATTTTTTCGGAGATGGCCCAGCAATATGCCGAGCGTGTCGAGAAGATGTCCGGTGGCGCCCTGAAGATCGACTACCTGCCGGCCGGCGCCGTCGTCCAGGCCTTCCAGGTGCAGGATGCCTGCCATGACGGCGTCCTCGATGCCGCCCACACCGTGACCGCTTACTGGTACGGTAAGAATAAGGCCGCCTCGCTCTTCGGTACCGGCCCCGTGTTCGGCGCCAATGCAGCCCAGCTCCTCGCATGGATCCATTTCGGCGGCGGCAAGGACCTTTACCAAGAGTTGGTGCAGGATGTGCTCGGCCTCAATCTGGTCGGATTCTTCACCATGCCCATGCCGACCCAGCCGCTCGGCTGGTTCAAGAAGCACATCAAGTCCGCCGAGGACATGAATGGCCTGAAATACCGAACGGTCGGTCTCGCCACCGATATCATGCAGGGTATGGGCCTTTCGGTAACTCAGCTTCCAGGCGGCGAAATCGTCCCCGCTTTGGAGCGTGGCGTGATCGAGGCCTTCGAGTTCAACAACCCGACAGCGGACCGCCAGTTCGGCGCTCAGGATGTCTCCAAAGACTACCATATGGGCTCCTACCATCAGGCGGCTGAGTTCTTCGAGGTCATCTTCAACCGCGACACCTATGAGAGCCTGCCAGCCGAGCATCAGGCGATCCTGGAATATGCCGCCGAAGCCGCGAACACCGCGAGCTACGGCCTCGCCATGGACCGTTACTCCGCCGATCTCCAGACCTTGATCAACGATGACGGCGTCAATGTGCACCGCACCGACACCTCGATCATGCAGGCGCAGCTGGAAAGCTGGGACACGGTGCTGAACGGGCTCCTGAAGGACGAGTTCTTCGCCAAGGTCGTGGATAGCCAGAAAGCCTGGTCGGAGCGTGTCGCCTTCTACGACATCATGAACCAGGCCGACTACAAGCTTGCCTACGAGCACTACTTCCCCGGCAAGCTCCCCTTCTAACCGACGGCGTCGGTAGGCATGACTTAGGAAGGGCGGTTTTTTGCCGCCCTTTCTTTTACGTGCGGCTCACGTAAAGTTGTTGGGACCATGGGCTGCTACGTCCTCGGGGGACAATGATGCTGCGCTTCATTGAAATCGCCGATTCCATATCGGCTTGGTTCGGCAAGGCGTTCGCCTGGACGATCCTGATCATGACCTTCGGTGTCGGCTACGAGGTGTTTGTGCGCTACGTGCTGCGCGATCCAACCTCCTGGGCGTTCGATCTCAGCTACATGATGTATGGCACGCTTTTCATGATGGGCGGCGCCTACACGCTGTCCCGTGACGGCCATGTCAGAGGCGATTTCGTGTACCGGCTTTGGCGCCCGAAGACGCAAGCCAGGGTCGAGCTGGTCCTCTACTTCCTCTTCTTCTTTCCGGGCATTCTCGCTCTGATCTTCGCCGGCTGGAAATATGCGAGCCGATCCTGGCAATATGGCGAGGTCAGCGTGATGAGCCCCGCCAATGTGCCGATCTTCCAGTTCAAGACGGTGATCGTCGCCGCCGGCATACTGCTCCTCATCCAGGGCATGGCCCAGGTCTGCCGCTGCATCGTTTGCATCAGGACAGGCAAATGGCCGGAACATGCTGAAGACATCGAGGAGATGGAGAGCATCCTCTTGAAACAGCGGGATCTCGGTGCTGTCGCCGAGCAGTCCCATGCGCTGCCCGGTCAGGATGGCCAGAAGGACGAAAAGATCCCATGACCGA
>JBPCVQ010000416.1:0-55643 GCA_051010395.1 Geminicoccaceae bacterium | reverse complement strand
GTCGAAAACGGCAAGGAGGCGGTCGATGCCGTGACGGACAAGGCCTTTGACCTGGTCTTGATGGATTGCCAGATGCCGGTCATGGATGGCCTCGAAGCTACGCGCGCCATCCGAAAGGCTGCGACCGGCGACGAGCGGCTGCCGATCGTTGCGCTTACCGCCAACGACTTTGCCAATATCAGGGCAGAATGCCTGGCAGCAGGGATGGACGATCTCCTGGGAAAACCATTTACGCGCCAGGAGCTGAACACCCTGCTGCAGCGCTGGCGCCCCGTGACCGCCTCGAAGCCGAGAGCAGAGCCGACTGCCACCTCCGAAACGCAGACATCGACGCTGGACCCGAAGCCGATCAAGATGCTGCGCTCGCTAGATCCGGACGGCGAGCGGCGCCTCGTCCACCGCGCCATCAGCAAATTCGTTGACTACAGCGATGACCTAGTGGCGAAGCTTGCGAGTTCCATCGCCGCTGATGACGTCGCCGAAGTTTCGAGGATCGTGCACAGCATGAAATCGAGCAGCGCCAACCTCGGCGCCACCGATCTTGCTCGACAATGCGCCGATCTCGAAAAGCTCGCCGGAAACGGCAATCTGCCTGATGATGTCGATCAGAGGCTGGCGGCGCTGCGGACCACGCATCGCTTGGCAAGAGCAGATCTACTTCAGCTCAGCGAAGACCTATGATGACTGTGGCCCACGGGCCATCGCTGCTGCTCGCCGCGCAACCACACGGCCACATGATCTGCGTGATGTGAGCGCGGAGATCAGAAACCCGGATTAACGGGCTGCGGAAATGGATCGCGATGCCTAACATGAGTAAGAATTTCATCTGCCGAGGCGGAGGAATGGCCCCATATCGGTTCCTATGGTGTCTTTTTGACAGCAAAAGCAGGCAGAGTTAGGGCCGTGGCCAGGCACGCTAGATTAGTGCCGATTTTGTTGAAAAAGTCCGATGCTCAGCCAAGCAGTGAGCTCCGTTAGAATTCGTTTCCAGAAAACCCATTGATGTGGAATGACCTTCTAAGAAATCACCCTGTGCGGAACCAGTTTCTGCCCCGTGATCGCCTATTCAGGCACATCGGACTTTTTCAACAATATCTGCCACATATTGTCAAAAGTGCAGGCGATAGGCAAAGCCGATACCAGCTTCCGGATCACGGCCTTTTTGGTGATCTGGATTGAAGCGAACAAAGCCCGCCGCCTGGAGATCATGACCACCGTCACGCCCAAGCGGCAAACGATAACCGACTTCGGCCGCAATCTCACGCGCCTCGGGTGTGAGATCGATCCTCTCTGCCGTGGTCAGGACAGTGCCATCAGGCTTTCTTGCCACCGGAAGATCAACGGTGACCTGAGCTCGTTCCTGGCGAAATGGCTGGCCGACCATCAGGGTGAGCCCGTCGTCATCCATGGCGAAGTCGCGAACGACGAACCCGACGCCGAAGGCTTCGGAATGGGGGGCGGACCAATCTCCCAGGAGGGCGTCGTCGGCATCACCGATCGACGAGCGGCCGCGGCTGTAGGCGGCGAACCAGTCGATGTTGTCGACGAGCGGCCCAACCAGGGACATCGTCAGAAACTGCGATCGAGCGGAAGTGCCATCGCCGAAGGCACCGCTGGTCCTGCTGCCGAGAAAAGCGCCTTCTTCCTGCATGAGGCCGAGGCCCAAACGCATCTCGATTTCGCCGAGGATCGCCTGCTTGATCTCGAACCGTTGAAGAGATGCATCACTCCCCTCCTCATCGACAAACGAACCGAAGGCGAAGACGGCGATTTCCGTTCCGTCAGCTGGTCTGAAGCTGACACCGCCCCCGGAAGAGGCTGCAAGAAGATTTTCATACGGGGCGAGGATACCATCGGTCTGCATGAGCGTTGCCCGTCGCTCGAGAAGTCCGGCCTCAAGACCGAGCCTCGCCTCGTTCCCGCCATGCAGCGAAGCGAAGATAGTCATGTCTTCCATCATCTCCGCGGCAAAGCTCAAAGGCAAATCCTCGTCATCCCTGCTCCTCGATGAGAGCGATGTCGCAGACGGCACATCCCCAAAGCCGATGAACTCTTCGTCCTGGACAACCGCAGCGATCGTCGCATTGGGCAGTCCAGCAACCGTGACTGAACCACGCCGGCCACCGACAAAGGCTGAAAGTCCAGCGCTCCGCTCTGCGCTTTCTATGCCCTTTCCGAGATCGACCGGAAACGGAAAGCCCATATCGTCGACGGCCATGATACGCCCGAGGAGCTGCTTCGTCGCGTCGTTCATGGCAAGGCCAGGACCAAGGTGAAGGGCAGTCCCCTCAACCGGCGTTACCGGCCCATCGACTGTCGGACCGATAGGAAATCCGACCGGCCCGACCGGCGCCATTGCGGCTTCGAGATCGAGCCGGCCTTGCCCAAAGGTGCTATCAACGCCAGCGGCACCAAGATCGGCTGCGGTCAATAAGAGGCGATCGACCACATCACGGCTGGATACGCCCGGAAAGGCCGCCTTGACCACGGCGGCGGCGCCGGTGACGTAAGGTGCGGCAAACGAGGTTCCGCTGCCCACGCCGTAAGAACCGTCATTCAACGTCGATTGGATGCTGGTCCCGGGCGCGAACAGACAATAATCCTTGGTATCGCCGCAGAGGTTGCTGCTTGTCGCCGCCTGATCGGTGGCGGTGAGATTGCCGACGACGATCGCCAGGCCGGCAATGCCGGCATCATCGGCATAGGCTGCTGGATAGATCGGCTGGCTCAGGCCCTCATTGCCGGCAGCGAGCACCATGATCTTGTCTTCGGCTGCGGCCTCGCGCATCGCGGTTCGAAGTTTGGCGAAAGTGCTGTCGTTGTTAGCGAAGGCCCCGAGGCTGAGGTTCAAGACGTCGGCTTCCACAGCCTTGTCCCCGGCCGACAAACCCGAGGCTGCTCGCATGGCTTCCACCAGGTCGTCGGTTCCAAAGGAGACGAAACCATTGGCAGCGGTTTGGGACGGCCGGGCCGCCTGAAAATTCACCAGCGTCGCGCGATACGCTATCCCGTGCATGTCATTGGGGTCAGCCGACTGGGTGCGACTGGCCCCGGCGATGCCGGCGACGAAGGTGCCGTGACTATCGCTGGACAGCGCCTCGCCGCCCGCGGCCCAGCTGGTCGATGCGAGGTTGCCGAGGTCGGGATGGGTAACGTCGATACCGCTATCGATGATGGCAATCCGCACGCCTTGACCGCCGGGCAGACCACCACTTCGCCTGGCATAGCCTTCCGCCGCTTTGAGCTGAGCAAGGCCAGTGCTGTTGGCGTATTCGCTGCTCCCTGACCAGTCACCGGCGACAGCAGGTGACGAAGGTTCAGCGACAGCATCGAGAAAACTGGCACTAGGGTTGGCCTGCAGATTGCTGCCACCATTGCCACCACCACCGCCGGAACATGACACAAGGGTCAGAACGGCGAACCCTGCAACTGTCGACGCCATGCCGGAGGATATGACGGGGCAAAGGCACTTTGCCCGATAGCCTTCATCGATCCCGATCATCGCCACCTTCGCTTACACTGATGATTGAGATCGATAGATATTTCTATTTATAGTTGAAATTCAATGGTTTTTTTTGTCCTCGAAATTGAGCAAAATGCTAGACGTTCGCTTACTCTCCAAACCCAGGACAAGAAAAAAGCACCCGGCCAGAAAACGGGCGCCTGATATCGAACTTGCCGACTAGACGAGCAACAGGTGCTCGCTCAGCTACAGCTATCCCTGGGTCTCATTGCCGAATAGCCACCGTCAGCCGATCTATAGTAGGTGACCTCGTTTTCCAAGACGAGATCGACACGGGTTGGCACGGCCCGATAGCGTTCGCAACCATCATCATCAGGTCCCATCGAGATCATCTCGACCTTACAGACGGCGGGATCACGAGTGATACCAAAGCCGCCATCCGACTGGCGATAATAGATTGCTGTTCTAACGGGATTACCGCTGACCGAGTGCGGCTTGAATGTCTCGCAACCATCATCATCCAACCCTGTGGGGATCATGAGAAGATCGTCGCTGACCGGAATAGCCACCTCCCTAATCCTCTCCTCAATCGCCCCGCTGTTCAGGTTCCTGATCTTGTCTTCCACATTCGCCGCTCCTTCAGTATTGCGATCGCCGATCAACTCCTGACAACCGGCCAGAGACAGCCCCATCAGGCCGAGCAATCCCAGTTTCAGCAGTGACATGTTGTGTCGACGCGTCGGATGCAATGTCATCATTCGGCTTTCCGTGATCAGCGAAACATGCGTCGTCAGGCTTAAAAGGCGAGCTTGTATTTCATGCCGATGCCCACATCCGGGTTCGCATCCGGATCATGATCCGGGTTAAGGCGAAGGAAGGTGCCTGCCGCTAATCCGTGATCGTTGTGCTGCAGGCCGAAGTTGTAAGTCGCCTCGAAGGCAACCTCCCGGCCGGATGGGGACAAATCCAGAGATCCACTGTCTTGAATGACCTGGCCGTCCGATGTCCTTCCGGTCGGCACCGTCACCTCGGCAGAGCCTTTCGACACGCGAAGCGGCTGGCCGACCATGAAGGTCAATCCATCACCCTCGGAAGCAATGTCGGCAATTGAGAAGCCTGCACCGAACGCTGATGACCGGAGCCTGGATACATCGGAAACTAAACCTGAACCTCCTGAGCCATCAGTGAGCCCATAGGTGTAGGCACTGAACAGCTTCAGGTCCTCGGTGACCGGCGCCACCAGGGACAGATCGACATAGTGCGATTTGCCACCACCATCGCCGCCGAACACGCCGCTGGCCTCACTGCCGAGAAATCCGCCGTCCTCGTCCATGAAGCCGTAGCCGAGGCGAAGCTCGATATCGGCATAGGTGCGGTGGGTAAGCTCGATCTTCTGCATCGAGGACTCCCGCCTCGATGCGTCATCCGAAGACACGAAGGTCGACAAGTGCAGGCTGGTGGTATCACTAAGCGCGATCGCCGTGCCACCACCGGTCTGCTCGCCAGCGAGTTGGTCGAACGGCGCCAGGAAAGCTGCAGGCTGGAAGAGACCACCTGCTTCAGATACACGTTGCGTGATGCCGGCCTCGGTAACGCTTGAGCCATTCAGCCCAAAGAAGAAATCCATGCCTTCAGTGACCTCGGACCGCATTTCCAGGCGGGGCGACGAGGCTTCCTTGTGCAGTGAGGTGTCGCTCGGTGCGAAGGGGGCTCGATAGGGGTCATCGCGCCAGTGATCCTCGGCCAGTGACAGCGTGGCCTCGATATCCTGAGACGCCAGCGCCACCGAGCGCCGATCCGAGCTCGCGATGAAGGATGCAAGACCCGTCGTGCGTGATTGGGTTTTGGCAGAACCGCTTAGGTCTACCCCGAACGGGAAGTTGTCATCATCAAGCGCTATCGCCTCGGACAAAATGTTAGCACCGGCACCACCGAAGGCCAGCGAACTTCCGAGCGAAAGTCCGCTTCCTGCAAGCGGGGTCTTCGCCCCATTGAGGCGGTCCGAGGTCGCAACGTTTAATTGTCCCTGCGGCGTCAGTGCATTTTCGAGATTGAGAAGGCCACGTCCGAAGGTCGAATCGGTGCCACTGATGCCAAGGTCAGTTGCGGTCGTCAGCAGACGATTGCCCGCTTCCTGCGGCGATGTCCCTGGAAAGGCAGCTTGAACCACGGCGGCCGCACCGCCAATGATCGGCGCTGCATAGGATGTGCCGCTGCCGATGCTGCCTACACCTCCACCTGGCTGCGCGCCCTGAAAGTCAACGCCAGGCGCTGCTAGGCACCGCTGCTCGACGCCGAGGCAGGTATTGCTGAAATCGGCAAGATCATTGTCATCTTCGACGGCGACAGCCACGATTACACCATTCGCCGTGCCGGGATCCGCAGCGAACAAAGCTGGAAAGCCCGCGCCAATTTCGACGATAGTGCCACGCGGCACATCGACCAAGTCTTCGAGTTCATCAAGACTATCGCCGTCATTGCCAGCGGCAACCACCATGAGCGAACCTCGACCCGCCGCCCTTTGCATCGCGTCCCCGATGAGCTGGGCACCAGCATTAGGGTCCTGATCAACGATCGATCCATCGCTCTGCCTGAGGGTTCCGGAGAAATCAAACCCAAAGCTCATATTGATGATGTCGGCACCGTCGGTAGATGCCGTGTCGATGGCTGACGCAATCACCCCACTGTCGAAAAGAATCTCATTCGGGTTGTTCGGATCCTCATCACCCACCTGAAAAGCAAGAATGCCGGCGTTGAAAGCCACCCCTTGAATGCCGCCATTGCCGTCGGCGCCGGCTGCAATACCGGTAACCGCCGTCCCGTGGTCACTGTCAACATCAGCGGCACCGTCGAACAAGAGGCTTTCGATCAGATTCGGCGCCAGATCCGGATGATCCTCATCAATACCGTCATCGAGAACAGCGATGACCACGCCCTCACCGCCTTGAGGGCCGGTGACCTGAGCATAGCCCTGCGATGCTCTGATCTGATCGAGACCAGACGAGTTTCTAAATTCCTGCGTACGAAATGAATTACTACCGCCATCGCTGCCTCCGCCACAGGCAGCAAGGGTTGCCATGGCTGTACCGGCAAGAAAAATCCTAAATAGAGTCTGAAGGCCGCTATACTCATTGATCATAAGTCACCCCAATAATTGCTCGGTACAATAAGAGAAAAGAATTGCTCAACAATCAATAGCGTAAAATGCCGACTAAAAGCGATGGAATTCCACCTCAGGATTGATATTTACAGTTAAATCTCATCAGATTATAGGCATCCAGACATATGGGTTAGTTGCTCAGCAAACCATGTAGTTGATCGCAGAGCCCAGTAAAATCATAGGAATCTCGGTTCTCTTGTCTCGACCCAAAGCGAACCTTTTGATCGAAACGAAGCACTAGCACTCCCCACGTATGCTCGCCCCCAGATCATGGCGATCGATCTCGAAACGGACTTGCTTATTCCATCGGCTGCCGACAAGAATAGGCCTCGGTTCGATCATCGCGAAGATTGACCGCAAGAGTAAGTTTGCATGACGTCCCTTAGGACGATGCGGGGAGGCTTATGACTAACCAGTTGCGCGACGACTGTGCCAGGACCTGGAACGGAATAAACTCTCGTCTTCCATCCGATAAGAGGCCAGCCTTGCTTCAGCTGTTCGCATCAACATTGGCGATCGATTCCGCTGAATGACCATGCATCTCCCCGATCTCACCGCCCACGACACTCTCCCGAAGCTCCTGAAGATGAATGCCGAGCGCTGGCCGGACGAGGTGGCGACGCGAGAGAAGGACTTCGGCGTCTGGAAGCGATATGGCTGGGCGGAAACCTATAGATATGTCCGGGAACTCGCTGCCGGACTGATGGCGCTCGGCGTCACGAAAGGCGACGTCGTCGGCGTGATCGGGCGCAACCGGCCGCATTGGGTCTGGGCCGAGCTTGCAGGGCACAGTGTCGGTGCGATGTCGCTTGGGATTTACGAGGACAGCCTGGGAAAGGAGGTCAGCTATCTTCTGGACTATGGTGAGGTCAAGCTGGCGTTCGCCGAAAACGAAGAGCAGGCGGACAAGCTCCTGGAAATCGCCGATGACCTGCCGTCGCTGAAGTGGATCGTCTACAATGATGAGCGCGGCATGCGCAAATATGATGACCCTCGCCTGCTGAGCCGAGCGGCCCTCGCTGAACGGGGGCGTGAGGTCGATGCGGCGAAGCTCGATGCGGCGATCGACGAGGGCAAGGGCGAGGATGTCGCCATTCTCTGCACGACGTCGGGCACGACATCCAACCCGAAGCTCGCGATGCTGCAGCACCGGCCATTCCTTGAACATATCTCGGCCTATCTGCGCGCCGACCCGCGCGAGCCTACCGACGAGTACATGTCCCTCCTGCCGATGGCCTGGATCATGGAGCAGGTCTATGCGGTGGCCATGCCGCTGCTTTGCCGGATCCGGGTGAACTATCCTGAGGATCAGAGCACAGCGATGCACGATCTTCGCGAGATCGGGCCGACCCATGTTCTCCTGGCGCCGCGTGTCTGGGAGCAGATTTCAGCTGATGTACATGCGCGCATGCTCGATGCGAACCGCTTCAGTCAGATGCTGTTCGAGAAAGGGGTAAAACAAGGCACCGAGGCACTGGAGCAGGGCCGACGCTCCTGGTTCGCCGACGCCTTTCTCTACAACACCCTTCGCGACCGGCTCGGCTTTTCCAACGTCAAGGCGGCCGCAACGGGCGGTTCGGCGCTTGGGCCTGACATCTTCAAGTTCTTCCTCGCCATGGGTGTGCCGCTTCGCCAGCTCTACGGCCAGACCGAGCTTTGCGGCGCCTATACGCTGCAGCGCGCTGAAGACGGCCTGGACTTCGACAGCTCCGGACCGCCGTTCGACAATACCGAGATCCGTATCGAACGCCCTGACGAGAACGGCGTCGGCGAGATCATCACCCGCCATCCCGGTATGTTCAACGGCTACTACAAGCAGCCTGATACGTCGAAGGAGACACTGACCGAGGACGGCTGGATGATGACCGGTGACGCCGGCTTCATCGACGATAAGGGCCGGCTCACCGTCATCGATCGGGTGAAGGACCTGGCGACCACCGCCGGTGGCGTCCGCTTCTCGCCGCAGTTCATCGAGAACAAGCTGAAATTCTCGCCCTATATCGGCGAGTGTGTCGTGCTCGGCCATGAGCGCAGCGGCATCACCGCTATCCTCTGCATCCGATATTCGATGGTCGAGAAGTGGGCCGAGGCCAAGGGCCTTGCCTTTACGACTTACACCAGCCTCTCTGCCCTGGTCGAGGTTTACGCGCTGATCCAGGGTGAAGTGGAGAAGGTCAACGCTTCGCTGCCGCCGGCCCAGCGCATCGCCCGCTTCCTTCTCCTCTACAAGGAGCTGGATGCCGATGACGGCGAGCTGACCCGTACGCGAAAAGTCAGACGCACAGTGATCGACGAGCGCTATGCGCCGATCATCGATGCCCTCTATGGCGGGCGCGATCGGGTGGTCATGGAAACCGAAGTGACCTTCGAAGACGGCCGCACCGGCCAGATCCGCGCCGACATGGCCATTGTCGCCACCGGCGACACGGTTGACCTGGCGGCGGCGGAATAGGTCGGGCATGGCGACAGCAGCACCATCAAAAGCAGCCGAAGCCCCGGGCCAGAACGAGGCCCAAGTCCAGCCCGGCCCCGCCGGGGCCTTGTTGGCGGTGGAAGGGGTGACGTTGCGATTTGGCGGGGTGACGGCGCTTACCGATGTCAGCTTCGACATCAGGCGCGGTGAGATCCGGGCGATCATCGGGCCGAATGGTGCCGGCAAGTCCTCGATGCTGAATGTGGTCAACGGCTTTTATCATCCCCAGGAGGGCCAGGTGACCTGGAAGGGTGTGACCCGCCGTCAGATGCGCCCGCATGATGCAGCGGCCACCGGCATCGCGCGCACCTTTCAGAACATTGCGCTCTTCAAGGGCATGACCACCATCGACAACATCATGACCGGCCGCATCCTGAAGATGAAAGCCAGCTTTCTGGAGCAGATGCTCTATTGGGGCCGGGCGCAAAACGAGGAGCTGGCGCATAGGAAGGATGTCGAAAAGATCATCGACTTTCTGGAGATCCAGGCGGTGCGCAACACGCCGGTAGGCCAGCTTCCCTACGGCTTGCAAAAGCGGGTCGAACTCGCCCGGGCGCTGGCCGCCGAACCCGAACTCCTGTTGCTCGACGAGCCCATGGCCGGCATGAACCTCGAGGAAAAGGAGGACATGTGCCGCTTCGTCCTGGACGTGAACCAGGAGTTTGGCACGACGGTCGCCTTGATCGAGCATGATATGGGCGTGGTCATGGACATTTCGGATCGCGTGGTGGTGCTCGATTACGGCAAGAAACTCGCCGACGGCACCCCGGACGAGGTCAGAAACAACCCAGCCGTGATCGAAGCCTATCTCGGCGTCAACCACGACGGCAGCGAGGAGGCTTCGCGGCCCGAAGAAGAGAGCGGTGACGAAGCCTCGGGTGCCACGAGATCACAAAGATGAATCTCATTTCGACCTATATCCTCGGTCCCTTTGGCGAGATGGCCACGTTCCCGGCCGGTGTGCTGGAGACGGTCATCGCCGGGCTCGGCAACGGCTTTCTTTACGCGCTGGTCGCCATCGGCTTCGTGATCATCTTCAAATCATCGAGCGTGTTCAATTTCGCCCAGGGTGCGATGGTGTTCTTCGCCGCCCTCAATTTCGCCGGCATGCTCAAGCTTGGCGTCCCCTGGTATATCGCGGGCGCGTTTTCGCTGCTGGTCATGGTGATCGTTGCTTTTACGGTCGAGCGTGTCGTCCTCAGACCGCTGGTCGGCCAGGACGGGCTCAGCCTGTTCATGGCGACAATTGGCGTGAGCTTCTTCATCGAAGGCCTCGGTGAAGCGATCTGGGGAGGCGACCCGAAACTCTTGAAGATCGGGCTCCCGGAAAGCGCGATCTTCACCATCGACTATCCCTGGGGCGAAAGACTGGGCCTCGACATCATCATCCAGGAATCGGACCTGCTCGCCATCGGGGTCGGCCTGGTGATGGTGCTCGGCCTCTACATATTCTTCCAATATTCAAGGGTCGGCAGAGCTCTTCGCGCCGTCGCCGACGATCACGCCGCCTCCATGTCGATCGGCATCCCGCTCAATCAGATGTGGGTCGTGGTCTGGGCGCTCTCCGGCTTCACCGCCTTCGTCGCGGCAACGGTCTGGGGCACCAAGATCCAGATCGAACCGACGGTGATCAATCTTGCGCTCAAAGCATTGCCGGTCCTGATCCTGGGCGGCCTCACCTCGATCCCAGGTGCTGTGATCGGCGGCTGCATCATCGGCGTATCGGAGCTTATGTTCGAGACCTATTGGGGTCAGCCTCTGTTCGGCGGCGCCACCACCGAATGGTTCGCCTTCGTGCTGGCCGTCGTCTTTCTACTGTTCCGTCCGCAAGGGCTTTTCGGGGAGCGTATTATTGAGCGTGTTTGATCGCTTGTCGAAGCCAGCTCGCCGGCTCGCCGTGCTTCGCCGAACCTTGAGTATCGGCGGATTGCTCTGCCTCTTGGCATTGCCAGAGGCCATGGCCGCCGACGACGAAGAAGAGCGCTGCAGGATTTGGCACGACTTCGAAACCGGCGGCCCGTTCGTGCCGGATCTGATCGAGATCAGGCTGAACGGCGATGTCGGTCCCGAGATGGAAAACCAGCTCTTCGACATGCTGCAGGACCACCTCACCACTTATCCGAGCCTGAAGACCATCAAGCTGCTGCTTTCAAGCGGTGGTGGATTCGTCGAGTCGGGCTTTCGCATTCACAACTATCTGCGCGGCCTCCATGAGCGGCACGGGCTGCAGGTGGTGACCCACAACACCGGCTCGGTTCAGTCGTCGGCGGTCGACATCTATTGCAGCGGCAGTCAACGCATTGCCTCTCCCTACAGCTACTTCATGGTTCATAATTCCAGCCGCGAGATCGACGGCGATTTCGACGTTGCGGCGATCAAGGATTTTGCGGAAGAGGACGAACTCGGAACAGTGGCCTCGCACCAGATCTTCTCGGCCTGCACCAGCGTCCCGGTCAAGGAGGTCGACGCCATGTTTGCCGAGCAGTCCTACCTCGACCCGGACAAAGCGCTGGAACTCGGTCTTGCCCATTCGATCACGCCGGCGACCTATGATCGGGCCGCCGACATCCGCTGCGCGATCGACGTGACCGATCCGCTCGATGAGGAACCGATGGAATGAGCGCCAGTGGGATGATCGGCTGATGCTCTATCGCGAAACCGGCGTCTTTCACAGCACCTATGCCGAAGACCAGGCGGTCTTCAAGCTGCCGCTCGACCGCTATGCCGTCTGGATCGTCGTTGCGGTTGCTGTGTTCGTCGTGCCGCTGGTCGCCTCCGACTATGCTCTGACCGCCCTCCTCATTCCGTTTTTGATCATGTCGATCGCCGCCCTCGGCCTGAACGTCCTGACCGGCTATTGCGGCCAGCTTTCGCTCGGCACCGGCGCTTTCATGGCGCTCGGCGGCTTCATGACCTACAAGCTGGTGACCAGCTTCCCGACGGCGGGCGCCCTGTTCGGCGTCAGCCTTCCCGAGATCAGCCTGTTCGGCTTCGAACCCTTCGACATCTGGTTCGTCATCATGCTGGTGGCGACCGGCCTGATAACGGCGATTGTCGGCCTATTGTTCGGCCTGCCCTCGCTTAAAATCAAAGGCCTCTACCTTGCGGTGACCACCCTCGCCGCGCAATTCTTCCTTCTCTGGCTGTTCATCAAGGTGCCTTGGTTCACCAATTATTCGCCCGCCGGCATTGCTCCTGCGCCACCGCAGACCCTATTCGGATTCTCGATTACCGGTGCAGCTTCGCCAGTGGTGAACCGTTACTTGTTCGTCCTTATGCTCACCATCCTCGCCGCACTCGTGGTCAAGAACCTGGTCCGTTGCAGCTATGGCCGTTCCTGGATGGCTATTCGTGATATGGACATCGCCGCCGAGATCATCGGCATCAGTCCAACCTTCGCCAAGCTATCCGCTTTCGCCTTCAGCTCGTTTTTGATCGGCATCGCCGGCGCTCTTTGGGCTTTCGTTCAGATCAATTCGGTGCAGACGGATTCCTATGGCATTCTGGTGAGTTTCCAAGTGTTGTTCATGGTGATCATCGGCGGCCTGGGCACGGTGCTAGGCTCGTTCCTCGGCGCTGCCTTCGTAGTCCTGACGCCCATTCTTCTGAACATCGGCCTGACGGCGATGAATCCTGTCTTCCTGTCGCTCGGCCTCGGCACCATCAGCATTGCCATGATCAAGCATATCGAATTCATGGTGTTCGGCGCACTCATCATCTTTTTCCTGATCGTCGAACCCCATGGCTTTGCCAGGCTCTGGCAAATCGCCAAGCAGAAACTCAGGACTTGGCCATTCCCCTATTGACGCTAGGATCGAACCCAACGCCGGGCGTCGCTCGGCAGCTTACCAACCGGGAGGCTCAACGATGAAAAAGACACTGATGGGATTGGCCACTGCGGCCACGATACTCGCCGGAAGCGTAACCGCACCAGCTGTGCTGGCGGAAGAACAGTTCTTCCCGTTGCTCAGCTACCGCACAGGCCCCTATGGCGCCAACGGAGCACAACTCGCCAATGGCCAGATCGATTACCTGAAGCTGATCAACGCCAAAGGCGGCGTGAACGGCGTCATGCTGACATGGGAAGAATGTGAGACCGAGTATAACAATGAAGCGGGTGTCGAATGCTATGACCGGCTGAAAGGCAACGGCAAGGTCGCGGCGGTTTCACCTTTCTCGACCGGCATCACCTACGCGCTCCTGGAAAAGGCGGTTGCCGACCAGAACGTGCTGTTCACCATGGGTTACGGCCGCACCTCAGCCGCCGATGGCCGTGTCTTCCCTTGGGTTTTCAACTTCCCCGCCACCTACTGGTCGCAAGCCACCTCGATCATGAAGTATATCATCGAGCAGGAAGGAGGCGTTGAAAATCTGAATGGCAAGAAAATCGGACTCGTGCTGCTGGACCATCCCTATGGTCGGGAACCGATCCCAACGCTGGAAAAGCTGTCCAAGGACTACGGCTTCGAATTTCTCCAGTATCCCGTGCCGACCAGCTCGATGTCGGACCAGAAGTCGCTTTGGCTGGAAATCCGCCGTGCCAAGCCCGATTGGATCATGATGTGGGGCTGGGGTTCGATGAACCCGACAGCGATCAAGGAAGCCTCGCTGATCCGCTATCCAATGGACCGTTTCATAGGCAACTGGTGGGCGGCTGCCGAGGTTGACGTGCGCGGCTCTGGCGTACCGGCGGAAGGCTATATCGGCGCCACCTTCCATGATGTCGGCGATGCCGCCCCGGTTTTCGCCGAGATCAGAGAGATGGTGCATGATGCCGGCAGTGGCACGGGCCCAGCCGAGGAGATCGGCGAGGTGCTCTACAATCGCGGTGTCGCCAACGCCGCTTTCATCGTCGAGGCGATGTACACGGCGATGGCTGAATTCGGCGACAAGGCGCTGTCCGGCGAAGAGATGCGCTGGGGTTTCGAAAACCTCAACATTACGGAGGAGCGAATCGCCGAAATGGGTCTGACTGGCGTCATCCCAACGACTGAGGTCACTTGTGAGAACCATGAAGGCTCACCAGCGATCAAGCTGCAGCGCTGGGACGGCGAGAAGTGGGAAATCTTCACCGACTGGATCCCGGCGATGACGGATGTCGTACGCCCGCTGATCGAGGCCGATGCCGCGCAATATGCGTCTGAAAACGGCATCGAACCGCAAAGCTGCGAGTGAGGGTGGCGGGGCCACCAGCCATGACTGCAGAAACCTCGAACGATACGAAGGCAAGTGAAGGCCATAGTGCCTCACTATTGTCGATCAATAATATCGAGGTGGTTTACGACCATGTGATTCTCGCCTTGAAGGGGGTCTCGCTCGAGATCCCCAAAGGCGGGATCACGGCCTTGCTCGGCGCCAATGGCGCCGGCAAGAGCACCACGTTGAAGGCTGTCTCCAACATTCTGAAATCGGAGCGCGGCGAGGTCACCAAGGGCGGGATCACGCTCGGCGACGAAGCGATCCATCATCTCACGCCCAATGACCTGGTTAAACGCGGTGTCGTTCAGGTCATGGAGGGCCGCCATTGCTTCGGCCATCTCACGGTCGAAGAGAACCTCCTGACCGGCGCCTACACAAGGCGCGATGGCGCTCAGTCGATCCAAGACGATCTGGAGATGGTCTACGGCTATTTCCCCCGTCTGAAGGAGCGCAGGCGCTCGATCGCTGGCTACACATCTGGCGGCGAGCAGCAGATGTGCGCGATTGGTCGCGCTCTGATGGCGAGGCCCAAGGTCATCCTCCTCGACGAGCCGAGCATGGGTCTGGCGCCGCAGCTCGTCGAAGAAATTTTCGAGATCGTAGCAAAGCTCAATCGGGAGGAGGGCGTCACTCTCCTTCTCGCCGAACAAAATACGAACATTGCGCTATCTTACGCGAAATACGGGTATATTCTCGAAAACGGCCGGGTTGTACTTGACGGCGATGCAGAAACGCTGCGAAAGAATGAAGACGTCAAGGAGTTCTACCTTGGCGTCAGCACCAGCGGCCGAAAAAGCTTTCGCGACATCAAGAGCTACAAACGGCGCAAACGCTGGCTGTAAATGGAGGAAATGCCGGCGTGATGGAAAACCACGCGGTAGGGTCGCTTCTGCAGCGTATCGACCTCGCGCTGATTTCGGCTCTGCGCAACGATTGGGACGACGACCCCTCCCTGGCCGATGGCCGGATTCGTGAGCCTAAGCGCCTGCTGATCAAAGGCGTGGCGGAACGCGTCTGGCCGGTTGCCCTGGAGCGGGTGCGTCTGGACAGCCCTCATTCCAGCATGGCGCTGGTCATCAACAGCTTTTTTCCCTGGCAAAAGGACGTTGGTCGATTGCCACTGGGCGAGAAACTCGGTTTCAGCGCCATCCAGTTCAATGTGCGCTGCCCCACGGGCCTGCGCGGCACACCTCCCCATCTTGATCTGATGGCGCTGCGTGACGATCATGTCGTCGGGGCGACGGTGCGCGCGATCGAATATCTAAAGCGCAAGAAATCGTCGCTCTCCACAACTTATGATCGAACACTCGCAGAAACCCGGGACATGGAGCCCTGGCAGGCACATCTTGAGAGCTGGCGGACCGGCCAGACCCTCTACCATCATGTCGACCTCGCAGCGCTCGTGAAATACGCAACCGCGCTTGGTCGGACTTTCCCTGATCGCTCATCCACTCTAGTCTACCTCTATTGGGAACCTCTGGACGCAGCCTCATATGACGAATTTCGGCATCATCACGACGAGCTGGCGACGCTTCAAGCCGCGGTCGAGGGTGCGCGTGTGGACATCGTTACCCAGAGCTTCGATGCGCTTTGGCAAGACTGGCTTGACCAAGGCGGCCCGAACTGGCTTGTCCCCCATGTCGAGCGGCTGCGCATCCGCTATGCAGTCTCGCTCGGCGCTGCCAACTGAACCGAGACGACGGATCGCGGAGACGATCGTCCGCCGGACGACCGATCATAAGAAGGCCTCAGACGAGCTTGTCGATGCCTGAGCGTAATGAGATTTTCTACGATCGGCTGGAAGTTCGAGCACCTTCCGACCGCGACCGCTCGATGCTGACCGCGTTGCCCGGATTTCTGCAGCAATCGATCGAAAATTCCGCTGCAGCGGCCACACAGCTCAAGGATATCGATCCGAAGACAATCAACAGCTTCGAGCGACTTGCCGAACTACCGGTCAGGCGGAAGAGCGAGCTGATCGATCAGCAGCTGGACGCCGCCCCCTTCGGAGGCCTGAACGGTACGCCGGTCGAGCGCCTCGCCAAGATCTTCGCATCGCCCGGTCCGATCTTCGAGCCCGAAGGAGCCCGCTCCAACTATTGGCGCTTCGCAAGGACACTTTTCGCAGCCGGCATTCGGTCTGGCGACTTGGTCCATAACGCGTTTTCCTATCACCTGACGCCGGCCGGCTCCATGGCGGAAAGCGGTGCTCGCGCTCTGGGCTGTCCGGTCATTCCCGCTGGCACCGGCCAGACGGAAAAGCAGCTCGAAGTAATCGTACGACTGAAGCCCATCGCCTATGTCGGCACACCGTCATTCCTCAAGATCCTGTTGGAGCGTGGCCGGGACGAAGGCGTGGGCGCCCTCTCCTTCAAGAAAGCGCTGGTTTCGGGTGAAGCTTTTCCACCGACGCTTGCCGAGGAACTCGAGCAGACATACGGCATCAACGCCTATCAATGCTACGCCACCGCCGATGCAGGCCTGATCGCCTATGAGTGCGAGGCGAGGGACGGCCTGGTGATCGATGAGGACGTGATCGTCGAGATCGTCCGCCCCGGCACCGGCGATCCCGTCCCACCAGGTGAAGTTGGTGAGGTGGTGGTGACCGTTTTCAATCCCGACTACCCGCTCATCCGCTTTGCCACAGGCGATCTGTCTCTGATGATGACTGGCCCCAGCCCTTGCGGACGAACCAATCGCCGCCTCAAGGGCTGGATGGGCCGCGCCGATCAGACCACGAAGGTCAAGGGCATGTTCGTTCATCCACACCAGATCGCGAAGGTCACAGCTCTGCATGACGGCATCGGCAAGGCGAGGCTGGTGGTGGCCCGGGAAGACAATCTCGATGTCATGACGCTTGAATGTGAGACTCTGGATGCTAGTGAACAGCTCCTCTCGGCGATCAAGACCAGCCTGAAGACGATAACCGGCATCAATGGCGATGTCAGACTGACGGTGCCAGGCACACTTCCCAATGACGGCAAGGTCATCGACGATCAGCGGCCACAAAGCTGATCAGGCAGGCTATCAATCGATGCTGGTGGTGTGGCCACAACGAAGAATTCCTGATCAACAGACCTCAACCTATTGATGTTAGGTGATGATTTCTCCAGTGCTGGTGGTATATTCGTTACGATTGATCCTAGAGGCCTCGCCAAGAAAAACCCGCGAACCCTTGGATTTCCAAACGCTTTCTTCAAATTTGGCGGGAACCCATTGAAGTGATCACATCACTCGAAGCTCGGAACCTTGGCTGTGTGCGTGGCGGCCGTCCGGTTTTCGCCGGGGTTGATTTTTCCCTTGCCGCCGGAGACGTCCTTTCACTGCACGGGCCGAATGGCAGTGGCAAGTCTACCCTGCTCCGCCTTCTCGCCGCCTTTCTGACCCCTGCGCTGGGCGACATCCGCTGGGCGGGCATCGACATTCGATCCAACCTCGCTGAACACAGAGCGCGCCTCCATTATGTCGGCCATGCCGACGGCATCAAAGCTCTCCTTAGCGTGAAAGAGAACCTTGCTTTCACCTGTGCCTTGAACGGCGCCGGCAAAGGCGCGCTCGACCGAGCGCTCGAAACCTTCAATCTCGAAAACTTGGTCGACACGCCAGGGCGCTTCCTCTCCTCGGGCCAACGCCGCCGCCTCAGCCTCGCAAGGCTGGTGGCGTGCGCCCGTAAGGTCTGGCTTCTGGACGAACCGGGTGTCGGTCTTGATACAGAAAGCCGTAAACGGTTGGAACACGCAGTCGATCGGCACCGAGCCGACGGCGGCATCACCGTCCTCGCGACCCATGGCGACGTCCAGGTGACAGATACGCGGGTGCTGGAACTTTCGAACTGATGAGTGCCTTCATCGCCATTCTCCGCCGCGACATCAGCTTGAGCCTTCGCAGTGGCGTGGACAGCGCGCAGCCACTGATTTTCTTCATCATAGCGCTCACGCTCTTTCCCCTAGGCGTCGGCCCCTCGCCTGAGATCCTCGAACGTATCGGCGTCGGCGTGATCTGGGTGCTGGCGCTGCTCGCCGTCATGCTCAGCCTGGATCGCCTCTTTCAGGCGGATGCCGAGGACGGCTCACTCGAACAGCTGGCGCTCGCCGACCTGCCGCTGGAACTCACCGTGCTCGCCAAGTGCCTGGCGCATTGGCTGATGAGCGGCCTCGTTCTCGTGGTTGCCTCGCCTCTCCTCGCCCTCCTCCTTCATCAATCCGTCGAAACATCAGGTGTTCTGGCCATCGCCCTGCTACTCGGTACGCCGGTTTTGACCCTGATCGGCAGCGTTGGCGCTGCCCTCCTGATCGGTGCGCGCCGGGGTGGCGTCCTTATCGCCCTTCTCGTCCTTCCGCTCTATATACCCATTCTGATCTTTGGCGTCAGTGCTGTCGAAGCCGAAGTCATGGGGCTAGGTGGCAGCGCTCAGTTGCTCATCCTAAGCGCGATCCTGTTGACCGCCTTGGCTCTCACCCCCTTCGCAGCTGCAGCAGCCCTCCGCTTATCCATTGAATAAGTAAAAATATCGTTAACCATGACAGAGATACGCGATCAGTCGGTCCGCCGATCTTCAAACTCGCAACGAAATCACCTATGTAGCCGCTAAGGAGTTTGTGATGCACAAATATGCCAACCCTTTGCGTTATCAGCGGATTGCGGATGCTATCTTCCCGTGGGCCCTGATCGGCGCGGTGATCTTGACCGTTCTCGGTCTCTATCAAGCGCTTCTTGCAGCCCCGACGGACTACCAGCAGGGCGAAGCCTACCGCATCATGTTCGTCCACGTGCCCGCTGCGTGGATGGCCCTCATGATCTACGGCATGATGGCGGTCGCCAGCATCGTCGCCATCATCTGGCGTCATCCACTCGCGGAGATCGCTGCGCGCGCATCGGCGCCCATCGGCGCCGTGTTCACGGCGATCGCACTCATAACCGGCAGCGTCTGGGGCAAACCAATGTGGGGCACCTATTGGGTCTGGGACGCGCGCCTGACGTCAGTACTGATTCTCTTCTTTCTTTATGTCGGCTACATAGCTCTGCACGATGCTTTCGATGATCCTGCGCGCGGCGCACGCGCAGCTGCAATTTTATGCTTGGTTGGGTCGGTAAATTTACCGATAATTAAATTTTCAGTGGAATGGTGGAACACGCTACATCAACCTGCAAGCGTTATGCGTGCCGATGGTCCAGCCATGCCCGCAAGCATGCTGACTCCGCTCTTGGTGATGTGGGGAGCATATATGTGCTTCTTTATCGCCGTACATATTCTACGGACTCGAGCGGAACTGACCGACCGCAAGATTCGCAACCTACGCCTGTCGGTGGCAGAACCGGCGGAATAACGTTCAACGAACAGCCGGCGCGCGTGCGTCGTTATCAATGAGGAGATAACCATGCGAGTAACCGGTCAAGACAGCCTCGGCGTTCGACAACAGCTGAATGTCGGCAGCACGTCCTATGACTATTTCTCGCTGGAGGCCGCATCGGCGAAACTCGGCGATGTCAGCCGGTTGCCCTACTCGCTCAAGGTTCTGCTGGAGAATCTGCTTCGCTATGAGGACGGGCGTACAGTCAAAGGCGAGGACATCGAAGCGACGATTGCCTGGTTGAAGACGCAGCGATCCACCCATGAGATCGCTTATCGCCCGGCGCGCGTCCTGATGCAGGATTTCACCGGTGTGCCCGCCGTCGTCGATCTCGCCGCCATGCGTCAGGCCATGGTCGAGCTCGGTGGCGACCCCGACAAGATCAATCCACAGTCTCCGGTCGATCTGGTGATCGACCATTCAGTGCAGGTCGACATGTTCGGCCAGCCGGGAGCGTTTCAACGCAATGTCGAGCTCGAATATGAGCGTAATGGCGAGCGCTACGCCTTCCTGCGCTGGGGCGCCGAGGCATTCGATAATTTCCGCGTCGTGCCACCTGGCACCGGCATATGCCACCAAGTCAATCTCGAATATCTCTCCCAGGTCGTCTGGACCGGCAAGGAAGGCAACAAGCAGGTCGCCTATCCGGACACGCTGGTCGGCACCGACAGCCATACCACCATGGTCAACGGCCTCGGTGTGCTCGGCTGGGGTGTCGGCGGTATTGAAGCCGAAGCGGCGATGCTCGGGCAGCCGGTGTCGATGCTGATCCCCGAGGTCGTCGGTTTCAGGCTCGATGGCCAGCTTCCCGAGGGCACCACGGCGACCGATCTCGTGCTGACCGTAACCCAAATGCTGCGCGCAAAGGGCGTGGTCGGCAAATTCGTCGAGTTCTACGGCCCCGGTCTCGATCACCTCCCTCTTGCCGACCGTGCGACCATCGGCAATATGGCGCCGGAATATGGCGCAACCTGCGGCATATTCCCCGTGGATCGGCAGACCCTCGATTACCTTCGTCTGACCAGTCGCGATGCGGGGCGGATCGCTCTGGTCGAGGCCTATGCCAAGGCTCAGGGCATGTGGCGCGATGCGAACACGCCGGATCCGATGTTCACGGCGACCCTGGAGCTCGACATGGCAACCGTGGAGCCCAGCCTCGCAGGGCCGAAGCGGCCGCAGGATCGTGTGCTGCTGTCTGGTGCCAAACAGGCGTTCGCGCAAGCCCTGCCCGATCTTCTGAGCTCGACCGATCCGAAAGCCAGCGTGGCGCTGGACGGCATGGACGGCGAGCTTACCCACGGCGACGTTGTGATCGCCGCGATCACCAGCTGCACCAACACCTCCAACCCCGGCGTAATGATCGGCGCCGGCCTTCTGGCAAGGAAGGCACGTGAAAAAGGCTTGATGCCGAAGGGCCATGTCAAGACGTCCCTGGCGCCTGGCTCCAAGGTCGTCACCGAATATCTCGAAAAGACCGAGTTGATGGACGATCTCGAAGCGATCGGCTTCGATCTGGTCGGCTATGGCTGCACCACCTGCATCGGCAATTCGGGGCCGCTCCCGGAGCCAGTGGCCAAAGCCATTGATGAGGGCAAGCTCGTGGCGACCGCCGTGCTTTCCGGCAACCGCAATTTCGAAGGCCGTGTGCATCCTCAGGTCAAAGCCAATTACCTGGCATCACCGCCGCTGGTGGTCGCCTATGCTCTCGCCGGCAGCCTCAATGTCGATCTCACCAAGGATCCACTCGGCGTGGGTTCCGACGGCAAGCCTGTTTATCTCAGAGACATCTGGCCTACCCCTCAGGAGGTGCAGGAGGCCGTTAGCTCCGGCGTCACCGACGCCATGTTCCGCTCGGCCTATGAAGGTGTGTTCAAAGGTGACGAGCGCTGGGCCGAGATCGCGGTTACCGGCGGTCAGGTCTATGATTGGGATGATGGCAGCACCTATGTGCGCCTTCCCCCCTATTTCGAGGGCATCACCATGGAGCCCGATGACGTCGACGACATCGAAGGCGCCCAAGTGCTTGCCCTTCTCGGCGATAGCGTCACCACCGATCACATCTCGCCTGCCGGATCAATCACCAAGGCAGGCCCGGCGGCGACCTATTTCATGGAGCGGCAGATCCGCCCGACGGACTTCAACTCGTACGGCTCCAGACGCGGCAATCACGAAGTGATGATGCGCGGCACTTTCGCCAATATCCGCCTGCGCAACGAACTTGCCCCCGGCACCGAAGGCGGCTGGACCCGGGTGACACCCGACGGCGACGATATCTCTATTTACGAAGCCGCCATGGCCTATCAGCAACAGGGCGTGCCCCTTTTGGTGATAGGCGGCAAGGAATATGGCACGGGCTCATCGCGTGATTGGGCCGCCAAGGGCACAAATCTGCTTGGCGTCAAAGCGGTCATCGCCGAGAGCTTCGAGCGCATCCATCGCTCAAACCTGGTGGGCATGGGCGTTCTTCCCCTGGTGTTCAAGGATGGTGTGAACCGGAAAAGCCTGAAGCTGGACGGCAGCGAGAGCTTCGACATCAAGGGCATCAAGGACGGCATCAAGCCGCGCATGGATGTTGCCTGCACGATCAAACGTGCCGACGGCAGTGAGGACACCATCCAGCTGCTTTGCCGGATCGATACGCTGGATGAAGTTGATTACTACCGCCATGGCGGCATTCTTCACTACGTTCTGCGGCAACTCGCAAGTCAGGGGCCTGCTCATTAGTCAGCGGGCTTTAGGGATGCAGATTACCGGGTGCCCGCCTATGACGGCTACCCGCCCTTCCGGCCACGCCACATGGCCGATGGCATATTTCGGAACATGAGCGCGGAAACCGAAAAGATCGGGCTCAGGCCTGCTCTGGTCAGCCTGGCTCCCTATCTCTGGCCGAAGGACTCGCGAGAACTCCGGGTCAGGGTCGTCGCTGCGGTCATCCTCCTGATCTGCGCCAAGCTGATCAATGTGCAGATTCCATTCTTTTACAAGGACATCGTCGATGGCCTGACAGCACCTGAGGCTGGTGCGATCATCGCTCTGCCGCTAGCCGGATTGCTTGCCTATGGTGGTGCCAGGCTAAGCACCGCCTTATTCGCCCAATTGCGAGACGCAATCTTCGCCAAGGTGGCGCAGCATGCTGGTCGCCAGATCTCGCTATCGGTCTTCAACCACCTTTTTCAACTCTCGCTTCGCTACCATCTCGGCAGGCGCACCGGCGAGCTTTCACGCGCGATCGATCGCGGCGTTCGCGCGATTACCTTCATGCTCGGCATGGTCCTGTTCAACATCCTGCCGACACTGTTCGAATTCGCGCTAGTCATCGGCATTCTCCTCATCAACTACGACTGGCCGTTCGCGCTGATCACCTTCGTGACCATCGTCGGCTATGCGGTCTTCACGATCATCGCCACCGAGTGGCGCACACGCTTTCGACGCATGATGAATACCGAGGACAATGCCGTCAGCGCCAAAGCAGTGGACAGCCTTCTCAATTATGAGACGGTCAAAACCTTCACCAATGAGGGCCTCGAATCCTCACGTTTCGATCAGACTCTCGGTCGCTATCAAGACGCTGCGGTCAAATCCCAGGTTTCGCTCGCAGCTCTGAACTTCGGCCAGGCCGCGATCGTCGCGGTCGGCGTCACGGCGATCATGATCTTCGCGGCGCAAGGGGTGGTCGCGGGGCGGCTCACCGTCGGCGACGTCGTCCTGGTCAACGCCTTCCTTCTGCAGCTCTATCAGCCCCTCAACATTCTCGGTTTCGTCTATCGCGAGCTCAAGCAGTCACTTGCCGACCTCGAAACGCTGGCCTCGCTTCTGGCGCAAAAACCGGACATCACCGATAGGCCGGGAGCCCAGCCGATCGCTCTTCGTGGCGGCGAGGTTCGCTTCAAGGATGTCGACTTCGGCTATGATCCAAGACGACCGATCTTGACCGACCTCGACTTCACCATCCCAGCCGGACAGTCACTCGCGGTGGTCGGCAGTTCCGGCGCCGGTAAATCGACCGTCGTTCGGCTGATGTTTCGTTTCTATGACGTTGACGGGGGCGGCATCGCGATCGATGGACAAGACATCCGCGACGTCACCCAGCACTCACTTAGATCGGTGATCGGCCTTGTCCCGCAGGACACCGTGCTGTTCAACGACACCATCCGCACCAACATCGCCTATGGTCGCCCCGATGCCGATCAATCGGCGATCGAAGATGCGGCACGCGCCGCGCAAATCCATGATTTCGTGGCAAGCCTGCCCGACGGCTACGATACCGTGGTCGGCGAGCGCGGGCTGAAGCTCTCAGGCGGAGAAAAGCAGCGGGTCGCGATCGCGCGCATGGTCTTGAAAAACCCGCCGATCCTGATTCTCGACGAAGCGACATCCGCCCTCGATAGCCTGACCGAACAGCAAATCCAGATGGCACTCAACGCCCTAACCACCGGCCGCACCACCTTGATGATCGCACATCGCCTGTCGACGGTCGTCGACGCCGATCAGATCCTGGTGATCGAGGATGGCCGGGTGGTCGAACAGGGCCGCCATCATGACCTGCTGGAGCAGGAAGGCAGCTATGCTGCGATGTGGGCGCGCCAGCAAGATGCTATCCTGGATGAGGCTGTGTTGACGTGAAATTGTGCTAGCATCGCCCCAATCAGGCCGATCAAGTCGGATCGATCTGATGTAAAATCAATGATCTGGTGCGCCATCAGCTGAAGCTTCAGATGGCATAAGTGTACCTGAATCATCCTGGACGGGCGGAGGCGGTATCCGATGGGGTTATTGAGTTCACTGAAGTCACTATTCGGCGGAGAAGGCGGCGGGCAGAGCGCACAGGCGTCCGATCCGGTCGAGTATGATGGGTTTCAGATCCAGCCAGCACCGGAGCGGCGCGATGGTGGCTGGAACACGGCGGGCGTCATCAGCAAGATGGTTGATGGCGAGCCGAAGGAGCATCGTTTCATTCGGGTCGATACCCATAGCAATCTCGACGACGCCGTCAGCTTTTCGGTGACCAAGGCGCAGCAGATTATTGATGAGCAAGGCGACGATCTTTTCCGCTCGAAACGCTGAACCTCACGCCAGCAACCTGCTGCCGCTGGACGGCGAGGCCTATCTGATCGAGAACGCGCTTTCGAAAGAGGACGCCGACAGCAGCTTTTCCAACCTTCTCGAGAACGTCGACTGGCAGCAGGAGCATGCCGTCCTGTTCGGCCGGAAGATCGCTATCCCAAGGCTGACGGCCTGGTATGGCATATGTGGATATAGCTATAGTGGTATTCGTCATGAGCCTGCCCCGCTCACACCTGCGCTGGTGGCGTTGAAATCGACGGTCGAAACGATCACGAGGGGGCAGTTCAACAGCGTCCTGATCAACCTCTATCGCGACGGTCGGGACAGCATGGGCTGGCATAGCGACGACGAGCCTGCCCTTGGCCCCGAACCCGAGATCGCCAGCTTATCACTTGGCGCCGTGCGCCGTTTTCACCTCAAGCATCGATCGTCTGCCGAACGTGTTACCCTCGACCTTGCCCATGGCTCCTGCCTGGTCATGCAGGGACGATGCCAGGGCTGCTGGCGGCATCAGCTGCCGAAGACCAGGAAAAAGCTTGGCCCCAGGATCAATCTCACCTTTAGAACGATCCGCGAATGACGTCGGCCACGGTGCCTTGAAAGCGCATGCCGCCATTCGACGGTGATTTGACAAAATCGTACTTGCGGCCCCCGACACCCTGAAGTCGTGCTGGACGCGCCGTTCCTATCCGCTAAGCTCTTCTCGATGATCAAACAAGAAATCTACAGCTGACGAGCGCTACCATGATGATCCTCTTTCCCGATGCCACATTCGACGACGACGCCGCCATCGAACGGGGTGTGTTTCCCGCCAACGCGGAGTTGGTCATTGAAGGCGCCCAACGTGCGGACGACATCGCCGATGAGACTTGGCGACGGGCCGAGGGGCTCATTCCCTATATCGATTTACCGATCGACGCCAGCGTCATTGAACGGCTGGACAACTGCCGGATCATTACGCGCGCCGGTGTCGGTTTCGACCATATCGACATCGATGCGGCGGCAAGGCGTGGCATCCCCGTCTGCAACGTGCCGGACTACGGCACCACGGAGGTCGCCGATCACGCGATCGCCCTGATGCTCGGCCTGGCGCGTGGCCTTGTCTCCTATCATCAAAGGCTGATCGCCAATCCCGGCGCCGGCTGGACCTGGTCAGGCGTACCGTTGGTCCGCCGCCTCAGGCGTACAAGCTTCGGCGTGGTCGGCCTCGGTCGCATTGGTACGGCAGCGGCAAGACGCGCGCAGGGTCTGGACATGGACGTGTCCTTCTTTGATCCGCACCTTCCCGATGGAACCGATCTCGGCCTCGGATTTCACCGAGAGCCAACGCTCGAAGCCCTCCTCGCCAACGCCGATGTGGTCAGCCTGCATTGCCCGCTGAGTGCCGAAACCCAGGGCGTTATCGATGCCGATGCGCTCGCTGCAATGAAGCAGGGAGCACTCCTGATCAATACAGCGCGCGGTGGACTGATCGATATCCCCGCCCTCGAAACCGCTCTTCGCAAAGGACTGATAGACGGTGCAGGCATCGATGTTCTGCCCGACGAACCACCGGATCCCAACTCTCCGCTCCTGCAGGCCTTCAAACGACGTGAACCCTGGATCGACGGCCGCTTGCTGCTTACACCACATGCCGCCTGGTACTCGCCCGATGGCCATGCCGACATGCGCCGCAAATCCGCAAGCACTGTCGCAAACTTTCTGCAGAACGGCATACTGCGCAACGTGGTGAACGGTGTGCAGCCTTAGAGACCATCTTAGAAACTTTCGCGTGATTTCATCATCTTGCAATTGAGGCCAGTCAAGGAGAAAGGCGAGGATTATCGACTCCAGACAGGCTTACGTCTGGTCTTGCGGTCTCTATCAAACAAGATGGCCTTGTTCGATCTCTACTCTAAGCCACCGTCTTAGCGCGCAAGTGCCTTAACATCATCGGTGAAGGCGGTGTGGCGACGAGCAGAAGAAAATCTCTGAGCCTGCCGCCGCCGAAGCGGGCTGCCTGCGGCAAAACGTAGATGAGCACAGCAAGCTCGACAAGAAGGCTGGCGAGAGCAGCACCAGGGAGACTGAACAGGTGGGTTAGCGGCACGGCAAGGGCAAGGCCGACGACGCCTGCCAGGAGGAAGGCCAGAGCGAAACGTTGATGATTGTTGGTGGCTTGCAGAACATTGGCGGCGAGCGTGTGCGCGGCCCAGACCAAGACGGCGGCGAGCAATGTCAGATAGACGCCGGGCCAAGGATTGATCTGGCCCTGGGTCCATACCGCCAGAATCCAAGGCGTGGCCAAAGCAAGGGCGCTGCATGCCAGGAGTGCCGCCCAGAAACCAAGGCGGCAGACCTGCCAGTGCACCTGACGGACCAGCGCCATGTCGCCCCTGCCATAGGCATAAGCGATCTCGGGGCTGCCGATACGTGCGAAGGTCACCGTGAGATGCACGGTATATCGGCTGAGCATGCGTACGGTATTGAAGACGACAACCGCAGGCGGACCGAGTGTCGCGCCGATCACAATCAGCGTTCCCTGTAGGCTCATCGCCTGCCCGAGCGGAAAGGCCATGAAGGCGAGTGACGGCAGGGCAAAAGTCCGGACCGTCCGCAAACTCGCATGATCGAAACCGAAGGTGATCCAGGGAGCGTAACGGTTCAGCACCAGCCGCAGCAGAATGAAACGAAAGACACTGCCGGCGAGATAACAAGCCACGCCCATCACCTGCCCGCCACCGGTCACGAGCACGGCAATCACGAGAGCAAAGATGACGAGATCGCTCAGCATGATCAAAAACGTGCTGAGGCCATAGTGCCCCTCGCAACGAAAGCCCGCGTCGAGAACTTCGACCTGGAGGTTGATCGCGATCACGCAGCCGAGAATGACCAAGGCTTGCTGCAACCCGCCGACGCCAAGAACCTCAAAATTGAGAAACCCATGGATAGCTGGCGCTGCAGATGCTGCAAGCCCGACCCCGACCAGAACAATCGTGCCGATCACTAGGAAAAGCAGGCTGGTGCTTTGAAAATAGCCGAGAGCCTCCTCGCGCTTGCCGGCGCTCACCTCCATGGCCATACGATTGCGTGTAGCCTGACCGAAGCCGACGCTGCTCAGGCGAAGATAGCCGAGGATAGCCGTCAGCAGCAGCCACTCGCCATAGCCCTCATCTCCCCAGAAAGCCAAAAAGAGAGGGACACCACCGACCTGGACAATCACTCGCGTCAGATTGCCAAAGATCTCCGATGCGATGCCTTTCCGTAGACGATCGAGCAGCGCTGGGTTCATGTGTCTCGTTGCCAGAGCCGGCGAAAGCCCGCTCGGATGGTTTCGCCACCGGCACCAAGGTCGGTCTCTTCCCGCCGTTCATCATCCTCGCCTGCTAAGGGCGCATCGTCCTCGCCTTCCTCTTCCAGCGAAGCCTCCGTGCCCCGCGGCTCGGCTGCCAAGCCGCCATTCTGATCGGCGAAGAAAGAAGGCTGATCGCGCTGCTGTGCGCTCCAAGCCTGGAATGGAGGTTCAGCCAAACCGGGCGGCATTAAGGGGCTGGTCGTCTGGGCGACACCGAAACCGCCGGCCATCTGAAACGGTGCTGCCCGCGACAGGCGTTGTCGCAGGTTCATGGTGCTCGCCTTCAAAGCAAACAGCACGGCCACTATGAGAAAACCGTTGGTCAGACGCCGCTGCGCACCGAACGGCGAAAAAAGAATGTCCCAGATGAAAAGAAACATCAAAAAGACGAGGTAGGGTCGAAGCGGATCATCGCTCGCATAGAGGCGTCGAAGCGCTGCAATCACCAAAGCAAGAATGCCCACCCAGAAGACAGCGCCCCCCACACCCGCTTCGACCCAGGAGCCAAGCAGGTGGGAATGGGTGGGAATGAGATCGGTTTCGGGTTCGATGAACCGGTTCACGAAGCCCAGGCGGTAGAGCATCAGCTGGCGCAAATCAGCGTAGTACCGGTCCTTGGCCCAGGAGCCATGTCCGATGAGCGGGCTGTCCTGAATAGCCTGTACCGTCACCAGCGATTCGCTTCGGCCACCCAACAGAATGCCGAGATCGCCGAGGGCCGACTGTGTTTCGTACTTTTGCCTTGATCTCTCGCCGAGCATGCCGCTCTCGGCCGCCACACCATAGACCTTGAGCGCTCCGAAACCGGTGGCGAGCAGGATGACGCCCATGACCAGCATGCGGCTATAGGAAAGCGGTTTCGGCCTGAGACCGAACAGCCTGAGAATGGCTGGTATCGAGAGAAAGGCGGCACTCAGCATCAGAATGCCGCCCCAGGACCGAAAATCCATGAAGGCACTGAACACGCCAAGCGCCACCATGATAGCAGGCCCGATGAGGCTGCTCGGGCTGCGCAGGACCGGCACCAGGGAAAACCCGATCAAGACCAGGGTCGTCATCGGCCCTGCAAAGCCGAATTTCCAGCCTATCGAGGAGAGCGGATTATTGATGAGAAGATGGAGGGCACCACCAACCACGAGGCCGCACGCATAGCAAAGTAGCCGCGCCCGATCATTGCCGATCAGAAGGTAGCTGGAGACTAAGCTGAACAGCAGGAAAAGGATTCGCGACCAGCCGCGCGCGTAGTCGGCAAACGGCGTTTCGCGGATGACATCAGTGATCACCTGAGCGCCGAAATAGACAAGACCGAGGGTGAGGATGAAGGCCAGCACCTTGGATTGCAGCATGCGGCCGCGCATCACCAAGAGCACCGGAAGGAGGCCGATCAGGCAGAGTTCCGCCAGATAGATCGTACCCAGCCCCGGTACTTCGACTGCGATCATCACCGGAATGCCAAACGCCAGAAGGCGAGCGCCCAGCTCCTTGCTGCCTAGGCGCGGCCCCGAAGCGGCCTGGCTTGCCGGCCATGTCGATAGTCGGGTCAACGATGCCAAGTCATCACCCATCAACCCCATGAAACGTCGGGAGCACAGTATTCGAGACCCTCCTCCTCTATCGCAACAGCAGCGAGGACGTAAAGCGTTGATCATCGAAAAGCACAACTATGAGTTATTTTTTTTCATTAATCTGCACCCAGAAGTCGATTCTTGCCGGCGGTGACGACACGCCTCGGTCTTCGGGTCAGGGTTGCAAGGATCAGCGGATGATCGCATTGGATGCTGGACAGCGCCATGAAATCACTTGATAATTTAGGAACCTACTGAAGGCAGGGTCTGTCCGCTCAATTGGCGACACGCCGAGCTGGACGTTAATCAGATCGGGAATACATGCATTGGAAGTCGTCGGCATCGTGATCGCGGTCATCGCGGCCCTCTTCGTTCTTTTTCATGCTCGGATCAGGCGACTGTCCTTGTGGGTCGCGATAGGCTGGTCGGTCGGCACCTTTCTCCTCCTGATCATCGCCCTTCCCGTCTACCTCCTGATTCATGGCCCTGAGCCCAAACGGCAGGAAAGCGACGGCTGATCCGCAGCAAGCTGGCGAGGAGATCCATGGCGTGCTGGATATTCTGCGCCAAGGCCTATTTGCAAGGATGTTCACAGCGCAGGTCGTGGCACTGCTCGGGACTGGTCTGCTCACCGTAGCGCTCGGACTACTGGCTTATGATCTTGCGGGCGAGCAGGCGGGCGCGGTGCTTGGAACCGCGCTCGCCATCAAAATGATAGCCTATGTCACCCTGGCGCCGATCGGCTCCGCATTGTTCGGGCGCATGTCACGAAAACGGGTGCTGATCACAATGGATGGCCTTCGCGCCGCCATCGCCCTACTGCTCCCCTTCATCGATGCGGTATGGCAGATCTATGTCTGCATTTTCCTCTTGCAGGCAGCGTCGGCGATCTTCACCCCGACCTTTCAGGCGCTGATCCCCGACGTGCTGCCGGAAGAGCAGGACTACACCAACGCCCTTGCCCTCTCCCGTCTCGCCTATGACCTGGAAAGCCTGATCAGCCCGGCGCTTGCCGGTCTTCTCTTATTCGTTCTTGATTTTCATTGGCTGTTTGCCGGAACGGTTTTCGGCTTTCTGGCCTCGGCCGCACTCATCATTCGAGCAGACTTGCCAGCCCGTCGCTCGGACAAGACAGAGCGTCGCTTTACCGACCGCCTGACCCGAGGCATCCGCATCTATCTGGCAACACCTCGACTTCGCGGCCTCCTCTGCTTGAATCTAGCGGCCGCCGCCGGCGGTGCGATGGCGATCGTCAACACGGTCGTCTTGGTGCGGGATGGCTATCGAGGATCGGCAAGCGACGTTGCCCTGGCGATGGCGATATTCGGCTTCGGCTCGATGCTCGCAGCGATCCTCATGCCCCGGCTGCTCGATCGGCTGCGCGATCGGGCGGTGATGACACTGGCTGCCTTGGCCATATCAGCCACCCTGCTATCCGGCGGTGTTGTTTTCTTGTACGGGCCGTTGCCTCCCTGGATGGGCCTGATGGTCATCTGGTTCGCCCTTGGGCTTTACTACGCACTGGTGATCACGCCGTCTGGCCGCCTGCTTCGCCGTTCCGCCCATGAGGAGGATCGTCCCGCGGTTTTTGCTGCGCAGTTCGCCCTGTCGCACGCCTGCTGGCTCCTGACCTACCCGCTTGCCGGCTGGCTTGGACACAGCCTCGGCATGGGCTGGGCCATGGTCACCCTAGGCGGCCTCGCCTCGATCGGCGCCTTCATGGCATGGATCGTTTGGCCCGCCGGCGATCCAGATATCGTCGAGCACATCCATGCCGATCTGCCAGCCGATCATCCCCATCTGCGTGACGCAACGCGGAGGGACGGCGTCTGGCGCCACCGTCATATCTTCGTGATCGATGACGAACACCGCGCCTGGCCGACCCAGGGATAGCGGCGCATCGTGCCAGTACGCGCCGGGCCGCTATCCGCATTTACAGGAGCAGGTAACTTCATTTTCACCGAATGATACAGATACCGGTACTTTCAGATGCAGCACAGCAGCTTCAGACTGAAGCGGTTAGTCCGCCATCGACCCGGAGGTTCTGGCCGGTGATGTAGCTGGAGGCATCGGAGACCAGAAAGGCGACGGCCTCGGAAAGTTCCCGAACTTTGGCGTAGCGCCCGGCCGGAATGCGCGCGGTGCGCTCCGATTTTTCCGGAAGGCTGTCGATGAAGCCGGGCTGCACATTGTTCATACGGATGCCTTCGGCGGCATGTTTCGTGCTGAACAGCTTGGTGTAACTCGCAAGGCCTGCACGGAAGACAGCTGACGTCGGAAAGTCGGGATCAGGCTCGAAGACGGCGAAGGTCGAGATGTTGACGATCGAGCCTGAGCGCTGCGCCTGCATAATCGGCAGGACGAGGCGTGTCATGCGGATGACATTCAGGAGATAGACGTCCATGCCCAGATGCCAGTCCTCATCGCTGATCACGTCGATGTCCCCCTTCGGGCCATGACCTGTGCAGTTGACGACACCATCGATCCGACCGAAGCGTTCTTTAGTGGTAGCGACAAACGCATCCAAATCCCCCGGCTCGAGGTTCGAGCCCGTGAATCCTAGGCCATCGAGCTCCTTACCCAGCGCCTCGCCTTTGCCTGATGAAGACATGACAGCAACGTCATAGCCGATCGAAGCGAGTTTCTTCGCACTATCGGCGCCGATGCCGCTACCGCCACCGACGATTAGTGCCACAGGCTTATCCGTCATATCCGATCCTTCCTTAGGTCTTCTTGTCATCATCGACGAGATTGAGCGCCGCAACACCACTATGGCCGAGTTGGACCGAGGCAAACGGTCCGCCATGGCACATATTGCCGGGGTCGGACGTATCCATCGGTTCAGTTTCGCCGAAGATCTTTTCCGCGAACTGCTCGGCATTGTCTTTTGGCCGGTAGCCGAGAAAACTCGCTTTGGCGTTGTCGACAGGGGCACGGTCGTTCGCCGAGACGCCATAGGCGATCGTGAAACCGGTCACCGGCGTGGTGATCGCGCGTTCGACCAGGTGGATCAGATCGTCGTAGGAGAGCCAGGAGCCGACGGCGCGCGCATTGGTGACGGTGGCGCAGGAGAGGATACGGAGGCAAACGCTTTCAACATTGCGCTTGTCCCAATAGAGGCTCGCCAGATCCTCGGCGAAACATTTGGCGAGACCATAAAACGTATCCGGCCGATGCTGGACGTCGGTGCCGATGAAGTCGTTTTTCGCATGCATGCCGACCGCATGGATCGAGCTTGCATAGACGACACGGCGCACGTTGTTTTGGTAAGCGGCTTCCCAGACATTATAGGCTCCGATGATGTTCGGGCCGAGAATGGTATCGAACGGCGCCTCGTCGCCGATAGCGCCGAAATGCACGACCATGTCGGCACCTTCGAGGAGAGGCGTGATTTCATCCAGCTTTGCAAGATCCGCACGTTGATAGCGTTCACCAGAATAGAGCACGCCGATGTCGTCGACGATGTCGGTTGAGACCAGCTCGTCGGCAAGTCCGGTCAGTGGCTCACGCAGATAGGAACCGAGGCGGCCGGCGGCACCGGTCAGAACAATTTTTTTCATAAGATATGCTCACTTTTCCTTGATGTCTTCAGCTCGACGATAGAATGCGGGATGCAGCTTGCATCATCAGCTCACCTCCCCTCGCCTGACCGTATTGAGAACGTCCTCGACATCCTGATCGGTCAAGCCGTAATCGCGCTTGGCGACCTCGGCGGAAACATAACCGCGCGCCAGATCCCTTTTCACCATCGCCGGATCCCGATCCCTGGGGTTGCCGTATCCAGCCCCACCGGGAAACGCAAGCATCACGCGACGACCATGGGGGACGAATTGCTTGCCCTTGCCCTTCATTGGCGCCTGGTCGTCTCTAATAATCGTAGTCGAAGCTCCGTTCCCGCCCCCCTGACGGCCGCGGGCCGGGTGGTCCACACGATCGAACATCGCCTGAAAATCGAACTCATGGCCCTCTGCAGCGCTGACTTCCATATATTGCCCGAGACCGCCTCTGAACCTGCCGGCGCCACCGCTATCCGGACGCAGCTCCTTTCGCCAGATGATGACCGGCCCGGTGTTCTCTGTCGCTTCGACCGGCATGGTCATCACGCCCGAGGGGAAGGCGGTGGCATTCAAGCCGTCCGAGGTGGGGCGGGCGCCCGATCCGCCCGAATTGAAGGTCAGCACCTCAGCGCGGACGGCATCATCAGGCGCCGGCGCATCGGTTCTCGGTCGGAGCGAGACCTGGAAGTTGCAAAGGCAGCCGGCCCCTTCGGCAGGCACTGTCTCCGGCAGGATCTGATCGAGGGCGCTATAGACCGTGTCCGGGATCATGTGACCGATCACATGGCGAAGCGCCACCGGCGCTGGGTGTACTGCGTTGACGATCGTGTTGTCCGGCGCGGTGATCTCAAAGGGGGCGAGCGAGGCCGCGTTGTTCGGAATATCGGGAGCAACAGCGCATTTGAGTGCGTAGCACGCATAAGCCTTGGTGTAGACCAGCGGCACGTTGATGCCTTTTTTGTCGACGCCTGACGTGCCGGCAAAATCACAGCAGATGCGGTCATCGGCGATGACGAGCCTTACTTTGAGATCGATCGGCTTGTCGTAGCCGTCGATGGTAAGCGAGCCATCCGCTGTTGCCCGCGGCAACGCCGCGATCCGCTCCAGCGTCGCCGTTCGAGAATTATCGAGGATAAAGGCGGCAATGCCATTCAGGTCAGCAAGGCCGAACTCGGTCATCATGTCGATCAGACGACGATGGCCGACCTCGTTGCAGGTTGCGAGCGCGTAGACATCGCCGATCAGCTGATCCGGCTCGCGCACATTGCCTCTGATGATCTTGATCAGGGTCTGATCGACTTCACTGCGCTCGGCAAACTTCATGATGGGGATGTAGAGGCCTTCTTCATAGACGGAATTCGCATCCGCGCCGAACCCACGTCCGCCAATGTCGACGATGTGCGCCGTGCAGGCGAAAAAGCCAACGAGCCTGCCGCTATGGAAAGAAGGGCTGACCACGGTGATGTCGTGGAGGTGGCCAGTTCCCTCCCAAGGGTCATTGGTGATGTAGACATCGCCCTCGAAAATATTCTCTCGTCCGATACGACGGATGAAGTGGGCGACGGCTTCGGCCATCGCATTCACATGGCCAGGCGTTCCCGTCACGGCCTGAGCCAGCATATGACCGCTGATGTCGTACACCCCGGCCGACAGATCACCGGCTTCGCGCACCGACGTCGAGAAAGCCGTGCGCACCAGGGCCTGCGCCTGCTCCTCGACCACGGAGATCAGACGGTTCCACATGACCTGATGGGATATAGCTGACGGTCTGGCGCCCATCTCGTTTCTCCTAAACCCGTTTGACGATGTCGATGCAGCCATCGGGTTGTGCGATCGCGCGCCGGCTCGTGGGTAGAATGATCGTGGTTTCATCCTCAGTGATGGCGCCCGGCCCCTCTGCGATCAGGCCTGGTTTCATGGAATCCCGCTGCACCACCTCGGCCTCCACCGTTGCGCCGAGAGCCGGGTCAAAAAGGGGTCTCACTCCGGATGTCAAGGCCTCGGTCTTTCCTTCGAGCGGCGTGATGCGCGGGATCACTTCGGCTGGTGTGGTCGCATTGACGGCCCAGACGATGATCTCGACATCCATGCCGTCGACCGCACGGCCGAAAAGAGCGACATAGTCTTCTTCAAATAACCGTTTGAAGGCCTCAGCGTCCGGGTTCATCGCCTGCTCGGCTGTGAGCACGATCGGAATCTCCCAGCCCTGCCCGGTATAGCGCATATAGACCTTGAACTCCGCTTTGATCGACGCATCGGCATCGCAAGTGCGGACAAACCGCGTCGCTTCGCTCTCGAGTTCAGCGAGCAGGGTTTTGATCGCCTCCGGATCAAACGCCGAAAGCCGCATGTGGACGCTTCGGTTCGCCTCGAAACTGAAGGGTGCGCGCAGAAAGCCGATCGCTGAACCGACGCCAGCCCCCGGCGGCACCAGGACGCGGTCGATCGCGAGCTTTTCAGAGAGCCGGCCGGCATGCAGTGGAGCGGCGCCGCCAAAGGCGATCATCGTGTAGTCGGAAAGGTCTTCGCCATTCTCCACCGCATGAACGCGCGCCGCATTCGACATGTTTTCATCCACCACTTCGGCAACACCGAACGCGGCGGTCGTGGTGTCCATATCGAGCGGCCGTGCGACGGCATCATCCAACGCCGCCTTCGCGTTCGCGCCGTCGAGTTTGATCGACCCGCCGGCGAAGTTGTCAGGATCCAGCTTGCCGAGGATCAGATCGGCATCGGTGACCGCAGGCCGCTCACCGCCACGGCCATAGCAGGCGGGTCCTGGCTCCGAGCCGGCACTCTCAGGCCCGACCCGGATCTGGCGAAGGGCATCGACACGGGCGAGCGAGCCACCGCCGGCGCCGATCTCGACCATGTCGATCACCGGGATCGAGATCGGCATGCCCGAGCCCTTCTTGAAGCGATAGGTCCTAGCCACCTCGAACACACGGCTGGTTTTCGGCATCTGGTTCTTGATCAGGCAGATCTTGGCCGTCGTGCCGCCCATGTCGAAGGAAAGCACCTTGTCGAGCCCGTAGCGGGCGGCGATGTGTGCGGCGAAGACAGCGCCGCCGGCAGGGCCCGATTCGACCAGGCGTACGGGAAATTCCGCCGCACTCTCGATCGAGATGATGCCACCGCCGGAATGCATCAAAAAGATCGGGCATTGGACACCCTCATCTTTCAGCCGACCTTCGAGGCGTCCGAGATAGCTCTTCATCAGGGGCTTGATGTAGGCGTTCGCGACCACGGTGTTGAAACGCTCATACTCACGCATCTGCGGCGACACTTCGGAGGAAAGCGACACCATGACGTCAGGTAGTTTTTCCATGATCACATCGCGGATCATGCGCTCGTGGTTGCTGTTGACGTAAGCATGCAGAAGACCGATGGCGACGCTTTGATAGCCGGCCTCGTCGATCAAATCGGTCAACGCCTCGACCTCCGCACGATCCAGAGGAATGAGCACTTCGCCATGAGCGTTCACCCGCTCCTTCACGGTGTAGCGCTGTTGGCGCGGCAGGAGCGGTTCCGGCAGGCGAAGATCGAGATCATATTGCTCGAAGCGCGATTCAGTCCGCATCTCGATGACGTCGCGAAAACCTTCGGTGGTGATCATGGCTGTTTTGGCGCCGCGGCGTTCGATCAGTGCATTGGTGGCAAGCGTCGTTCCGTGAATGATCTGGCCGACCTCTCCGGGATCGATACCGGCTTTGGCAGCGACCTGATTCACCCCGTCGATGATCGCATCTTCAGGCGCTGCATAAGTGGTCAGAACCTTGGCGGAGAATTGATCAGCGCCGTCCTCCAAGACGACATCGGTGAACGTTCCACCAATGTCGACGCCTAAGCGCACTGACGGTGTTCTCATCAACAGCAGCCCTCATCCTCTGGAAACGCAAAATTACCAGCCATCATCATGTCCTGGTCTTGGCCAAGCCGAGCATGATCATCACTGAAGGAGAGGCGTAATGCCAGCGATCACTCGGAGGCCTCAGGTTCGCTCTCGAAAGACGGGGCCGATAACGCTCGACATGAAGCATGGTTTCTTGTCACCCAGACCTTTGCGGCTGGCCAATTCCAGATTTTACCGGCAAGGTTTGTCGTTCAGCTGCTGCCTGCATTGATGCGGTTCGCTCTGGTCGATCGCTGCGCGGCACACCAACGAACATATATTGGGAAGCACGGAGAACGTTATGTTGAAAACACTCAAGGCAGCGGCAGTGGCAACAGCCCTCGCCGTCAGCTCAGGTGCCGCCACGGCACAAGAGCTGCAGTTCTTCACCATCGGCACGGGCGGCACGTCGTTCACCTACTATCCCGTCGGCGGCGTGATCGCGAACGCCATCTCCAAGCCGCCCGGCTCAAGGCCCTGCGATGACGGCGGCTCTTGCGGTGTCGAAGGCTTGATCGCATCCGCAGTTTCATCCCGCGGCTCTGTCGACAATGTCAACGCGATCATGTCAGGCCTTCGGGACTCGGGCTTTGCGCAGTCTGATGTCGCTTTTTGGGCTTATACCGGCACAGGCACGATGGAAGGCGAGGAGCCCGCAACGGATCTGCGCACCATCGCAGCTCTGTTCGAAGAGCATATCCACCTGGTGGCGCTCGCTGACAGCGGCATCAATGCGGTCGCCGATCTCAAAGGCAAGCGCGTCTCGCTTGACGAGCCGGGCTCCGGCACTTATGTCGACGCCAATCTCATTCTCGAGGCGAACGGTCTCAGCCAGGATGACATCGAGCCCGAGCAGCTGAAGGGCGCTGCCGCGACCGAAGCCCTCAGGAATGGCAAGGTCGATGCGATCTTCGTGGTCGCCGGCTATCCGACGGGCGCTATCGTCGAGCTCGCATCTGCCGTCGACATCAAGCTTGTCCCCATCGATGGCGAAGGCGCCGATGCGCTGACCGGCGAGTACGGTTTCTTCTCGGCAAGCGAAATTCCGGGCGATGCCTATGAGGGCGTCGAGGGCGCTGCGACCATCGCAGTCGGCGCTCAGTGGTATACCCATGCGGACAAGGACGAGGAGTTGGTCTACCTGATCACCCAGGCGCTCTGGAACGACAACTCGCGAAAACTTCTCGATGTCGGTCATGCCAAGGGCGCTGCCATCACGGCAGAGACTGCGCTTAACGGTGTGGGCGTTCCGCTGCATCCGGGTGCCGAGCGGTTCTACAAGGAAGCAGGGTTGCTGAAGTAGGCGCTCTTCGAGCAGACGACCCGGGTCGCGGCAACGCGACCCGGTTTTTTTGCGCCGAGAGGCAAGGTTCATGACATCAGATCGGAAGTCCGACCTCACCGCCGAAGAGATCACCGAGATCGAACGCCGATATGATCCGGAGCAGGCTTTTCGCGCGACCGGGTCGACCATGGCTTTGATCCTCATGGTTCCGCTGGTCGGCCTTGCGCTTTACCAATATTACGCTTCCGGCTTCGGCCTGATCCGAGAGCTCCTGCATCGCGGCATCTTCCTCGCCTTCATGCTCGGCCTCTTGTTCCTCCTGTTCGCCTGGCGGACGTCGCGGACCTCCGGGGTCTTACCCAGGACCTGGCACCGTTTCGATGGTATACCGATCATCGATATCCTGCTGGCGATGATCGGCATCGCTGCCGCCCTTTACCTGCCTCTCCTGCCGCCGGAGGAGGTCGCAAGACGGGTGGGCAATCCGTCGACATCGGATGTCTTTTTCGGCACCGCCCTCCTCGTGCTTGTGCTCGAAGCGACCCGCCGCTCCGTCGGCTGGACGCTGCCGGTCATCGCCATTCTCTTCATTGCCTTCGCACTCTTCGGCCCCTACGCTCCGGGTGCTCTGAAGCATGGCGGCACCAGCTGGCTCGGCCTGATCAATCATCTCTACATGACCAATCAAGGCATCTACGGCGTCGCGATCGGTGTCATGGCCCAATATGTTTTCCTGTTCATCCTCTTTGGCGTGCTGGCCATGCGCATCGGCCTTGGGCAGCTGTTCATCGATCTCGCCATGGCGCTCGCCGGTCGCTATTCCGGCGGGCCCGCGAAGGTCGCGATTTTCTCATCCGCCTTCATGGGCACGATCTCGGGCTCGTCGATCGCCAATACGGTCACGACAGGTGCTCTGACCATTCCCGCGATGAAGCGCATCGGCTATCCCGCGCATTTTTCGGGCGCTGTCGAAGCCACGTCATCGACCGGCGGGCAGATCACGCCACCGATCCTCGGTGCCGCGGCGTTCATCATGGTCGAATATCTGGAAATCCCGCTCCGCGACGTGCTCGCCGCAGCACTCTTCCCTGCCCTGCTTCATTATTTCGGCATCTTCATCATGGTGCATCTGGAGGCCAGAAAACTCGGCCTTCGCGGCCTTCGCCCCGACGAGTTGCCGAGGACCATGTTGGTCCTTCGTCAGCACTGGCTCTCGCTCATCCCGCTCGGCATTCTCGTGTATCTGATCCTTGCGGGACGGACACCTGACTATGCTGCGGTCTGGGGCATCACCGCCTGCGTCGTCGTCGGCTTTCTCAATCCTGTTAACCGGCTGACGTTCAAAGACTTGCTGCAGGCGCTGGCCGCCGGTTCGAAAAGCACGCTTGCCGTAGGAGCGGCTGCCGCTTGCGTTGGCATCGTCGTCGGCGTCGTGACGCTGACAGGCGTTGGCTTCCGGCTTGGCTATGTCGTCGTGCAGATGGCGACCGACATCGGCGAAGTGTTCGGCGGCATCTGGCCATTCAGCTTTTTCGACGTCACCCAGTGGGCGCTCTTTTTCTCACTCATCCTGATTGCGATTGCCTGCATCCTGATGGGTGCGGGCATCCCGACCACGGCGACCTATATCATCCTGGTGGCCGTCGCCGCCCCTGCCCTCGCTCAACTCCAGGTCGAGCCACTGGTCTCCCACTTCTTCGTCTTCTACTACGGGGTCCTCGCCGACATCACACCGCCCGTCGCCCTCGCGGCCTATGCGGCGGCGGGTATTGCGGGCTCGAACCCGTTCAAGACGGGCAACACCGCCTTTCGTCTGGGCATCGCCAAGGCGCTGGTGCCCTTCATCTTCGTCTATTCACCCTCCCTCCTTCTGGTCGCCGACGGCTTCACCTGGGCGGCCTTCACCGTGACACTCATCGGCGCGATGCTCGGGATCGGCATGCTCGGTGCTGCCTTCGCAGGATTTCTGCTTGCCCCACTCAGCCGCCTGACCCGCTGGTATATCGGCCTCGCCTCGATGCTGTTCATCGCGCCCGGACTTATCACCATGGCGATCGGCCTGCTGCTGCTTTTGCCGGTGCTGCTCGTTCAATGGCGACGATCGGAGACGCAGACATCGTGAACCTGCTGCCGGTCGCGCTGGCGACATGCGGTGATGTGGCTAAGATGGGTAGCATGTGCAGATCAGAGGACGGCAGTGCGACCGATGCGAATGAACTCCGAAGAACAGGACATGCTCGACGGCAAGCATGGGCGGGCCCGGCAATGGGCGATGGAGCATATGCTGCAGGTCGGCCGGTTCTTCGATGCAGAGGATTTCGTCGAGGTGGCCCAATCGCACATGATGGCGGATACGGAATCGCTGGGTGAGGCGGGCGTCGCCTTTGTCGAGCGCCTAGCCGCCCTTCCTGAAACCGAACGGCGTGTCCGCATCCCGATGATCACCGATCCGCGCGGCATCGATTTCGACCGCTATCGCGTGCTGAAGCAGACCGACGAGATGGCAGCGCTGGAACGGCGCGCGATCGAGGCGTTTGAAGCACTCGGCATTTTGATGACCGACACCTGCATCAACTATCAGACCATCATGCCGCCGGTCAGGGGCGAGCATATGGCCTATGGCGATACGGGTGTGGTGATCTATTGCAACAGCGTCCTCGGCGCCCGCTCCAACTTCGAAGGCGGGCCGTCAGCGCTGGCGGCTGGCCTCACCGGAAGAACGCCCCGCTACGGTCTGCATCTGGATTGCCATCGCCGCGGCAACTGCCGGTTCCGCGTGACCGAGCAGCCAAGCGGCCTCTCCGATTGGGGAGCGCTCGGCGCCATCGTCGGCAAGCGCGCCGGTTCCTATTGGAAGGTGCCGGTAATCGAAGGCATTACCAAAGCGCCGACGTCCGATGAGCTGAAGCATATGGGTGCGGCCATGGCGAGCTTCGGCTCAACGCCGCTGTTTCATCTGGTTGGCGTTACACCCGAAGCACTGACGCTCGAAGCCGTCTGCAACCCCAACCTCCCGGCCGAGGAGATAACCTGCGAGGATATCGCCGGCTTCTACGGCAGCTATGGCCGCAAGGGCGAAAAGGTCGATGTCGTCGTGTTCGCGGCACCGCAGCTCTCGCTGGTCGAGATGCAGCAGGTCGCCGATCTCCTGGATGGCAAGAAGGTTCATCCAAAGACCACGCTGCTGACGGCAACCTCACCTCAGGTCGGCGCTGACGCCAAGCGTCTCGGCCTGATCGAACGGATCGAAGCATCCGGCGCAATCGTCTTGCAGGGCATGTGCTTTTATCAAAGCTATGCCCGTGAGATGGCGGAGGCCAATGGCTGGAAGCGTCTGCTCACCAACTCGGCAAAGCTCGTCAACATCATCGGCGGCTATGGCTACCAACCGACATTGGCAAACATGGAAGACTGCATTGCTTCCGCCATCAGAGGCAAGATCATCTGATGATCAGAGAACTCAAATGCCACGTCGGGATCGGCCCCGAGGTTACCGGCGAAGCGCTGGTGACCGACGACAATTTCTCCGCACGCTACGATCTCGACCGTATCAAGGGTACGTTCTCCCGGCCGCAGCACAAGCTCGCCGGTGAAAGCTATGTCGACAAAATCCTGGTGGTGAACACGGCGAAAGGCGGGGTCGCGTCCGCCTGGATGCTGCATGAGATGGTATCCCGCGGCATGGCGCCGAAAGCCCTCCTGTTCAACACCGCCAACACCATCCTGGCCCAGGGTGCAGCGCTCGCCGCCATGGCCATGTGCGACCGCTTCGAGGACGGTGACGTCACAAAACTGGTCGCCACCGGCGACAGGGTTACTGTTTATCCGAAAGAAGGCCGCGTGGTGATCCATCGGGACGACTGAACGCGTTCCCGGGGCCCCATTTTCGAACAGCAAGTGCTTTCCAACCCGACCGCCCAGTCAGATATTTCAAGCTTGAAATATCTGATCGCTTACGCCATCCTGGCCGTCATACGCTTCGGGGGAGAACGCCATGCGCGTTGCCTGTCTCGGTGGTGGGCCTGCGGGGCTCTACTTCGCGATCAGTTTGAAGCTGCGTGACGCCGGTCACGAGGTGGTTGTGGTCGAACGTAACCGCCCGGACGACACCTTCGGCTGGGGCGTGGTGCTCTCGAATGAGACACTCGACAACCTTCATGCCAACGACCCGGCAAGCGCTGATCTCATCCGCCGGCATTTCGCCTATTGGGACGACATCGCCGTCCACTATCGCGGCACGAAGACCGTATCGACCGGTCATGGCTTCTGCGGGATCGGCCGGAAGAAGCTGCTCAATATTCTTCAGAAAAGGGCACTCGATCTCGGCATCGAACTTCGCTTCGAAACGGAGACGTCGAGCACGTCAGCATTCGCCGATTTCGATCTGATCGTCGCCGCCGACGGCTTGAATTCCTGCATCCGCAGTGAGCACCGGGAAGCTTTCAAGCCGGAGATCGACGTTCGATCCTGCAAGTTCGTCTGGCTTGGCACAGAGCAGAAATTCGACGACGCCTTCACCTTCATTTTCGAGCGGACCGAGCATGGCTGGGTCTGGGCGCATGCCTATCAGTTCGATGACGAGACCGCGACGTTCATCGTCGAATGTTCAAAGGAAACATTTGAGAGATTCGGCTTCGGCGAGATGACGCAGGAGCAGTCGATTGCGGTCTGCGAGCGCATCTTCGAAAGCCACCTTGGCGGTCATCGCCTGATGAGCAATGCCAACCATATCCGTGGCTCCGCCTGGATCAGCTTTCCGCGCGTACTGTGCAGGCACTGGTCGCACCAGAACATCGTACTCCTGGGCGATGCCGCGGCAACCGCCCATTTCTCCATCGGTTCCGGCACCAAGCTCGCCATGGAAAGCGCTATTGCCCTTGCCGATCACGTCCACAGCACGCCCGACATGGAGACGGCGTTCGAAGGTTACGAAGAGGCGCGTCGCCTCGAGGTGCTTCGGCTGCAATCGGCTGCCCGCAATTCATGCGAATGGTTTGAGCAGATCGAGCGCTATCTCGATCTCGATCCCGTGCAGTTCAACTACGCCTTGCTCACCCGCTCCCAGCGTGTCAGCCACGAGAACCTCAGACTGCGCGACAAGGCTTGGCTGGAACAAGCCGAACGCTGGTTCGAGTCCCGCGCAACCAACCGTCAGCCGGCGGCTGCCAGACCGCCGATGTTTACGCCATTTCGGCTGCGCGAGATCGAACTATCCAACCGCATCGTCGTCTCGCCGATGGCGCAATATAAAGCTGTCGAGGGGACACCGACCGACTGGCATTTTTCGCATTATACCAGCCGGGCGCTGGGCGGTGCCGGGCTGATCTACACCGAGATGACCTGCGTTTCGCCCGAGGGACGTATCACGCCTAGCTGCACGGGTTTATATGCGCCGGAGCATGAGGCTGCCTGGCGGCGGATCGTCGATTTCATTCATCGGGAAACCCCAGCCAAAGTCGGGGTCCAACTTGGCCATTCCGGTCCCAAGGGCTCGACCCAGCTCGGCTGGGAAGACATGGACGCGCCGCTATCTAGTGGCAACTGGCCTGTCATGGGACCGTCGCCCATTGCCTGGTCCGCGGCCAATCAAACGCCGGCCGAGATGACGTCGGCCGATATGGATCGCGTACGAGAAGAATTCGTGCAGTCTGCGGTAATGGCGGCGCGCTGCGGCTTCGATCTTTTGGAGCTGCATTGCGCCCACGGCTATCTCCTGTCCGCCTTCATCACGCCGCTCACCAATCGACGAACCGATGACTATGGCGGCTCGCTCGACAACCGGATGCGATTTCCACTGGAGGTGTTCCAGAGCGTGCGAAACGTCTGGCCGGCACATCTGCCGATCTCGGTGCGCATCTCGGCGAATGATTGGGTTGGCGATGAAGGCATTGAGCCCGAGGACGCCGTCCTCATCGCGGAGATGTTCAAGGAGGTCGGGGTCGACATCATTGACGTGTCCGCAGGTCAGACCTCGATTCAGGCCCTGCCGGTCTATGGGCGTATGTTCCAGACCCCCTTCGCCGATCGCATCCGCAACGAGGCTGACATCGCCACCATGGCGGTCGGCAACATCTTTGAACCCGATCACGTCAACTCGATCCTGATGGCGGGCCGCGCCGATCTCTGCTGCCTCGCCCGCCCTCACCTCGCCGATCCCTACTGGACGCTGCATGCGGCAGCGGCACTCGGTTACGAGGGTATGGAATGGGCCAAACCCTACCACGCCGGTCGTGATCAGTTGCATCGGCTGGCAGCGCGCGCCGATGCCGCGCAAATCCGGGTCTGATCGATGGGCGTTCTGGATGGACAGCATGCTTTGATCACTGGCGGCGGTACGGGCATCGGCGCTGCAATCGCCAAAGCCCTGGCCGCCGAAGGAGCAGCACTCAGTCTGGTCGGCAGGCGACGGGAACCGCTGGAAACCTTAGCGGCAGAATTACAGAAGGCTGTCGTCATATCTGCTGACGTGACCGACGAAGAACAGGTCAAAGCGATGGTGGAAACCGCGAGCAATGCTCATGGTCCGGTCTCGCTTCTGATCGCCAATGCCGGCTCGGCATCGAGCGCGCCGCTTGGCAAGACGAGTTTGGATTCCTGGCAGTCGATGATCGGCGTCAATTTGACGGGCGCCTTTCTTTCAGCCCGCGCCATTTTGCCCGCCATGACCGCGGCGCGGTCCGGCCGCATCGTTTTCATCGCCAGCACGGCAGGGTTGAAGGGCTATGGCTATGTCGCCCCCTATTGCGCCGCCAAGCATGGTGTCGTCGGCCTCGCCCGTGCGCTCGCAGTTGAGGTGGCAAAGGACGGTATCACCGTCAATGCAGTGTGTCCTGGCTTCACCGAAACACCGATGCTCGAAACGTCGATCGATAACATCATGACCAAAACCGGACGATCGGAAACCGAGACCAGAGCGACGCTGTTAGAGGGCAATCCTCAAGAGCGTTTCGTCCAGCCTGAAGAGGTGGCGGCAACCGTCACCTGGCTTTGCTCGCCCGGCGCCAGCGCGGTCAATGGACAAGCCATCGCGGTTGCGGGAGGTGAGATTTGAGCGAGCAACACATCAAGGCACAACGCACTGATGTCGAGCCTCCGAGCAAGCAGCGGCTCAGGCTCTGGATCCGGCTCTTGCGCGCCACCCGCTTTCTGGAAGGCGAGCTGCGCGAGCGCCTTCGTAGGGAAATGGGCACTACGCTCCCGCGCTTCGATGTCCTGGCCGCCCTCGATCGCTCCGATGGGCCGATGACGATGACCGAGCTCTCCCGTTATCTGATGGTGTCCAACGGCAACGTCACCGGCATCATCGATCGACTGGTCGAGGATGGCCTGGTGAGCCGTAGCCAGCGGCACGAGGACCGGCGCACCAGCGTCGTAGTATTGACGAAAGCGGGCGAAACCGCTTTTGCCGAGATGGCAACAGCGCATGAAAACTGGGTCGATGAACTTCTGGCGCCGGTGGGGATGGAAGATGCGGCCGAGGCGATCGACATCCTCGCCCGATTCGAACATGCGCGACGGGAGGCCTTGCCATGACCGATATGGCGGCGCTGCAGCCCAAGCACTTTCTCTGGTCGATGCAGGGTGACGTCGCGATCATCACGCTGGCAAGGCCGGAGCGCAAGAATCCGCTGACCTTCTCTTCCTATGCCGAACTCCGCGACACCTTCCGCGATCTTGTCGATGCGGATGACGTGAAAGCCGTGGTCTTCGCTTCGAACGGCGGCAATTTCTGCTCCGGCGGTGACGTTCACGATATCATCGGCCCCTTGATCGAGCGCGACATGAAAGGCCTCCTCGCCTTCACGCGCATGACCGGCGATCTGGTGAAGGCTATCCGTGCCTGTCCGCAGCCGGTGATTGCCGCCGTGGACGGTGTGTGCGTCGGCGCTGGTGCGATGATCGCGCTCGCCTCGGATTTTCGCCTCGCAACACCTGCTGCCAAAACCGCCTTTCTCTTCACCCGCGTCGGCCTCGCCGGCTGCGATATGGGAGCCTGTGCCCTGCTGCCGCGTGTCATCGGTCAGGGTCGAGCTGCAGAGCTTCTGTTTACCGGGCGTTCGATGTCCGCCGAAGAGGGGGAGCGCTGGGGATTTTTCAATCGGCTGGTCGAAGCCGAGGCTCTGAAGCAAGAAGCCATGAGCCTCGCATCGAGGCTCGCCGACGGACCGGCGTTCGCGCATATGATGACCAAGACCATGCTCAATCAGGAATGGTCCATGAGCGTCGAACAGGCGATCGAAGCCGAGGCCCAGGCCCAGGCCATCTGCATGCAGACCGCCGACTTTCGCCGGGCGTATGACGCCTTCGTCGACAAGAAGAAGCCGGTGTTCGGGGGCGATTGAGCGATGGTCGACACGAGCTTTTTGGATTGGCCATTTTTCGAAGAGCATCATCGCGATCTGGCGGCTGATCTGGAACGGTGGGCCAAGGACAATCTCTCTGGCCTCGATCATGACGATGTCGACCAGACCTGTCGTGATCTGGTTCGTCATCTTGGCACCGACGGCTGGCTCGAGAACACGGCGCCTTCGCCGGATGATGTCGACGTTCGACTGGATGTCCGAAGTCTCTGCCTGATCCGCGAGACGCTTGCCCGTCATGACAGTCTCGCGGACTTCGCCCTCGCCATGCAGGGCCTCGGTGCTGGTCCGATCTCCTTGTTCGGTAGCCAGGAGCAGCGGCAAACTTGGTTGCCCAGGACAAGAGCGGGCGAGGCGATCGCCGCTTTCGCTCTCTCCGAACCTCGATCCGGCTCCGATGTCGCGGCGATCGAGACGACCGCGGAGCCAAGTGGCAATGGCTATGTGCTGAACGGCGAGAAAACCTGGATCTCCAATGGCGGCATCGCGGATGTCTACATCGCCTTCGCACGCACCGGTGAGCGACCTGGCGCCAAGGGCCTTTCGGCCTTCATCGTTCCCGCCGATACGCCGGGTTTAGAAATCGCCGAGCGTCTGGAGGTTATCGCACCACATCCCCTGGCGAGGCTTCGTTTCGATAGTTGTCGTCTGCCTGCTGCAGCCTTGATCGGTGAGTCCGGCCAGGGCTTCAAGATCGCGATGGCGACGCTGGATGTGTTCCGCTCCACTGTCGGTGCGGCTGCTCTCGGTTTCGCGAGAAGAGCCTTGGATCTTTCTTTAGTCCGCGCTCAAGGCCGCGCCTTGGTGGAATTGCAGCTGGTGCAGGGAATGCTTGCCGAGATGGCCGTCGATGTCGACGCAGCCGCCCTCCTCGTCTACCGCGCTGCCTGGACCAAGGATCAAGGTGCTGAGCGCGTGACCAGGGAGGCGGCGATGGCCAAATTGTTCGCGACCGAAGCGGCGCAGACGGTCATCGACAAGGCCGTGCAGATTCACGGAGGCGACGGGGTGCGCGTCGGTCACCCGGTCGAAGCGCTCTATCGGGATATTCGAGCACTCAGAATTTATGAAGGTGCGTCAGAGGTGCAAAAGGTGGTCATTGCCCGCCAAGCCCTCGCTGCCATGGGAGATTAGAATGCTTGGACCATCCGCCCATGTCGACACGTTCTCAAGGGACAATCTTCCACCAGCGGATCGATGGCCGGACCTTTTGCTGGACGAGCCAATCTTTCAGTACCCGGATCATGTGAACGTCGCGACGGAGCTTACCGATCGTATGGTCGAGCGCGGCTATGGCGATCATATCGCGCTGATCGGCAATGGACGGGTGCGCACCTACAAGGAGCTGACCGACTGGTCCAACCGCATCGCCCATGTGCTGGTGGAGGATTACGGCGTCAAACCCGGCAACCGGGTGCTGATCCGCTCCGGCAACAACCCGGCGATGGTCGCTGCCTGGCTCGCTGCCACCAAAGCGGGCGCGGTCGTGGTCAATACGATGCCGCTGCTGCGCGCGGGCGAGCTCGAGAAAATCATCGAGAAGGCAGAGGTCAGCCTTGCCCTTTGCGACAGCCGCATGCTCGAAGAACTGCAGATCGCCGGGGGCGACAGCCGTTACTTGAAGCGGATCGTGCCGTTCGACGGGACGCGCAATCATGAAGCCGAGTTGGACGAAGCAGCGCTTACTCAGCCCGTCGCCTTCGACTCGGTGAGGACCGGGCGCGATGACGTGGCGCTGCTCGGCTTCACCTCGGGCACCACTGGCGAGCCCAAGGCCACCATGCATTTCCATCGCGATCTGCTGATCACCGCGGATGGCTATGCGCGCGAAGTCCTGAAGGTGAAACCCTCCGACGTGTTCGTCGGCTCGCCGCCGCTCGCCTTCACCTTCGGGCTTGGCGGTCTCGCCATCTTCCCGCTGCGCTTCGGGGCGGCGGCTGCCCTTCTCGAAGAGGCGACGCCGCCGAACCTGGTCGATATCATCCAGAAATACCGCGCCACCATCTGCTTCACATCGCCCACGGCGTACCGGGCGATGATGGCGGCGATGGACGAAGGTGCCGACCTTTCCACACTTCGCCTCGTGGTCTCTGCCGGCGAGACCCTGCCGGCCGCCACCTATCAGGCCTGGATCGACAAGACGGGTGTGCCGATCCTGGATGGCATCGGAGCCACCGAGCTCCTGCATATCTTCATCAGCAACCGCATGGACGACATGGCGCCCGGCGCCACCGGCCGTCCGGTCACCGGCTATGAGGCGAAGATCGTCGACGACGAGATGAAGCCGGTGGCGACCGGCTGCGTTGGTAAGCTCGCCGTGCGCGGTCCGACCGGCTGCCGCTATCTCGCTGACGACCGGCAGCGGGCTTACGTGCGCGAGGGATGGAATTTGACCGGCGATGCCTTTCGCGTGGACGAGAACGGTCGGTTCCACTTCGTCGCACGCACCGACGATATGATCATCTCATCCGGCTATAATATCGCAGGCCCCGAAGTCGAAGATGCACTGTTGAGTCACGACGACGTCGCCGAGTGCGCGGTGGTCGGTGCGCCGGATGAGCAACGCGGCGAGATCGTCGAAGCTCATATTGTGCTGCGCGATGGCGTCGATCCCGATGATGCGACAACCAAACGCCTGCAGGATCATGTGAAGGCGGTCATCGCTCCTTACAAATACCCGCGCTCGATCCGGTTTGATCAGGCCTTGCCAAAAACCCAGACCGGCAAGATCCAGCGTTTTCGCCTCCGCCAAGCGAAGCACTGATGACAATGACAAACCCATTGACGATCGCTGCTGGCAACCGAAGGCGGCTGTTCGAAGAAACCAAACAGCGTTTCCGCCTACCGAAAGGCGTCGTCTATCTGGACGGCAACTCCCTCGGCCCACTGCCAGTAGGCGTTACTGAGCGGCTCGCAGCCGCGGTCGAGGATGAGTGGGGTGGTCAGCTTATTCGCGCCTGGAATGATGCGGGGTGGATCGATCTGCCGGCGAAGGTCGGCGATCGCATCGCGAAACTGATCGACGCGCCTCGAGGTTCGGTGATGGTCGCCGACTCGACGTCGATCAATCTCCATAAGGCGCTTGCAGCAGCCCTAAAGCTCCGTCCTGATCGCCGTGTCATCCTCTCCGACAGCGGCAATTTTCCGACCGACCTCTACATGGCCCAAGGACTGGTCGGGTCGCGTGGCGACCTGCACGAACTTCGGATCGTGGCACCTGAGGACGTCGAAGGCGCGCTCGACGACAGCGTCGCCGTCTTGATGCTGACCGAAGTCGACTATCGCACCGGACGGCTCCACAACATGCCCACCCTTACCTCGGCCGCCCACGCCGTGGGCGCGCTCACTGTCTGGGATCTCGCGCATTCGGCAGGCGCCCTGCCGGTCGATCTCACAAACTGCAACGCCGACTTCGCAGTCGGCTGCGGCTACAAATATCTGAATGGCGGACCGGGTGCGCCTGCGTTCATCTATGTGCGACCGGACCATGCCGAGCGGATTGATCCTGCGCTCAGCGGCTGGATGGGGCATGCAGCTCCGTTTGCGTTCGATCTCGATTATCACCCCGCCGCCGGCGGCAGCCGAATGCGGGTCGGCACACCGCCGGTCCTGTCGCTTGCAGCCCTGGATACGGCACTCGATGTCTGGGACGGTATCGACATCGAGGCCGTGCGTTCGGCCTCGATCGAGCTGTCCGACCTTCTGATCCATGAAGTCGAGCGCCGGTGCGACGGGCTTGGCCTGACGCTCGCCAGCCCACGAGAGGGTTACAGGCGCGGTTCGCAGATTTCGTTTCGCTTCGAAGAAGGCTACGCCGCGATGCAGGCTCTGATTGCGGAGGGCGTGATCGGCGATTTTCGCGCACCGGATCTGATGCGCTTCGGCATCACGCCGCTTTATATCGGCGAGGCGGAGATCATCGCCGCGGCGGAGCGGATCGAAGCTGTCCTCGAAGGCCGGCTCTGGGATCGGCCAGAATTTAAGAAGCGGGCGAAGGTGACATGAGTGAAACCGACACTGCCCCCCCGACCGTGGAACGGTCCTATGGAGCTTACCTGACGCTCGATCGCATCCTCAGCTCGCAACACCCCGTGACCGATGCTCACGATGAGCTGCTGTTCATCATCCAGCATCAGACATCCGAGCTTTGGATGAAGCTTGCGATCCACGAAATTCGAGCGGCCCGTGACGCCATCCGAACTGACGAGCTGCAACCGGCCTTCAAGATGCTTACACGCGTCACCCGCATCTTCGAGCAGCTGAATGCCGCCTGGGATGTGCTGCGCACCATGACGCCGAGCGAATACACAAGGTTCCGTGGCGGGCTTGGCCGTTCCTCCGGTTTTCAGTCCTATCAATATCGAGAAATCGAGTTCCTGCTCGGCCACCGCCAGCAGAGCATGTTGAGGCTGCACGAAGAGAACCAGACGATCCATCAGCGCCTTTCTGCCATCCTCGCCGAGCCCAGTCTTTACGATGAAACCCTTCGCTTGGTGTCGCGCAACGGCCTCCCGCTGCCAGCAGCGAGCATGGATCGGGATCTCGCAAAGCCGCATCGATCCGATCCCGCCATCATCGCTACCTGGCAGCAGATTTACCAGGCGCCGGAAACACACTGGCCACTCTACGAGCTCGCCGAGAAACTCGTCGACCTCGAGGACTATTTCCGCCGCTGGCGCTTCAACCACGTCACCACAGTCGAGCGCATTATCGGCATGAAGCGCGGCACCGGCGGGACCGAGGGCGTTGCCTATCTGAGACGCATGTTGGAGATCGAACTCTTTCCCGAACTCTGGCGAGTGAGGACCGAACTTTAGTTCCCCCTGATACGGAACCTTGAAAGGTCGACGATGCACGAGATGATCCAACCGGAAGACTGGAAACCGGCGCTTGGCTATGCCAATGCGATTGCAGCCAGCGGGCGTACGATTTTCCTCGCCGGCCAGATCGGTTGGAACGCCGATCAGATTTTCGAGACGGAAGACTTTGCCGGCCAGGTCGAGCAGGCGCTCCGCAATATTCGGACCATCCTGGAGCAGGCCGGCGGCGCCCCCGAGCATCTCGTCAGGCTGACTTGGTTCGTAACCGACAAGCAGGCCTATCTACAAAATCAGAAGGCCATCGGAGCGGCTTACCGGGAGATCATCGGCCGCCACTTCCCGGCCATGAGCGTCGTCGAGGTCAGTGCACTGCTTGAAGATAAGGCCAAGGTCGAGATCGAAGCCACCGCGGTGGTGTGACCACCTCATTTGGTTGTCACCGTCGTCGCAGAAGACGCCAGGAGACACGAGGGTATACGGACTCCTCTTGATTCCCCCCTTCGGGTTTCATTCGTTTCGAGAAGACTTTCAGGAGCTCAATCAGACCGCCCTGAGTTCAGATTCCCAAATGCAGCTTCGGCTTCCAGAACGGTCGGAAAAGCTCGATCTTCGGGCAGCGGTTCATCACGACATCAAGACCGGCATTCTCCGCAATATCTGCGGCCTCCTCGCTGTAGACGCCGATCTGGCCCCAAAGCACCTTGGCACCGATCTCAACCGCCTCGCGCGCAATGCCCGGCAGCTCTTCCGAGCGACGAAAGATCTCCACCATGTCGACCGGGCGATCGATCGCTTTGAGCGACGGGTAGACCTTGAGACCGCGGATTTCCGTCAGGTCAGGGTTGGGATTGACGGGAATCATGTCGTAGCCGGTTTCATGGAGAACCCGGAGGACGCCATAGGAAAACTTCGTCCGATCCGAGCTTGCTCCAACCATGGCGATAGTTTTGACGGATTTGAGGATGCCCTGCAGGTAGGCCTCATCATAATCGTCACGATGGTTCCTCTTGCCCATACGTCAACTCTCCTTCGGGCTTGCGATATCGGCTTTCAATTCATGTGGGGCCAGTGGATCGAGGAATGGATTGCGGTAGAGCTTGTCATGGCTCTCAACGCCGATTTCCAATGTGCAGTCAGTCAGCGGACGCGCGACGCAGAGGATCACATACCCATCGCTGATCTGGCGATTGTTCAGCGCCACCTGCGCTGCCTGGTTCACCTCACCCTCGATCAATTTGGCGGCGCATGTAATGCACCCCCCATATTTGCAGCCATAAGGGAGATCGACGCCCAAGGCCCGCAGGCTGTCGAGCAGCGGCTTTCGCCGGTCCACGCGGTGGACGGCGTTGTCTCGATTGGCGATCGTGATGGTGACGTCGTTCGACACGGGATCGCTCAAAGCCAGATGTCGGACGTGCAGTCGCCGCCGGGATAGCGAGTTTCGTGGCAGCGGCTGGGGCCGTTCGGCTCCTTGCCGAAGTCCACGACGAAATTCGGATCGATCGCCATGCCGCCCTTTTCCGTGTCGCAATTCACCATCAGCATGCAGCCGCCATTGGTGCGTATCTCCGGATAGAACTGGTTGTCCCAGGTGCTGAACAGGCTGGTCGTGACAAAGAGCCGCTTGCCGTCGAGGCTGAGCTGAATCATCTGCGGGCCGCCGGTGACCTTTACTCCATTGACTTCGGGCGCACGGCCCAAAAGTCCACCCATCCAGACCTGGCCCGTGAGTTTCGGATGGTGGGGATCGGTGATGTCATATTGGCGTATGTCGCCATGCAGCCAGTTGCAGAAGTAGAGAAACCGGTCGTCCATCGAAAGGAGGATCACCGAGATCACGCCCGGCACGGGGATCGGCCATTCCGGGTGCGGCTCGTTCTCTACATCGATGATCTTTTCCCACTGCCACTCCCCCGACCCATCCTTCCACCAATGGATGATGTTGGCGCTCAGCGCCGCCCCGACGAAGCCATGCGAACTCGCCGGGTCATGATGGAAACGCACTTCGAGCGGAATGAGACCGTCTTCGCCGAGATAGAAGCTCTGCTTCGGTTCCCTCTTCTCAAAATCCCAAAAATGCAGTTCGCGGCCATATTTCAGATGCCCGACTTCCTCCAGATCGAAGCCTGGCATGAAGGTGTTAGGCGCCGCCCATTCGCTGGAGACCATGACGTTGTGACGCGGCTGATACCAGAAATCATAGCCGAACTTGATGTCCCCCATGGCGTTTTCCCAACGCCCGACGATGTTGAAATCCTTATCCAGGTGGAGATAGCCGCCGGGTGCATTGCCCTTGGCGTCGCCCAGCATCGAAATGATGATCTCGGAGCCGAGGCAATGCACCGTGTGCGGCGCGCTGAGATTGGTTTTTCCTTTGACCTCCGTGCCGTCGATCACCTTGTGCAGTCGCGGACGACGCGGGTCGGTGGCGCAATCCACGATGTGCAGATTGGTCGAGCGCACGCCGGGGACGATCAAATATCTGCGCTCCATGTCGGCGTCGCCATGGCAGGACGAGCAGGCGTTCCAGCCCATGTGGTGCAGTTCGTCGCCGATGCCAGGCATCTCCAGACGCGAGATCACCTGGCTGTAGGTCGGGCTTGAGGGATCGGCATCGATGGTGACAAGGTAGTCCGGCTTCTGGATGCCTGTCCCGGTGTAGATCGCGATCGTGTAGAGCAGTTTTTCGCGCGGCGCTTTCATGGCCTCCATCGGCGAGGCATAGCCGGGGCCGCAGCAGGGCTCGTTCATCGGGCATCCTTTTCGATCATCTTGGATAACAGGATTTCATCAAACACCGGGCTCCGTCAGCCGAACCTCGGGCTCTCCGGTTCTCTGCGCATGCTTCCAATCCGGGGCCTGGTAGGCCTCGGCGTTGGACGCCGGCAACAGGCCTCCACCGAGGACATGGTCGGCCCCCTTCTCGCCGATCATGATCGTCGGCGCATTGAGGTTGCCGTTGGTGATGTTGGGCATGATCGAGCTATCGATCACGCGAAGGCCCTCGACGCCATGCACCCGGGTCTCGGGATCGACCACCGCCATGGGGTCCGTTCCCATCTTGCAGGTGCCGCAAGGATGATAGGCGGTTTCCGCATGCTCCGCGACGAAACCGTCCATCTCGCGGTCCGTGCGCACATCCTCTCCAGGCAGGATCTCCCGGCCGCGATAGGGGTCGAGGGCGGGCTGCGCGAAGATCTCACGAGTGAGGCGGATGCCATTACGAAAAACTCGCCGATCATCCTCGTGATCGAGATAGTTGAAGAACAGACGAGGTGCTGCTTCGGGATCGGCGGAGCGCAGCGTCAGGCGTCCCCGGCTCTTCGGTTTGTTGGGGCCGAGATGCGCCTGGAAGCCATGGCCCTTGGTAGCGCTGGAGCAGTCATAGGCGACGGCGCCCGCCAGGAAATGATACTGAATGTCCGGATAGGGAATGCCGGGCCGGCTTCGAATATAGCCGTTCGCCTCGAAGTGATTTGTAGCACCCAGGCCTTTCTTGAACAGCAGCCACTGCAGGCCGAGCCAGGCTTTGCCCAAGGGGTTCAGCACGCCGTTCAGGCTGACCGGCTGGGTGCATTCCTGTTGGATCCAAAGTTCGAGATGGTCATGCAGGTTCGCGCCGACACCGGTCAGATCGTGGACCACATCGATCCCATGTTCGCTGAGATGATCGGCGGGGCCGATGCCCGAGAGCATAAGGAGCTTGGGTGAGTTGATCGGGCCGGAGGACAAGATGACCTCTCGCGCCGCCCGCGCCTGAACGGTGCGGCCGGCTTTGTCGACATACTCGACGCCGACGGCGCGTTTCCCCTCCAGGAGGACGCGGCGGGTGAGAGCATGCATCTCCAGCCGCAAATTGGGCCTGGACAGGCTGGGCTTCAGATAGGCATTGGCCGTCGACCAGCGCACGCCGTTCTTGACCGACATGTCCATACGGCCGAAGCCTTCCTGCTGATGCCCGTTATAGTCAGTTGTCAGCGGATACCCCGCCTGCTCACCGGCTTCGATGAAGGCGCGATAGAGGGGGTTCTGCATGTTGTTGCCATTGGAGACATGTTGCTCGCCGCCTTCGCCGCGATAGGCATCGCCGCCGTAAGCACAGTCTTCAGCACGACGAAAA
>JBPCVQ010000415.1:0-2642 GCA_051010395.1 Geminicoccaceae bacterium | reverse complement strand
AAACTTCGACCGGCAAGAAATCAACCACCGCCAACGCCTCGGACCGAAGACGACCTGAACGGAAAGCCCGACGCCATTGATAGATCTGAGACCGGCTGATGTCGTGCCGACGGGCCACGACACCAATTGATGATCCGGGCGCCGAAGCTTCGCGCAAAATCTGCAGCTTCTCTTCCGATGACCAGCGACGACGACGTTCGACACCCGTCAATATCTCCATCCGACCCAAGCTCACTGTCCTTATGCACGTCCATACTCACGTCAATAAGAACGGACCTTAGCAACGCACAGGTCGGAAATCAGGGCGGTACTCGTCGGCCGCGTACAGACCTAGTCGCCTACCATGATCAGCAGGACCGCAAGGGAGCCGAGGGCGAACACCCAAGCGAGGCAGCCCGCAGCGAAGATCACCCAATCGATCCATGACATGCTCGACGCATGTCGATGTTCAAAGCTTGTCTTGAGCATGAGCGTTTCCTAGGTTTTTCAACCAGGAGCGCTCCAGCCAAGGCTGCACGGCGACGCCGTTTGCGCAATTCGTACTTGACGTCGCCGTGACTCTCGACCAATCGCCGGCTCACTGAGCCGCCGCGAGAATCAGCAATAGGTTCAGGATGTCGGCGATCAAAAATCACCGGCATTCCAATCCTGTGCGACGTCGGTCAACACGGACAGCGTAGCCGCTGCGTGCAATGGGGTTCTCAACACCGCATGCGCGGTGTTTCCAACCGAACCCTCCGTGCGTAAAAGAGAGTTAGCCATGACGGAGTTACCCCTCCGTTGCGGTCAGGCTCGTCCGGGGTGTTCGTAGCACCCTGGGCGGGCCGCTACCTCTGCGGCAGCGATACTATAGTACCAAGGCCCGCTGGATATTGAAACACCGCCAGCCAGCCTAAATCGCAACAGTCCAAACGTGACCGTTACTCTGTAAGAGGGGGCGTCTGCCCCCCGCTTTCGGAAACGCGGCTTACTGGCCGATCAGGGCCGCGTTCTGCGCATGGCCAGAGAGGTCCATGCGCAGCTCGCAACCCGGATCGCCACACCCGCATGTCCAAAAGCACCCCCCGATCCTCGCCGGATAGGCAGGATTGCATGCGCAATCCAGCTTCTACCAAGAAAAGAAAGGTGGCGTTAATCCTTCAGCAAATCGGGCCGGTAAGCTTCAGAATCTCACCGGCCACCCGTTCCGCGGCATCAAGCAAGAAGCTGTCGGCAAGATGAGCATAGCGTTCGGTGGTCACCGGGGTGCTGTGACCGAGCAGCTTGCCCGTCATCATCAAGGTTTCGCCGCGCATCACCGCGTGCGAGGCGAATGTGTGCCTCAGATCATGAAGGCGGATATCGTCGCCGAGACCAGCTTCGGCGCGGATGCGGCGCCAGACAGAGGTGATGGTCCTTCTTGGCTTGGCTGGATCGGTTGGGCTCGGAAAGACGAAGGCTGACTGCCGCTTTTGGCGCCTTTGCCGGAGGAGGGCGCGTGCCTGTTCGCCGAGGAGCACCGTGCGCGGGCCGGTCTTGCTGTCGGCAAGCGCCAGACGGTCGCGCTTCACCTCCTTCCAGCGAAGCTTGAAGATCTCACCCGAACGGCAGCCCGTCAGCAGGATCAACCGGATGATATCGGTTTGATCACCCCGGATCAGGGCATAGCGGTCAAGGGTGGCGCCCAGCCGTTGCAGCTGCTCCTGATTGAGAAGGCGGCCCCTCGGCGCGCTGCGATTGAGGACGATGCCCCGGCAGGGGTTGGTCATGCCTTCCGGGATCAACTCCCATTCCCGCGCTCGGTTGAGCATGTCGCGGAGAATGTGGAACGCCCGGTTGGCGCCACCGGGCCGGCTGGCGCCATAGTCATGAAACCATCGAGCGACATCGGCGGCGGCAATCCTGTCAATCGGCATGCCGGCGAAGAACGGCAGGAGGGTGCAGCGCAGATAACCCCGGAAGGTTTGGAGGGTGGCGGGCTTCCAAGAAGGAGCACGGCGGCTTTCGTACAGCCTGGCAAAGGCGTCGAAGCGCATGGCCTCACGCTTGGCTGGCAAAGGGTCGGGCAGGTTGCCGCCAAGAAGGGCATGGGCCTTGGTGCGAGCCTCGTTGACTGGGATGGATCTGGCGTCGCCGAGCGTTACCCGCCTGAACTGGCCATCGACCCGGAGATGCATCACCCAGCGCTTGCCGCCGCTCGGCAGCACCCGAAGCGCGAGGCCAGAAAGCTTCAAATCCCGAAGGCAGTATTCCCTGGTTGCCGGCATCGCGGCAGTCACCAGCTTGTCGGTAAGGGTGAGACGGCAGTTCTTCATCGACCTTGCTCCGCTATCCGCTCCTTGGCCCGCTTGTGGTGGCTGGCGAGTGCTTGGCGCATCGAAGCGGGATCAAGCCCCTCTCGCTGGCAGAATTCCGACAGCTTGAGCTTGCTCTTGCGGAATGCCTGGACATGCCGCGCCAAACGCCGTTCCTCCTCGCTCAGCTCTTTGGGTTTCGATTTGGGCAGGTCGGGCTTTGCCTTGCGTGCTGGTTCGGCGCTTGCATGAAACGCCGCCATTCTCGCCTTCGCGGCAAGATAGGCCGGTGATGGGCCTTTGGGCTTGGCCTTGGGCTTCGGCATCCAGCTCTTGGGCCGGATCGGCTCGACCGGCTGGCAAGGCTCA